>NZ_CP090419.1:1798333-2106666 GCF_032716425.1 Pseudoalteromonas sp. N1230-9
GCTTTATAAATTTCACCAACTATCACCACATAAGCGTTATCTGCTTGGTCAAAATGCAAAGCAACATGTTAACGAGCATTACAACGCAGTTAAGCAAGCACAGCAGCTTTCCAAATGGGTTGAATCTTTATAGGGAGGTTTTATGAGTAGCTTAAAACAAATCGGTTATTTTGCTCTAGCAATCTTTGCAGTGAAAGGATTGGGCTTTTTGCTCTTACCAATTACAACTCGCTTTTTAGAAAAGAGCGAGTTTGGTGAGCTGAACTTTTTAGTGACCATGTCGGCGCTATGCTCTTTAGTGGTTTCTCTTGGCTTACCCGAGCTATTACTAAAACAACAGTACACATCTTTTCGTGAGAAAATGGCATTATTTAGAGATGCTCTGGTATTAACAATCTGCTTTAGCGCGTTATTCTTAGTCTGTAGCTTTGTATTTAGCGAGCAAATAATCACAACTTTACCTGCACAAATAAAGGTAATTGATTTTAGGTTACTTATTATAAATTTAACTTTTGCCTCGGTACTTGCTATCCCGTACACCTACTATCGGTTATTTGGTTACGCGCAAAAGTATTGTTTTTTTAGTATTGCGCATGCTGTCATACAAACTTGTTTAACAATCACTTTATTAGTCCTCGGCCTTAGTGTAACCGGTGTAATGGTTTCTGGTGTTGTCTGCACTTTCATTATAATGTGTTTAAGCTTAAGTGACATGAGAAGTGCTCTTAAAGTCAGCTATTCACGCTTTAGCTGGAAAATAAAAAAATCACAGACTGCCTTCTTAACCTCAATTATCGCATCAGGTTTGTTTGTGTATGCTGGTAATGGGGCTGAGAACTGGTTCATCGTTGCCGAATTTAACGAGAGTGTATTGGCTAGTTATTACGTAGCTGCGCAATTTGCCATTATTACTTCGTTTACCTTTGAGCCAATTAGGCTTTGGTGGTTCGCCAAGCGTTTTAGCTTAATTAAGCAAGATAAAACGCAATATCAAAATTATGCAATAACCTCATTAAATGCAGGCTTAGCTATGTGTGTTTTAATGAGTGTGCTAGCACCAATCGCACTAAACTCAGTGCTACCTACTGAATACCACGGTAAAGATAGCTGGCTGATTCTATTAATTATTGTTGTTTCCATACGCCATCATAGCGATATTTTTAATATTGGTTGCTACATGCACAAAAATGGGGTGTTTGTATCCATTATAAACTTCTTTACAGCGTTTTTAGGTCTTAGCTTACTGTACTTTTTAGTGCCTAAACTTGGAGTTGAAGGCGCTATTTTGGCGTTAATCATTATGCAAAGCTTTAAATTAGTTTGCCTTTACTCTGTTAGTCAGCATTTAGAACCTCTAAAGCTAAATTTTGCGGCCTTAATACCAAGCTGGTTAGCATTAGGATCTATAACACTCATCACTTTACAGTTTAGCGAACTTAGTTTTGCTAAATGGATCATATGCTTTATCTATCTTGTTGGTCTGGCCTATCAATATAGAGCATTAATTAAGCAAGTAATAAAAAGCTTAATGAAGGAGCATCACTATGCTCAACTACTATAAACAAAATCAATTATTCATTAATGGCATTTTAGTAACCTTACTTGTGGTTGTTACCTATGCCACATTAGGCCCAATAGCAGTTTTTGCATTGCTGCTATTACCTTTTGCCGCTTTCACTGCAGTGAAGGTAAGTGTGGCCTTTATAATTTTGTTTATTTTATTCAGCTACTTTAGATTGCACGAAGCTTTTCCTTTTTTAATGCCTTTTAAAATTCCTAAGTTACTCGCGCTTGCATCCTTATTGGGAATAGTTTGGCATCTGTTTATCTCACAAAAATTAAAGCCACACTGGCATACTAATCATTTGATATTTTTTGCTTGGTTTATTTGGCTGACTGTTTGTGTTTTTAGTGCCTCTAATCGGGGTTTAGCGATGGAGTACTGGTCAGGAGTACTGACAAAAGTACTTATTATGGTATTTGCAATCTCCTGGTGGATGAGCACATTAAAGCATTTTAATGTGGTTAGAATTGGCATCATGATCTCAGGAGCCGCTATTGCCTTGGTTGCCCTGAGTAACAAAATGAATGGAATTGGTCTAGTTGAAGGAACCCGCGTCACTATTTCTCGTGAGCTGCGTTCACAGTTAGGTGACCCAAACGATTTATCGCTGGTAATGATGTTCCCTGTGTCTTTTTTAGCAGCCGAAGTGTTTGATTCAAATGCGCATAAACTAAGACGTATCATAGCCTTTATCTGTTTGATCACGGCAATTAGTGGCGTAGTTGCGACGCAAAGTCGAGGTGGTTTACTCGGCATTGCTGCTGTACTTAGTTTTTTCATTTATCAAAAAGTTAAAAACCCAATTGTTGTTGGCTGTATTGGTGCGGTAGGCATGTTAGCTATGGTTGCATTTGCGGGTATCGCAGACAGGCAAAGTGGTGGCTCACACGAAGGGGGAGTAGATGAATCAGCAATGGGCCGTATCTACGCATGGCAAGCGGCAATCAATATGGCGATACATAATCCATTAACTGGGGTTGGGGTTAATAACTTTGTCGTTAACTACTATTTTTATAGCCCACATTGGGATGGCAAGAATCATGCAGTACACAGTACATGGTTTCAGGTGTTAGGTGAAACAGGCATCGTAGGAATATGCATTTTTGTACTCGTGATTGCCTGTATTTATCGCACCTTAAACCGTGTTTTTTTAATCAATAAACAGATTAATGACAAACAAATAGATGTAAATGCGAAAGCGCTAAAGGGCGGCCTAATTGGCTTTATGGTATCAGGAACCTTTTTAACTCAGGCATTTACATGGCCTATTTATATCATTCTTGCTTTAACTATTGCCTTAGAAAAGCTTGTAATTGATAAACAAAGGGAGACTTCACATGAGTGAACAAATTAAACACTGGCTTAAATCAAGCGACAGTGCAATTGCAAAATCGCTTTTTCAAGTTGCAAAATCGATTCGCAATCCGCAAATGTGGGTGATCCCAGGTATTCATTCATTAATATATAAACTGCATTTATTGGTTAAAACTTTAGTAAGTGAGCTAGGGCGCATTTTTTATTACACACCACTATTTAAAAGCCAAATTAAGGGCTCAAAAGCAAATTTATACCTGTATTCTGGCATGCCGCAAATATTAGGAAAACTTGAAATTAGCTGTAATGACAACACGCGAATTAGTGGCATCAGCACTTTTTGTGGGCGTAGTCATGGTAATTACCCCCCCAAACTGATTATTGGTAGTAATGTGGATATTGGTTGGCAAAATGCGTTTTCTGTTGGTCGTAAAATTGTACTAGAAGATGATGTGCGTTTAGCGGGCAGGGTATTTTTAGCTGGCTTTCCTGGTCACCCTCTAAACTCTGAACGTCGTGCTCTTGGTGAGCCTGATGACGATTCACAAGTTGGCGATATCATTATCAAACAAGGCGCTTGGATAGGCACCGGCGCAACTGTGCTTGCAGGTGTAACAATAGGCGAGGGTGCCATAGTTGCTGCAAGTGCTGTAGTTACTAAAGATGTGCCAGCAAATACTATTGTTGCTGGTAATCCAGCAAAAATTGTTAAACAGCTGGAGGATTCGCTATGAAGTTTATTGTATTCGGCGAAGACTGGCAAAGCCACCCAAGTAGTACACAGCACCTATTTAAACAACTAGCAAAACAACATCAGGTTATTTGGATTAACTCGATTGGTATGCGAAAACCAACACTTCGCTTGATTGATGTGAAACGAGTTTTTAATAAATTAAAAAGCCTTTTTTTATCTAAGCGCAATAGGCCAAAAGCTGAAACAACGAATACTAGCCAAAACATTAATTTAACAGCACACACATTAGCGTTTTTACCTTGGCACGATAACGTTATAGTAAGGCTATTTAATAAATGGATTTTTAATCAAAAAGGTTTCATAGATGATGAGCCAATTGTTTATTGGCTTAGTGTGCCTACTGCAATTAGTCTAATTTCACCGCGAGTGCAGGATAAAGTCATTTATTACTGTGGAGATGACTTCTCGGCACTTGCGGGTGTTGATCATAAAATGGTCGCGCCTTTTGAAAGTGACCTTATCGCAAAATCAGACACCATCTATGTTGTGAGTGAGTTTCTTGCCAACAAAATGCCAAAGTCTAAAGTTAAAATGCTTTCTCACGGCGTCGATTTAGAACTTTTTACCACGCAAACCACAAAAGCCGTTGAACTAGAGCGAATAAGCAAACCTATTATTGGTTTTTACGGCTCCTTGAATGCTTGGCTCGATAAAGCCTTACTGTTGAGACTAGCCAAAGAAAGGCCTGAGTATCAATTAGTATTGATAGGCCACCTTGTCGAAGACTTCTCTGCTCTCCTCAAGTTAGACAATGTAACCCATATACCGACTGTAGATCATCATCGCTTAGCTTCATTTTCTCAGCATTGGCAGGTATCTATCTTACCATTTGTTGACAATGAGCAGATCAGAGCCTGTGATCCACTTAAATTAAAAGAATACATTGCCACAGGCACACCTATTGTGACAACACGCTTTGCTGCGGTTAACCCATACCAAGAAACCATATTGATAGCAGACAACCACCAGGGATTTATTGAGCGTGTAGACTATGCTGTTAGTCTAAGTAAATCAAACAACTTGAATTGGCGAGCAAATCAATCTCAGCAGGCAAGTGATCATAGCTGGCAAGCAAAAGCCAAGTTAGTCTGTAAACAACTTAGGTTTTGCTAAACAAGCCTTTCTACCCAAAGCTGCATTTTGTACCAGTACAAGATGCGGATTTTTTCATTTTGGCTCACTAACTGCAATTAACTAACTATCTATAGAAATCTCGGTTGTTTTTATCAATTTGCAAATTAAAACCGAGCAATTTCGCAAAATGCAAAGCAAAAGGTAAAGTATGTTAGTTAAAGAGCAGATCAAACGGTTAATTTATTTAGGGCTTTATGCGCTTTACACGCGTATTAAGCTCTTTATTATTCCGTTTTGCATTGTGCCAATCGTCGTCATTGCACTTGGTTTATCTGCGCAAAAACAATATACCAATCACGCAACCATCTTAATTGAAGAGTCAGCACTACTTAATCCTTACTTAGATGATCTGTCTTTCTCGTTTCAGCTTTCTGATCGTATGGCAGCACTGCGTACCTTAGTTATCAGCCGTAAGGTACTTATTGCTGTAGCAAAAGAAACCCAATTAATAGCTGAAGATGCTACGCCAAAACAAGTTGAAGAAATTCATCAAAAACTATCTAAAGCGTTATCACTTTCGTTAATTGGCGATGAGCTGGTCCGCATTAACTTTATTTGGCATGACCAATCACAAATGAAGCCAGTGCTTGAAAAGGTGGTAGAAAAATTTATTGAACGTTTATTAGCACCAACAAAGGCGTCACTTGATACTTCTGAGCAGTTTTTCTTTAAGCAGCTGGATAGTTTACGCGAAGAACTTGAGTTATCTGAAGAAGCACTGGCTGATTTTAAAACCAAAAACAGTAACACCTTACCCGATGTTTTACATAGCAATCGTCAAACCTTCGACAGCTTACTAAGTGAAAAACAACAAAAGCTGATTGCTCTTTCAGGGGCTAAAGCAAAACTGAATGCCTTAGTGAGTAAAGTTGGACAAGCCAATCCAATTTTAGGCAATTTAGAAGAGAAGATAATTCGTACTGAATCTGAATTAAGTCTTTTGAGAACACGCTATACCGATAAACATAGCAAGATTATCGAGAAAAAACGCACACTGGCAAACTTAAAAAGTCGCCAACAGGCGCTGTTAGCATCTAGTGAAGAGCTAGACACAACGAATCTTGATCAGTTATGGCAAATGGTGAATACGCTTCCGTCCGGTGATGGTAAAGAGAACAGCGTTTTAGTTTCACAACTTCTTGCGCTTGAAGAGGCCCGTAATAATTTACTTCAGCAAGAGCAAGAATTTGCAATGCTCGAAGAGCAAGTGCAGCTTGTCAGTGAACGTCTGTTAGTAACCAGTGATGTAGAAAGACAATTACGTAAACTAGAGCGTGATTACGATGTTAAACAGTCACTTTATAAAGACATGCTTAGCCGTTACGAAATGGCCAGAGTCACAGGCAAATTAGTTAAATACGAAGGACCTGACAAAGTTAAAACTATCGAACGAGCTTATAGCCCAACACAACCTATCAATACCTCAATGCTGATGACCGTTATCGTTGGCATTGTGCTTGGGATTTTCACAGGTAGTGCAAGCGTATTTGTTGCTGCACTTTGTGATAGTCACTTAAAAGATATTAAAACCATAGAAAAACTTACCAGCGCAGAGGTGGTAACAGTACTTCCTATCGTCAATGCCGAAACTAACTTCGGTAATATTGAAGGAGATAAATCATGAATGTCATGCACTTAGTTCAACACCTACAAGTAGGTGGCCTAGAAAAAATGGCAATTACTTTGCTCAAAAACAGTCAATTTAGTAGCTCGAGTATTATTGTTTCGCTCGAAGGAGACAGACACTCTGCTTTTGAACAGTGGCCAGAATTAGAAGAATTTAGCCATCGTGTTATTTGCTTAAACAAAAAACCAGGCGTGAGTATTTCTGTTATCGCAAAGATAAAGGCATTAATAAAAGAGCATGATATCGATATTATTCACAGTCATCATGTTGGCCCTGTTATTTATGCGGGCTTAGCGTGCGCATTGTCGGGTGATTCAGTTCGTCACATATCAACAATTCATGATGCCTGGTATTTAAACAATGTTAAACAATGTACTTTCACTAAATTACTTGATTCGCTAACTAACATTTATTGGGTTGCAGATGCACACATTGTTGCCGATGAGTTTAGAGCTAAAACAGCAATCATTCCTGAGCGCACAATTTTAAATGGTATAGATTGCGATAATTTTGTTGCAATTAACCAATCAACCGCCAGAAATCAGCTCAATTTACCCCACAAAGTTAAGCTAGTTGGCTGTGCTGCAAGGTTAATTGCGGGAAAAGGACACAAAGATCTTATTCATGCATTGCATTACTTACCTGAAGTATACCATATGGTTTTTGCTGGAGATGGCGATCAAAAAGTTATTTTAATGAACTTGGTACGTAATTTAGGGCTTAACAACCGTGTGCACTTTTTAGGCAACGTTCACGATATGCGAGCCTTTTATTCAAGCATTGATGTTATGTGTTTGTATTCACAACGTGAAGGTTTGCCATTATCGATTATTGAAGCCATGGCATGTGGTATTCCAGTTGTAGCGTCTGATGTAGGTGGTATTCATGAAGTTCTCACAGATAACGAAGGTGAACTAGTGTCTTTGAACGAGTTTAACAAGCTTGCACCGGCTATTTTGAGAACATGTAAACTGCCACATGGTCTTTGCATTCGTCATCATGCTATTGCAGTCGCAGATGCAAAAACCATGAGTAGTAAATACGACAATTTATATTCTGCATTAGCAGTGTAGGAGCCAACCATGACTATTTTTACTACATTATTTATCATTTTAATGTGTATTGTTGCGTATCATCATGTTGGCTACCCATTACTGCTAAAGTGTGTTGCAGGCAAAAAGCAAAAGCACAACAAGCAAGCCGTTTTTGATGACAACTATAAACCGAATATTGCTGTTTTGATGTGTGCGTACAATGAACAACAGCATATTGCAGAAAAACTTTATAACTTAGCATCATTAGTTTATGACACACATCATTATTCTATTCATGCTTATTTTGATGGTTGCACCGATAAAAGCTATCAACAAGCTCTTAAAGCACAGCAGGTATTACATAAACAAGGCGTGCAGTGTTACTTTCATCATCGTGATGAAAACCAAGGGAAAGTACAAGGATTAAATACCTTGATGGGGATGGCAAAATATCACAATGATATTTTACTGTTCACTGATGTTAGTGCTTTATTGAGTATAGATGCATTAAACAAAGTGGCTAAGCAATTTAGTGATCCGCAAGTGGCAATTTCGACAGGTGTTTACACCTTAGATGAAAATGCACAAGATGCGCAAAAAGCCTACTGGCAGTACCAAAACCAAGTGAAAAAATCTGAGTCAAACCTTGGCGCTGTGATTGGCGTACCAGGAGCTATGTTTGCCATGCGTGCTGAGTATGCAAATGAATTAGAGAAAAACACCATTAACGACGACTTCGTGCTCTCAATGAAAGCTTTAAGCAAAGGGGGTAAAGCCGTTGTCGATGAAGATGTTGTCATTTACGAACGTGAATGCGACGAACAAAGCGAAGATTATAAACGCAGAGTACGTGTTGGCGCTGGTAACTGGCAGCAGATTAAAGCACTGCTTTTATTACTTAATCCGCGCTTAGGCTGGACGTGTCTAAATTTCTTTTCGCATAAAGTCCTACGTGGAGTGATGCCAGTTATTTTAGCGGGTATTTATGTCTGTGTCTTTTTAGAAGCCCTCGTGTCGCAATCGTTGTGGTCTGAACTTATCGCAACAGCAATTTTATCACTTCATACCGTGCAAGCGATTAAAACGCTATTCGAGATTAAAAAACATATTCCTATCGTCGATAAAGTGAATTACATCTTAAATAGCTACTTTTTAGCACTTTGGGGGATCATCCGTTACGAGCAAGGTTATTTTAATAACCCATGGCAACGGGTGAAAACGGCAAGTAAAAAACCAACAAAATCGATTATTAAAATCATTAAGCGAAGCTTAGATATTACAGGTGCCTTATTTGCGCTAAGTCTTGTTTGGCCTGTTTGTTTAATTGCAGCGCTGGCTATAAAGCTAACATCTAAAGGTCCTATCATCTTTAAGCAACTTAGAGTGGGTGAAAGCTCAGATGACTTCGTTGAGTTATTTTATGTTTACAAGTTTCGCTCTATGGTGGTTGATGCTGAGTCACGTTCTGGCGCTGTATGGGCTAGTAAAGATGACCCAAGAATAACGGCAGTAGGGCGCTTTATGCGTAAAACACGAATTGACGAACTTCCGCAATTAATTAATGTGCTTAAAGGCGAGATGTCTCTAATTGGTCCAAGACCAGAGCGCCCTGTATTTTATGGCAAATTAGAAAAAGACATCCCTTATTTTTGCCAGCGTACTTACGGTGTTAAACCAGGTATTTCTGGTCTTGCCCAAGTGATGAACGGCTATGACGAAACTATAGACGATGCTCGCAGTAAAATTGGCTGGGATTACGCCTATTCACTGAGTATGTCTTCACCGCGTGCTTGGGTGAAACTTGAGTTTTCAATTGTGATTAAAACATTACAAGTTGTCTTTACGGGCAAAGGGCAGTAAACCACGTCCTTTTTGCAAAATAAATTAAGCAAATCACGTTGCATAATGCAAATTAACAGCAAAAAGTTAATTGCATTATGCATCGCCCCATCATTTAGTCTTTAAATTTCAAAACGTTATAAACTGGCATTTTAGTTGTACTAGTTACTATGACTAACCAATTTAACTAAGGTGAAGATCATGGCTAACAACACATCATTTTCTAACGATACCAAACTAATTTCACTACCTAGTGACTTTTCTGGTCTAGCCGTCGATGGCTTTAAAGATCAGTTTGAAGAAGTTGCGCATGGCAAACAGCAAAGTGTGGTACTCGATTTTAGCTCTACCACATTTATTGATTCATCTGGAATTGGTGCCATGGTGTTCCTGTACAAACGCATCGAGAAAAAAGGACAAAAACTATCACTGCTTAATGTGTCTGGGCAACCACACAAATTAATGAGTCTATTAAGAGTTGATAAGACGATTCCATTTATCGAACAAGCTGATATCGCGTGAGGTGATTTATGAAGCACATACTATTTACAATCATTTTGCTAACGCTTGGTGGATGTGCTTCTTGGCCTGATGAGGGGCAAGGAGGCTGGGCTGAAAAATATCAAAATTATCCGCTTACTGATGAACAACACGAGATGATTTACGACACACAAGAAACCGTGGTAATGAGCGAATTTGAACATCATGTTTTAAAGTTAGATTTATTAAAAGCACAGGGGATACAGCAATGTATGCCAGCTCAACTGCTAAAAGCACAAATATACGAAAACCGTATAAGACGCCTAATAGCAGCACAAATGTGGTCTGATGCTGAGCATGATTTACTTATTCACTATCACGGTTTAAATCAGCTTGCGAAGCACTTTGAAACGGTTAATGCGATGAGCCAATGTGCAGGCGTTACTAACACTGAAAAAAACATGACAGCATCAATTAAAGACCAGATCACTGAGCTTTTAAATAGTGATAATCAGTTTTCATTGAATGATTTTCAGGTTACTCCTAAATACGTTACACGTTTAGCACAAGCGGCTGACTTAATTAAACAAGTTGATGAGGTTAACTTACTGCTTGTTGGTCATGCTGACATTAGTGGTCAGCAACAAAACAACTATGAGTTAGCACTTAAGCGTGCAGAAACAGTAAAACACTGGTTAGGTATTTATGGTGTAAACCCAGCAACAATAACAACCTTAACACAAGGTAGTTTAACGCCGTACAGCGACGAACCTGACTCACGCTCAAAACGTCATTCAGATAGGCGTGTAGAGGCAATTATTATCGACATGAGTGACGATAAAGCCACTAAACAAAAACATGCATTATCCAGCTGGACCAAAATCTTAAATGGTCCTAAGGAGCAATAACATGAAACAGTTAATCTTACTTTGCTTACTTATATTCGCATTACCTACTTTCGCAGAAGAGATTGAAGTCGGTAATAAACTTTACTTATACCTACCAGGTGAAGCTGAATTTAGCGAACCGTTTGAAGTCGATAAAGAAGGCGCTATTACCTTACCTGAGCTAGGTCGTTTTAAAGTAGCTGGCTTACAGCTAGATGATGTGCAAAGCCAACTACACACAGCATTAAGTGAAATTTATGTGGCGATGGATGACTTTTATGTCGAAATTCACTCACGAGATATTTTTATCAATGTTATGGGCTATGTGAACGACCCATCACAAGTAAGTATTCCTAAAGATGGCAACATTCAAATGGTCATCGCCCGTGCAGGCGGCTTAAAACCAGGCGCTCAATTAGACCGTTTACAAATTCGCCGTGGCACCGAGATGATTGAGTTTAACTATAAAGCCTACTTAGATTCAGGCAACATTGATTTATTACCTGCATTACAAAGCGCTGACACGGTCTTTGTGCCAGTGTCTCCGCTGTTAGGTAACGTACAAATTGACTTTGATGCACAAACCTTAAGTGCATCAGGTGATGCAAGTGATAACAGTGCTATTACTTTACTTGGTGAAGTACATAACCCAGGTAGCTTTTCATTTAAAGAAAACATGAGTGTACTTGATGCGCTAATGCGTGCTGAGGGTGTAACCCGCTATGCAGATGTAACCAAAATTCGCGTTATCGTAGATAAAACCCCAGTCGTGTTCGATTTAAAAGCGTATTTAGATAAACCTAATAACGACACTATGCCAGAGCTAAAAGCGGGTTCTACTATTTATGTGCCTATTATGGTGGATGATGTAAATACCACTTCAAGAACAGTTTATATCATGGGTGAAGTACAAAAGCCTGGCGCTTATGAAGCAGCAGATAACACCAGCTTCTTAGACATACTTGCCAATGCAGGTGGGCCAACTCGCTTTGCCGAAACGCGTCAAATAAAAATCTTAACGCCAGCCGGCGAAAGCATCCTGTTTGACCTGCAAGGCTACAGTGAAGGGCTCATTGCTGTAAAAGTGCCTAATCTAAACCCAGGTGATGTAATTTTTGTACCAGAAAAAACCGATCAAAATGAAAAAAGCTGGTTAAAAGTACCGCCTAAACGTGCCATCAAAATCATTGGTGCCATTTTATCTCCAGGCCGCTATGAGTGGAGCCCTGAAATGGACTTTACAGACTTACTTGCCCATGCCGGCGGTCCAACCAAAGGGGCAAACATCAATGACATTAAAATTGTTAGAAACGGCGAAATCACTAAACGTTTTGATTTAGAGCAATACACGATTAATGATTCGGGTAAATACGCATTACCTAACTTATTGGCTGGCGACACCATTATTGTTGAAGAGCTACCGGTTGACCCTGCAGACAATAAGTCTCAATGGATCCGTCAAGAATCAAGCAAATCAATTTATATTATGGGGCAGGTGGGCTCACCAGGTCGCTATGCATTTAATACAAATATGCACTTTATCGACATTTTAGCCGCCGCTGATGGCCCTACAGATAACGCCGATTTACGCAATATTCGTATTACTCATCGTAACGGCAATGCAGCAAGAGTAAGCAAATTAAACCTTGCACTGTATTTTGAAACCGGTGATGAAACTTTATTCCCGCATGTGTTACCGGGCGATACTATCTACATTCCAGAAAAAGATAAAGACTGGCTACGTACACCGAAAGAGCAAGTAGTTCGTATTATGGGTGCGGTTGAAAAGCCAGGTCGTTATAGCTTTGATGACACTATGACCGTACTTGACGTATTAGCAGAAGCGGGCGGCCCATCAAGCTCAGCGCTTATCGACAAAATCGTGGTGGTAAATCATTCATGCTGTAAAGAGCAGTCTCGTGTATTTGATTTAGAAGAATTCGTTAAAAACCCTAACTCAGCGTATATCCCTGTATTACGGGCTGGCGACACCCTGTATGTGCCAGACAAAGGCCAGGACTTAATGAGCCAGTTTAAATCAAACTTCTTAGATTTTATTACTGTTTTAGCTTTAGTGGTGGGCTTATGAAACTAATACCAGCGCAATACCAAGAACTTGAAGCCGTGTGTAACGAAATAGATAACAGCAAAGCCCGTTGTATCTGCTTTATTTCGTTAACCGGCAACGAAGGCTCTACATCACTTTGTGCTAGTGTTGCACAGCGCTTAAGTTTGCAAGCAGCCAAAGTACTTATAATTGACTTAAATCCGTTAAACCCATTTAAGTTTGATGAACCAAAAAAACCAGAGTCTTGGTGCTTTAGTGATATTTCGTGTCAGCTGAATATTATCAATACTGAGCAGGTAGACCTGCTCACCATGGCGCACCTTAAAGAGCTTGAATCGGTGAAAAATAAAAGCGTACTAAATGATGCCATAGAGCGTATAAAGCAAGAATATGACTATATATTTTTAGATATGAGCCCTGCTCTTAAATGTAATCGCGGTAACGTACCGCTGCATGCACTTAGTTTATGTACCGAACTGACATTTTTAACGGTATCGCTTGGTTATAACGACGAAGAAGCTTTATGTCACGGCATGGCAAATCTAGAGCACGCAGGCGTTAATAACGTAAAAATTGTTGTTGCGCAGCATCAGTTTGCTCCATTGGGTAGCCGCATCGTGAAAACGCTCAAAGCGTTTCAACCAAAATGGCCTAAACTCACAGAGTACTTATTAAACAAAGTTATAAAACAGCGCTGGTTATTTTTACCTTATTGAGAATCTGAATGGACTGCTTATACCAAAAATCATTTAGTTTAGATTGGCCTACAGTCAGTGAGATTCGCCATATTTTAAAACATGTTTTGACGGCGATCAGTGTTAAAAATCAAGATATTGATGCTGCAGGGTTAGTAGCAACCGAATACCTTACCAATCTGCTACGCCATAGCCAAGAAACCTCAATGCATGTGCAGTTTACTATGCATAAACTGCCCGATAAACAGCTTTTAATTGAATTTAAAGACAGCATGCCAAGCTATGATTTATTTAATCAACAAGCATCAGGCTGGCAATTAGACAGTGGCGAGTTAGTTGAAGGGGGCATGGGGGTTGCGCTCATCAAGCATTACTTTCCAAATGCTTGTTATAAAACTGTTGGCCAGCAGAATACGTTCTCTTTTTGTTTAACCAATATAGATAAACGACCCACACTTATTTACATAGACGATGATAAAGCACAACTCGCTTTGCTGAATGCTTATTTATCTGAGCATTTTCAAGTTATTTGCTGTGAAGACAGTGAATCGGGGTGGCAAGAAATTCTCACCTCTGGGGCAACAATTTTATTGCTTGATCATAAACTTAAAAATGGAACCAGTGAGCCATTACTTAAAAAACTCAACCAATCTAACCTAAAAACTAATTTATCTGTGGTTATGCTGACAGGTGATGACAGTGAAGAGCTAATAAAGCGCATAAACCTATTGGGGGTTGATGATTATTTAGTAAAGCCAGTTAGCAAAACACGTTTACTCCAAAGCATTGAGCGGATTGTGCATCGTTTTTCAGCACTAAAGTATTTAATTAATGAAGAACGTATGCAAACCAAACAAAAAATAGGCGAGTTTAATGCCTATAATTTTGGCTCAATCATCAGTCAAAATGGCGGGGATTTTTGTATGTACCCCCACCAGCAGCAAGCGCCTGTGATTATTGGCGATATGATGGGGCACGGTATAACAGCACTAAAAGAAAGCTTTGCCATCAAGGGATTTTTAAGTGGCTGTTTAGCGACAGAAATCCCGATACAAAACGTTTTAACCACCTTGAATCAAGCCCTGTATGAACAACGGTTATGTAAAACTAGTCTAGTCACTTTACTAATAAGTTTTATTGAAAATAACACACTTCACTGGTTTAACGCAGGTCATCCTGCGCCTTGTGTGATAACCAAAAATGGTAAATTGATCCAGCTAAGCGGTACTGATCCCTTACTGGGCCTTAGTGATGATCATGTTTATCAACATTATAGTTATGACGTAAATGACGTTGAACACATTTTATTATTCACCGATGGTTGGCTTGATAATCAGAAATTAAGCGATGTTGATCAAATAACTGCCAAGTTAAGTGACGATAATTTGCAAAGTGAAGAGTTTGCTTATGCACTTTGGCAGGCAAGCCAAGTTGAGTTATCTGCTGAAATCGACGATGCCTCGTTAATTGTGATCAATAAACACTAAAGTTTGAGTTTACAAACCGGCCAAATACGCACTAAGCTACTAATAAGGAACTGTTAAATAATCACTTTATCTCAGCATAAAACGATAATAAAGGAAGTCTGTAATGCCACCTAAAATACTCATTGTTGAAGATACAGAATCGCTAGCGCTGATGTACCAATCTTATTTGATCCCAACTGGGGTCGAAACATGCATTGCCTACAATGGTGAACAGGCCGTCGTTGCTCTACAGGAATTTGAGCCTGATTTAGTGATTTTAGATGTTATGCTGCCAGATATGAACGGGCTAGATATCTTATCCTCTTTAGACCCAGACACAGCTCCACAAGTGATTGTTTTAACAGGGCATGCCACTAAAGAAATGGCAATCAAAGCCATTAAACTCGGTGCCAGTGACTTTCTAGAAAAACCAATTGAAGCCGATCGTTTTCGCATTACAGTAAACAACGCATTAAAACTTAAAGATTTAAAACAAACAGTCAAAAGCTATCAAACCACTTACGAGAACGGTAAATACTACGATTTGATCGGTAGCTCATCAGAAATGCAATCTGTTTACCAAATCATAAAATCAGCATCCGTAAGTAAAGCCACTGTATTTATCACTGGTGAAAGTGGCACTGGTAAAGAGCTCTGTGCCCGTGCGGTACATTTAGCATCACCACGTGCTAACAAACCGTTTGTAGCCCTTAACTGTGCAGCTATACCCAAAGATTTAATTGAAAGTGAAATATTCGGTCATTTAAAAGGAGCGTTCACTGGCGCGATAGCCAATCGCGAAGGGGCGGCAGGCCAAGCTGACGGCGGTACGTTGTTTTTAGATGAACTATGTGAAATGGACATCAATCTGCAAAGTAAGCTACTGCGCTTTATTCAAACCGGTTGTTATCAGCAAGTCGGTAGCGAAAAAGAAGTGAAAGCGGATGTGCGCTTTGTGTGTGCCACCAATCGCGACCCTTTATTAGAAGTGCAGGAAGGCCGTTTTCGTGAAGACTTATATTATCGCCTACATGTTATCCCTATTGCCTTACCGCCTTTAAATCAGCGTGGCAAAGATGTAATCGAAATTGCCGATGCTCTTTTTAAAAAAATAAGTAAAGAAGAAGGCCGCGCATACAAAGGCATGTCAGAAGGCGTTAAAAATCTATTTTTGAGCTATGGCTGGCCTGGTAATGTTCGCCAATTAGAAAACACCATCCGTAACATTCTCGTTTTGCATGATGAAGCTTACATTGAAGCGAGTATGATCCCAGCACTACCAAACGCACAAAATCAATCACAACCAGTCGCAGCAGCGGTTAATGCTATAACCCCAGAGGTGATGCCGTCACCAAGCTTTGCTGCATCATCAACTGAAATCACTCCTGTCATCAGCAAGGTAGCAACAGTATTTTCTCAAGCTGATATTGAACCGCTTTGGTTGGTAGAAAAACGTTATATTGAGCAAGCCATTGATGCTTGTGATAACAATATTCCAAAAGCTGCAGCTCTTTTGGATGTTAGCCCATCAACCATTTATCGTAAAATTAAAAGCTGGGAAGAGATGCAAGTAAGCTAGAGTTATAAACTCTATCTAACTGTTTAAATTGCTGTTCCCCAGAAAAACGTTGTTTAACAAGTCGTTGTGCACTGCCTAGCATGTAGCTTCTTTGATCAACGCTTAACATAAGTACGTTGTTTAACTGCTTTTGTAAACCACCGCTTGTAATTTCAGTCATCATTAACCCATTTGAGAGGTGATTAATTATCTGTGGTAACTGACCAACAGGCGATGCAATAACTAGCACCCCTTGTGCCATTGCTTCTAATGCCACCATTGGCAGACCTTCAGCCCGAGAACAGATCACTAATACATCAAGCTGTTGCCATATTTGTTGTTGTTCACACTGGCCATGATAAGTCACAGCGGATAAATCAAGGTTATTGACCATAGGGCCATCACCAAACATGTGAAAGTTTAAGTTTGCTGTGTTGAATCGCTTGGCAGTTTCAATAAAAATATCAGGGCCTTTTTCGTGGGATAAACGCCCAACAAAGCCGATATTTAACTCATCATTATTTTTTAGATCTAAAACTTTAGTAGGTTCATTTACTGGAATAAAATTTTCAAGTAATTCAGCATTGTAAAGCTCTTCAGTCAGTTTGCTAGAAACAGCAAAATTGCGTGAAAAGTAACTTAGCAGTTTGTCGAGTTTATTGTATAAATAAACCTTCCCCGTGCCAGCTTCTCCAGCATGATAGGTTGAAATACAAGGGCGGTTTTGCCAGCGACACACTAACTTGCCCATGATACTTGCCTTGTACCCATGGGTATGTAGTAAAGCTGAACGAGGAAACATTTTTAGTATTTCGTTCAAGCTTTTTAAATTTCCGCCAGCAAAACCGAAAGTGATATTTGCATTTTCTAAGCGCTTATATAATTCACGGTTATTATGATCTTGATAAAATAGTACCGAGCTCATAATATTGTATCGTTCTAAGAGCTTACTCATGGCAATCAAATGGCTTTCGATACCACCAATTAAGCTTGAATCTACAAATAAAATAACACTATATTTCATATTCACTCCAAGGTAAGACCATGATAGATACTGCGACCTACGCGCAATTACAACAGGATGTTGGTGACGACCTAGCAAAACAGCTTTTGCAGGTATATATTACTGAGTCCCGCCAAATCGTTGCTGATCTTGCTGATGCAACGAAACAGTCTGAAATCGAAATAAATGCCCATAGTTTAAAAAGCAGTAGCCGTAGCTACGGGGCATTAGCTGTAGGCGGCCTTGCAGAACAAATCGAGCAAAAAGCGAAGGCATCACAATATGATGACGAATTACAAAGCTTTATTGCCTTACTGCAAGACCAATTTGCACAAACCCTAACTCACGCGCAAAGCTTGATTGCTGCTGACTAGTTGCTCAGCTTCTAGTCTCAACGGCATTTTTAATATTTCGCCAAATACATTACTCAACTGCTCAATGTCGTGCTGTTGGTTTGGCGATTTAACAACATCGTCAAAGTGCGACACAATTTCACTAAGCGCATCTAAAGAGATGCTTAAGTCACAAAAGCTGTAACCGAGCATGCCTTCGAGCCAATCAACCGGTTTCATATCAAGCGATTTAATTACACTGGCTTCTTTTGCAATATTTTCGATAAACACGCGGCATGCTGATGTTTTTTGCACCGCTTTAGCTATGTCTTCAACTAACATAGCGGGCATTACACTGGTAATTAAGCTACCAGGGCCAATTATTAGCATATCGGCGTTTTCAATAGCTTGAACCACTCCAGGCGCAGCATTTACGTCTTGTGAGAGAGTTACATAGTCAGGAAGCTCTTTTTGTGAATCAATTTCGCATTCACCAAATACTTTGATACCTGATGACATCACAGCCAATAAATCGGTCGGCTCGTCTGACATAGGAAGAATTGTTTCTGAATTACCCAGCATAGCATTGAACCAAGCTACAGCTTGAGTTGCTGAGTTAGTTTGCTCAGTTAAGCTTAATAAGGCTAAATTACCAAGGCTGTGACCATTTAGTTCACCACCATCAAAACGGTGGTGAAAAACTTGATGGATTAATGAGTCACTATCAGCTAATTGCAAACAACAACGTCTAATATCACCAAGGGCAACGACATCTTGGCTTTGACGTAATTTACCTGTGCTGCCGCCGTTGTCTGTGGTTGCAACTATGGCAGTTAAATCAGCGCAATGCGGTCTAATTGCACTTAACATATGGGATAAACCGTGTCCGCCGCCTATGCATACTATTTTCATCACTCATACCTCACTGAACTTTATTAATAATTGAAAGCAGCTGCTATACCAAGTTTTCAGTTTCTATAAGATGATGAAATTTAATAAATTAATTTTGTTTTTTTATGGCTAATCTGAAAACTGTTTTCTATATTTGCAATATGCGATGCATTATTAACTAGGAATGGCCATGGCGGAGTTAAACTTAGAGCAATTACAAATTGAGTTAAAAGCATTTCATGGCATAAATGATAGCCACACTCTCAAAGCTCAACTTGAAAAAGTGCTTCTGCCATATTTTTCGTTTAAAGAGTTTTGCTTAATAAACTTTGAAGACTCAAAAGCTTCCCTCGAAATGCGCACAATAAAGTACATTGAATTTGATGAAGCTTTATTAAAATCCAAATTACAACACACACAGTCACAGTGGTTGCTTAATGAAGATAACTCGCTGTTTTATAGTAATGAATTTGTCAACAACCTAATTTTTCATGTTGAGATATCTGAGCATACAACTCAGTGCATGGTATTTTTTGACATAAAACAGCAAGTTAAATTTAATGAAAAATCACAAGCTGGCATCATGATTTTATTGCAACAAGTAGCGGTTCAACTAGCTGCGCAAACTCGGCTTAATCGGCAAAAGTTTCACTCAACCTCCTTATTAACGCGACTTGGCGAGTTATCTGAGTTATTTAGAGACTTTGCGAGTGAATGGTTTTGGCGTACTAATAAAGAAGGGCTATTTATTAATGTTTTAACTACAGAGAGTCACAGTAACTTATACAAACGCCACTTTTTACATAAAAATTTTGCTTCCATCATCACTGAACAAGAACAAAGCCAGTTAAAAAAATGGTCTCATTTTAAGCACTTAATCGCTGATCATGCTGAGTTTTTAGATTTTGAATTTGAAGTTAACTCGTCTCCACCTGCATGGGTGTCGTTTAGTGGTAAACCACAATTTGATTCAAGTGGAAAATTTAGGGGGTATTTGGGCATAGCTAAAGACATCACTGTAAGTAAAGATCGTGAACAAGCACTGCAACAAGCCAAAGAAAAGGCTGAAGAAGCAAGCCTTGCTAAATCTCAATTTCTAACTGTAATGTCGCATGAGATAAGAACCCCAATGAACGCAATCGTTGGTATGCTTGAATTACTTGCTGATTCCGAACTAAGTGATAAACAAAATCGCTGGCTTGATTATGCTAATTCGAGCGCAGACCTGTTGCTAGATTTAATTAGTGATGTACTGGATTTTTCTAAAATTGAAAGCGGCTCGATGGAGCTCGATATAAAAGCCACTGACGTAAATGCACTCGTTAAAAATATAACTTCACAATTTCAAGAAACAACACAGAATTCAAAAGTGGTGTTTTCAACTGAGTTAAAAGAAGGGTTACCAGATAAGATCAATATAGATGGAGTGCGAGTGGGTCAAATATTATTTAATATTTTAGACAACGCAATCAAGTTTACAGAAATTGGCACAGTAAATTTTATTGCTGATTTTAGCGATACACATCTATTGTTTGAAGTAGCTGATACAGGCCAAGGTATACCATCCTCTCAAATTGAGTCTATTTATGATGCTTTTAAGCAACACGACTATGGAGTAAACAGACAAATCGAAGGTATTGGCTTAGGCCTTAGTATCACCAAAAGTCTTGTTGATTTAATGAAAGGGGAAATTAAAGTCACAAGTAAAGTTAATATTGGTACTAAATTTACTATCTGTATTCCCTATACAATAGTGACAAATGATAAACAAACTGTAGAAAATGACCAACCGCTTGAACCAATGACAATTCTCGTCACTGAAGACAATAAAACTAACCAAGTCTTGATTAAAGCTTTTCTAGAGAAGTTAAATCATCACGTAACGCTTGCAGACAATGGTCAACAAGCTATCGATAAAATTCAACTTAAGCATTACGATCTAGTGCTTATGGATATGATGATGCCAGTGATGGATGGTATAACAGCAACGAAGTATATTCGTAATGAGCTAAACATGGCGCTGCCAATCCTTGCACTAACAGCTAATGCTTCATACCAAGATAAAGCAACATGTATTGAAGCAGGTATGAACAAAGTGCTGACAAAACCAATTCGTTTTCACGATCTAAATCGCGCCTTACGGATTTTATTCAGCCAATGAAAAGGCCCCAATTGGGGCTTCTTCACACGAAAACCTGCACGTATATAAATCTACAAAACCATAGCCGCAACCCAGCCTGCAATAAGTAGCGGAATATTAAAGTGGATAAAAGTAGGTACCACAGAATCCCAAATATGGTCGTGTTGACCATCCGCGTTTAGGCCTGATGTTGGGCCAAGTGTTGAGTCTGAGGCAGGGGAGCCTGCATCACCTAAAGCGCCCGCGGTACCAACCAATGCAGCAGTTGCCATAACCGAAAAATTAAGTTCCATACAAAGTGGTACAAATAGGGTGGCTATAATTGGCACTGTTGAAAACGAGCTACCAATGCCCATAGTGATTAATAACCCTACGAGTAAAATTAATGCTGCGGCAAGAGGCTTGTTACCTTCAATTAACCCTGCGGCAGAGGTAACTAATGTAGCGACATCACCCGTTGCTTTCATCACCGAAGCAAAGCCCTGTGCTGAAATCATAATAAAACCAATCATCGCCATCATAGCAATGCCTTTACTGAATACATCGCCGTTTTGCTCAAGCTTAACAACACCAAACAAGGTAAATATCGCTACACCAACAAGGCCGCCTAAGATCATAGAGCCACTAATATTTTGTGCGATTAAAGAGCAAAGTACGGCAGCAATACCAACAGCTAACACCTTTTTAGGCTGCTCTATCACAACCTCTTGTTGTTGCTCTGTTAGGCTATGAGACTCATAACTACGGCGTTTTCGATAGCTGATAAATACCGCAACCAATAAACCAAATAACATCCCAATAGCTGGAATGATCATTGCAATTGGTACTTGTGTATTAACAATCTCTAAGCCATTTTCAGTGAGGTTTTTGTGCAAAATGGAATATAAGTAAATGCCACCAAAACCATAGGGTAGCACCATATAAGAGGTGGCTAAGCCGAAGGTTAAGATACACGCAATGGCACGCCTATCAAGACGTAACTTGTTAAACACAACAAGTAAAGGCGGAATTAGAATTGGGATAAAAGCAATATGTACGGGTATCAAATTTTGCGATGAAATCGCACAGAGTAAAATAATACTTAATATAAGATAACTAAGCGTAGTTTCGCCTCTATGGCTATTCTCGTTTACTTGCTTAAGTAACTTAGACGCTAAAATACGTGTTAAACCTGACTTAGAAATAGCCACCGCAAACGCACCTAACATCGCATAGCTCAGTGCTATTTCTGCGCCACCCGATAAGCCATCATTGAATGCATTAACAGTTTCAGTTAAACCAAGGCCTGCGGTTAAGCCCGCAACAATAGCACTTACTGTCATCGCGACAATGACATTAATTCGACAAAGCGTTAAAACCAGCATCAACATAACGCCGACAATTACTGCATTCATATTGTTCTCTATTTGGCTGTTTTGAGAGAGTTTAACAGAACTCGCACACGGTTTTTGCGATTTTGAGTATATGATTGTTGTTGATAGCGTACTTCGACGATTATTTGCTCAAATTCGTTTAAATAAGGCTTTGAACTTGGTATCTGCTGTTTGATCAAAGCGATATTTTGTAGTGGTGTGTTGGTATCAAGAGGCGAGTGGCCTTGCTTTTTAGCCCACTGATAAAGCTTAGTGATGTCATCAACCAATGGATCGCTACTTCGAACTGGGCGCTTACTATATAAAAAATAGCCAGTAAAGCTCAGTAATAAAGTACCTAACACAACTAATGGCGTAAGCCATGCTGACTTATTACCAAACAGTGAGTCAAATAAACTTTGCTGTGATTCTTGGTCAAACGTAAGCACCCAGTTAGTCCATTTATAGTCGAGCTCTTCAAGCTGAATTCTAAGCCAGTTTATTGCTTTAAAATGGCTCCAGCGCTTTAGACCAAAGTTAAGATTGTCGTTAAAGCTTTCGTTTAAATCCCCCAGTTGTGATAACGAACCATTTAAACGCTCTGGGGCAACAACAGCGGTGGCATCGAATATGTGCCATTTTTGGTCGAAGAACACCTCAACCCACGCATGCGCATCATACTGGTAAATGTTAAGCGTAGCGGCTTTAGTTTGTTCTCCTCCTAAATAACCCGACACAACACGGGCAGGGTAACCAGCGACACGAAACATAAATGCAGCCGTGCTGGCATAGTGGCCACAAAAACCACGTTTGGTATCAAACACAAACTGGTCTAACGTATTATCACCATACATTGGCGTAGGTGTTAATGTGTAAGCAAACTGCTGCTGATTAAAGTAATTAAGTAATGCGTTAAAGTAACCTTGCGCATTTTCATGCTTAGCAGCCAACTCTTTTGCCAATGCTGTTGTTTGTGGATTGGTTGTTTTCGGTAAGCGAGTGTATAAGCGTTTTTCAAAGCCATTCAGACTCAGCGTAGCCTCACTACTGATTACCGCGTATTTAATGTTTTTGTTTAAGTTACCTTTGCGTTTTAACAAGCCATTGTAAGTAGCGTGCACATCTGAATTAGTACTGTGTGCAAAGCCAAGGGCAAATAGCCAACTTGAAGATGAGGGCTCTGCAATAACCTGATAATTAACGCTATTACTTTGAGTAATTGTACGGCGAATTGGGTTAAATTGTTGAGACTTCAAAATGTCCGATATTAACCAGTCACTACCATTAAACTCATCATGAATAAGGCTTCGCCAGTAATAGGGGGCTTGTATGGCTTGCCCTGGCTGTTGTTCTACCCGAAATACTAGGTCATCTGACTCAGCTAATTTCGCAATAGAAAAGGGGTTAACTTGCTCTGATAAACCCGTTTTCGCGAGCTTTGGCCCCGGTAGCTGCCAAAACGCCGGTATTTTAGGTAAAAACAAAATCAAAAATGCTGCTATTGGTAAGGCCAGTAATATGGTTTTAAAACTTTGTTTGTTAGCGGCCTTAAAGCTTTGCGGGCTAGTTAAATAGCCAAGTACCGCAAAGTTAACAATATAAAGTACACTGACTACCAAGGTTTCAAATAACCCTTGATGGAATAAATACACCGTTGAAAGGTTAAAAAACACCAGTAAACACACAGTTTGATACTGTTTAACGGTTTTCGCTTGTAACAATTTAAAGTTGCTAGCAAGTAGCATCATGGATACAAACAACTTTACCGTATCGCTCACACCAACCAGAACAAATAAAGCAATTAAGCTAACTGCAGCCAAAATATTTGCCACCAATCCATTTAGTTTTTTATAAAACTTACCTAAAAACAGGTTTAAAAAGCTTAAGCCTGCCAATATGACTAAAAATGGAGTAGGTACTTCAGTAAACAAAAAACCACTGATAACAATAAACAGCAGTGATAAAACAGTATTTATAAGCGGCGTATTCATAATTAAAACTCCGCTAATGCTTGCAGGCAGGCTTTTTGATGATTGATCCCTTGGCCTTTAGCAATGTATTTCTTGGGCAAGGTTAACGAAAAAGCCATGTGTTGATCGGTTAATTGGTTTACCAAAAAGCATAATTGGCTTAAACGTTGTTCGTTATTGCCAGTTATCATATTGAAATTAAGCGCTAATTCCTGTGATGCATCACTGGTAAACTCTTTCGTTAATAGCTGCTGAGTTTTAGCGTAGTGTTTCCACGATACCTTATTAAGCGCTGTACCTTGCACAAAAGGGGTAAGTTGATGAAAGTCATCATTACCCGCTTTAACTTGTGCGTTATCGCCGTCGTGTTCGTCATTGTCATGGAGCTGAGTATCAAGCTTTTCAGAAGCGATAGGCTGTGGGTAAACATACACCGTTTCTGTTGGCTCTATGTAACTCCACACAGACACTAAACCAAATGGAAAGTGACTAATAATTTTAACTCTATCAAAGTCATAAGCACCACGTTCACTGTATTTAAGTGCTATTTCAACGGTCTTTTTCTCTTTATTTTGTAGTGACACAGTTTCAGATTCAAGGTTTTCATTAACTAGTTTTATAAGTTCACAGTGTGATTGTGCTTGTACTTGAAAGCGCGCAAAAGGGGCTTCTGGCGCATAACTTCCATTAACTGACTGGTATTTAACTGATAACCCCCTTACATTTTTATAGCCGGTGAGTATCGCAAACAGCAAAACAACCACCATTAAATACGCCATGGCTAAAATCAGGTTGTTTTGATAGTTAATGCCCATTACAAAATTAAGTAGTGCAATCAGTAAAAACTGCCCACCGAGTTTTGAGGGTAATACATAAATCGTTTTATGTTGAAGCTCAATTTCGTTAGATTTATGCTTGTTTTTTAATAACTTATTAAAAACCGATTGACGAAATTGATTAACAAAAGCAGGGCGCTTAAACATGTTTTATAAGCTTACAGGCACATGTTTTAGCGCATAGCCGCTATCACCTGCGTTTAAGCCAAGCCTGTGGTCAGTCACACTTGGAAAAACCGCTTGTACGTCTTCAGGCATCACAAAATCACGACCTTCAATATACGCCCATGACTTTGCAGCGCGGGCAAGCGCAATACTGGCTCTTGGAGATAGTGGGTTTACAAAATGATTATCTTGGCGAGTATACGCAACGAGCTCAAGGATATAATCAACCACTGCGTTGCTTATCGTTACAGTGTTTATTTCTTTTTGAATAACAGTAAGTTGCTCAGGGTTTATGCGAACAGGCAAGTCATCATAATTACGATTATTTAAACCTAAAATGAGGTTTTTCTCAGCGTGTTTATCAGGAAAACCTAAACTAATACGCATGAAAAAGCGGTCTAATTGTGATTCTGGTAACGGATAAGTGCCAGATTGATGCACAGGGTTTTGCGTAGCAATCACAAAAAATGGTGATGGTAGGGCGTGTTTAACCGAATCTACCGTTACTTGTTTTTCTTCCATTGCTTCTAACAGTGCACTTTGTGTTTTAGGACCTGCACGGTTAATTTCATCGCCTAAAACAACTTGGCTAAATACAGGACCTTGATGAAATGAAAAACTATGTTCTTTAGCATCAAAGATGTTAGTACCAAGAATGTCAGAAGGTAATAAGTCACTGGTAAATTGTATACGTTGATACGACAAGCCAAGCACTGCGGCAAGTGCATGAGATAACGTGGTTTTTCCCATGCCTGGTAAATCTTCAATTAACAGGTGGCCTTCACTAAATAAACACGTAAGGGAGAGTTTGATTTGTTGTTGCTTACCAAAAATAACCGTTGATAGGTCATCTATAATGAGTTGGATTGTCGAATTCATAAACTACTTAATTTGTTATGGTTTCCATCAATTCTAGACGTTTCATAACAGAGTCGACTTTTTTTGCGTTGAATGGTTTGGCGATAAAACCTTTAGCACCAAGTTCCCAAGTGTTTTGAACATTCTCAAGACTGTTATGGCCAGAGCACATAACAACATGTGTATGTGGATGATGGTCGTTTAAGTATTCAAGAATTTCCGTACCATCAGTATTGGGTAGCTCAATATCTAGAAAGATAACGTTCGGTGACTTTTCTTCGATAACAGTTTTAGCTGATTCAAAGTCTCGACTTTCTAAAATATCTTCAAAGCCAAGACCAGTCAAAATTTGGTTTAGATAATCTCTGATGTCTTGCATATCATCAATTATCAAAATAGGTTCTAACGGCTTCACAAATTCCATATTGTTACATCTTATCGTTACATCTCAAGTTGATAGTTTTAATATAAGTCATGAGATAAGTAAGCTCAAGAAACAGACACTAATAAAATGAATAATATGATAAAATACCCCCTTAATGTCCGATACCGTCTAGTATTGGACTTAGTATGTACAGAGGATAGGTATGTCTATGTATAGATACTTAACTTCCTATAATTTATATTATGTTAAATTAACTAAAATAATTAAAAGTGGGAATTAGAATTGCTAGCTTACCCACTTTATTTTCAGTTTAAGTCAGTATTTACAGCTGAATGAAACCTAATCAACAGGCCAAAATATAACTTTGCCAAACATGTCGTTATTCCGCTTATTTAATTGATCTTTTAATAGCTCAATAAATTTATTCTCGGAAATGCCTAAGGCACTATGATTAATATTTGAAATATTTAATTCAGAACCATCAAGATTTTTATAGCTATCCATTTCATTTAACTGTTCATTATTCACCAACACTTTAAAGTCAGAATCTATAATGATATCCCCTGAATCATAGAGACCATGGATGTCTCTTCTCAATAGCAAGCAATTCCATGGGTGAAAAGACTCATCAAGTATTGAAGTCTTGTGATGTACTATATGTGCTGCCTCTAAAGCAGATTTCGGTGCATCACCTGTTATAATACATTTTCTGCCGTATACACGAAATGCATTCAATCTAAACTTTCCTTGAGCATCACTATCACGCGCCGAAGACGTATTCTGTTTATTTGGCTTAGCATCTATGAGACTACACTTTAACTGTAGGTTAAAGATAAATGTTTCTGAACGCTGTTCAGGTTTTGGTAATCTGGATTTATAGTAACCCTTAGCACGAACCCCATTTATTATTTCACGATGATAAGCTATGGAAAGTGGCTTAGCCCTTTCGACTTGCATGTCAGTAAGCTTTTCTTTAACTGACTTTATTCCTGCAACATAAAACCTTGGATGCTTACTTTGAAAGTTAAGGGTGAAAATTGCAAAGCCTTTATTCGGCTTGAATCTACCAAACTCTAATCTGGTGTTATTTTCCCTTGTCCAAATATCTAGCGCTCCAATCTGCTCATGCAAAGTTTTAACAAGCCATTTAATAAATTCCATAGTGTTTTCACTGACGCCACCAACACTTCCCTGAACACAGAATAGTACTAATGCTTCTTCAACTTCTTTAAGTCGCGATGGAAAATCACTTCCAACTTTAACAAGTAATCTTTCACTATTTTGCATCAACATCCCTTTTTAATTCTGAAGTTTTCAGCAATTTAAAAACTTAGCTAATTTAACATATATAATCAAAGCACTTAAGCTTATTATGCATACATTGCTCGAGAAGTGGTGGATGTTGTAGTAGCAAACATTCAAAGTAATGGTGCAATTATTCGCTCTATAAATCGAGCTGCTTAGTTGTTAAGTGATTGAGATTCGTGTAAAAAAGGAGTTTTTATACGGGGGAATGCTTGTGAAGTATTTGATAGAATCATTAGGGAAAAATTTAGTTAGTTTAGTAGTGTTAATAGTTTTATTAGGGTGTTTAACTTTAGCAATTGTTTTTGAAAAACGTTTTAATTTTGAATATTCATGGCCTATGGATAAATGGATGAATTCCTTTATTTATTTAAATAACGCAATATCGCCCCTTCTTTTGTTAGCTTCAGTAATACTTTTATATCAAACTTGGCTTGGCTCTCGTGAAGCACTTAAAGTACAGAAGCGTGAATTAGAAGAAACTAAGAATGTGCTGAAAGAGCAAACTGACACGCAGAACTTTGGTGTATTTAAAGATGCACTATTTGAAGTTACCGACTCAGTTGCATTAATGCTAGAAACAAAAGTGTTACTAAAAAGAACTGAGAGTGATGTACAACTTTTTATCGAAAAATCTTGGGGTTATAAAGTTAATCAGGAGTTATTGACGGATGATGAGAGGATTATGACTTTTAAAAGTTTTTTATGTCATTACTTTGAAGTAATGAGTGTAAAACCTTTAGAAGAAGACTCACATACGGCAAGTTTTAAAAGACTTTTGATACCTGGTGAAACCTTTCCTTATATAGAGAAAGTTAAAACAATTGCTTTACTGTTTCACAAACAAAAATTAAATGTTCATTTCGACACTTTAGAAATCATTATTTTTCACCGTTTGGATATGTTCACTTGGTTATTGTTTGTTGAGATCGCATTTTATCTGTTTAAAACATCAAAAGAGGACGAGAAAAGTTCAGCAGAACTTGTCTTTGAAGCAATTGCTGGTTTAACATGCAGACAGTTAAAAGAAATTAGTTGGATACATGCACTTTCAGATGAAGTACTTTTTGAGCTTCAAAAACGAAAACTAATATAACTATGTAAACCCCTTTCCAGCCGAAAGCAAATTCCCTAAATTTACTCGTTACCAGCGTTTTACTTAAAGCCTGGTAACGATGGCAGTTCCACTTCCCTAACCCAAACGAGCTAGACGCTCTAACTTTAAGTTAGTGCCTAATAGCCAAGTGCATTTGAACAAAGTCAAAAAGATACCGAGATATATAGGTATTTCACCTAGTGCTATTTCATGCAGCACGACAAAACCCACGCCGTAAATAGTGGCCCATACAGGGATCGAGGGTTGAGGTGGATGATGAAACAGCCACTTCTTGGTAATTTGTAAGCCATGGGTAAATTCATTGTAATGTACCTACAACCACCCTAGCACGCTTATTTATAACTAGCTATTTTATAACACAATTTGCCTACTATAGCCGATGCTTTCTACAAAGTATTTATCATGGCTTACGAGTATAAAGCCGCCTTTAAAACCCTTTAATGACTGAGCTAAAAGCTGTTTTGATTCAAGGTCGAGATGATTATCGGGCTCATCGAGTAACAAAAATGCGGTGCTTTCAATATTACTGACGATACACATGGCGAGCTTCATTTTCTCGCCACCACTTAAAAATACGGCATGTTTAAAAACAGCATCTTTTCTAAAGCCAATACTGGCAAGTAGAGTACGTGCGGTACTCTCATCTAGGTTTTTGCAGTAAAGCATGATGTTTTCAAGCAGGGTTAGCTCGTCGTTTATTAATGTAAAATGTTGGTCTAAATAATAGAGTGCTTGATTGCAATGTAACTGCCCTGCTTTTACTGGTATGTCGTATGTCAGAGTTTTAAGTAAGGTTGATTTACCAGTGCCATTAGCACCCGCTAAATGAATTTTATCATCACTGAACACCTGTAAATTAATTGGTTTTTGTGTGCCGTGCGCTAATAGAACGTCCTTCAAGCTAAGCACTTTGTGGTGTTTAATCTCAACAGATTGCGCTAAATAAAATTGCTGCGCTTTAGTTTGTTCAAGCTGGCTAGAGAGCTCATGTTTATTTCGAGTGAGTTCACCCTCTCGCTTAGCGGTATTTTTGATTTGTGATGATAAATTGGCGCTGGCTTTATCTTTTTTGGTATCCATTAACTTTTTGGGTTGGCTGCCAGACTTTCTAAGTTTTGCACCTTGGTTTGCTCGCTTTTGTGCTTTTTGCTTTTGTAGTTGCTCTGCTGCTTTGAGTTTAGTTTGCTGTTTAACAACGTGGTTTAACTTGTTTTCAAGAGCATAAACTTGTTGCTGTTTTTGCGTTTGGTACTCAGAAAAACACGTGCCATATTGTGTTAAACCAAGGGTTGTTAGCTCCCAAATTTCATGGGCTTGTTCTAACAATTCTTGATCGTGACTTATTAGTAATAATTGCCCTTTAAAGTTGTGTATTTGATTTATAAGCCAGCTTTTGCCTTTTGCATCTAAGTGGTTAGATGGTTCATCCAGTATTAAAATGCCAAGCTTAAGGCAGTTTAACTGTGCCCAAAGCTTTAATTGACTAAGCTGGCCGCCGCTTAAATGTTTGCTAAAGGTATTAGGGGTTTTGCTTTTTACGCCTAGCCTTAAAAGCTCTGCGTTAAAGCGATCTAGTAAATCCCAATTACCCTCAAGCAAAGTAAAGTTTTGCTCTGTAACTTGCCCTTGGTTTATAGCATCAAGGGCATTAAATACAGGCTCTAAGCCAATAGCCTCAGCAATTGTTTGGTTTTCAGCCTGATTTACATCGTTCATTTGCTTATAAAAGCCAAGGGTTGAATGGCAAACAACCGTGCCAGAGCTAGGCTCTTTTTGCTTCGCGAGTATTGACGCTAATATAGATTTACCACAGCCATTTTTGCCGACTAAGGCAGCAACTTTAGCTGTGAGTGAGAATGAAAGGTCGTTAAATACAACATCGCCATTGCCATGTTGGTAACATAAATTAAAAGCTTGAAGTTGTGGCATAGTGCCTCCTGTATTACAGGGGCAGTGATACCAATTCACAATAACACTTAATCATTATTAAGCGAATTGGTATTAAGCGCTTGATCACACGAGAAGTAATATAGTGTAAGTGATAGTGAGCAACGCCTACTAACCCTGTTGGTCCAAAAAGATAAAAATGAAATTGGATAACAGGTTTAGATGTTCATGTTGGCGGTAACTCCTAAAAAATGAGGTTAGATAATAACCAGTTAATACCTAAATAGCAACGAGTTATGCTAGTCTTAAGTCATTGAATGCTTGAAGGACTACATTTTGAATTTAGTGAATTGCCAAGTTGTATTACAAAACCAAACGCAAGTTAAACTTCAGTTAGATAAAAACAAGCGGGTCTTTGTTATTGGCGATTTAGATGCTGACTTAGCAAAATTTGAACAAGCGCTTAAATCTGTTAATTTTGATAAAAATCACGATGTGCTGTTTTCGCTTGGTGATGTTATAGATAGAGGTAATGATAGCGTAAAGCTTCTTCAACGCTTTATTGAGTTGGGTGTTTACATGTCATTGGGTAATCACGAACATATGTTGCTGGAATCATTATTGGCACATGATGAAGCCTACTTTTCGTTATGGGTTAAAAATGGTGGTCGCTGGCATATAGATGCAAGTGATGATGAACTTGAATTTGTTTGCAATTACTTACGCAAACGCCCTCTTTCATATTTGTTAGATTATCAAGGTGTTAAAATAGGTTTATCACACACTGTATCGCATAATTGGAATTGGTTGGTCCCTTCGAAAAATAAACAATTTGCTGTGTCTGCACTTTTGTGGGAACGAACAATAGCAAAGCAGAAGATAGTTGAAGATAACCTGAGCGTTGATTTTTCTATCCATGGTCATAACACAACTCAACGCGCCTATTGGCTTGGCAACACTTATCATATAGATACCAACTACCTTGGCGGGAAGCCAACGATTGTAGAGCTTGAACCTTTAATTAATCAGTACAAAGCCTTTTAATGTAAAGTGGCAAGTCTCGTCACTGCGTTTTCTTCGAGGTATTGTTTATATTGATAGCGGGCGTGCCAAAGTTGCTCATTTGTTTGCTGCAGATAGATTATAGGTCCACTGCTCTTCTTAGCTAGGTTTGTTAGTTTTGTATATTCAAGCGTATCAATCTTACCATCACTAAAATAGCTTCTAGCGACTTGCAAAAACTCTTCATCTTTGTAGATATCGCTATGCCATATGAGTGAGCGATACATACTTGCGGTTATTTCGCGTGGCTTATCATTTGAGCTAAAGAGTTTAACCTCGGAGTAAATCGAGTTACCTGTGATTACAATCCCTATTAATGAAAGCGTAGTGAGAGTCATCATCCATTTCATGCTTCTATCCTCACAGTTAATTACTTTTAACTATAGGAGAGAAAGATGAATGCTTGCTGTTTATTTAATCAATTTGTTGTGGGTTAAGTATTCTCTAAACACTTAGTTATTGTTTTAAATGTTGTTTAACGTATCAGGTAAAACCTAATACGTTATCAACGTTAATGCAGTGCAGCTGTAAATGGAATTTGCTTACAAATTTCTGCTTCAGCAACGAGGATCTCTTCTAATCTTGTATCCACTTCTGCTTTGTCAAAGTATTCGTATGCAAGTTCTACAAATAAGTTTTTATGTTTTTCTTCAGATTTAGCGATAGCTACATAAAAATCTTTTTCTTTACCAGCAGGAAGTGCCTCTGCAACTAAAGAGAAGCGTTCATGACCTCGCGCTTCAATGACGCCAGCGACTAATAAACGGTCCATTAAAAACTCATCACGGCCGTTTCTGAATAATGCGCGAATATTCTTAATATAAGGATCTTTTTGATCATTACCTAATGAAACATCACGTTCCATTAAAAGCTTGAGTACTTGTTTAAAATGAATCATCTCTTCTAAAGCTAAATCAGTCATAGCTTTAACCAGCTTACGACGATCTGGATAATGAGATAGCATTGACATAGCCATACCAGAAGCTTTTTTTTCAGCTGCGGCATGGTCTTGCAAGAAGGTATCAAAGTCTGCAAGAACACCTTCAGTCCATTCAAATGGCGTGTGATATTTTAATTCAAACATAATAGTGAACAACTTAACTAATAATGGCGGCGATTTTAGCGTATTTACGTTATAAAATCTTGTGATTGTAACCCAGTGACTTATCTATTTTTCCATTTCGTGTAGAGGCCACTTTGTTAGGGTGTTTAATGTCATTCCAAGCTGTTACTTTGCCCGCTATATTCAGTGGTTTAAAGGTGATAGTTTGCTCTGTTTGAAGAAAGCTTTGTAGTAGTTTAGGACTTTGCTCATCAGCAACATCCAAAGACAAGAGCTGGTGCTCTCGCCCTCTAAAATACTCAGAAACTTGATTTTGGTGGCGGTTATAACACTGTGTTAGGTATTCGTCAGATTCAATATCGGACAAATTAAAACGGCCAAAAGTATCTAAGTAACAACGTTTAAGGTGAGTATTAAAACCACCATCTTCTCGCATTAAGTTGGTATGCATTCTTGTAAGTAGTTGTCTTATTGATGGCAACCATTTAGTTAGCTCACGCTCTAAATTAATAAATCTACAATTATCAAAGTGCTTGTCGAGTAGTTTATATTCATTGAACACAGGGGTATCGGCAATTACTTCTGCGCTGTGAATTGATTGTTGGGTATAAGCAGTGTGTGCGGTTTTATATCCTAGCTCTAAAAAGCTATGGCATATGCTGGTTGTGCCTGTGCGTGGCAAACCGATTATAAATATCTTATTTTTCATTCACAGTCTGTATTGTTAACCACAAAGACGCATCGTCTACTGGGGTTAGTGGAGGTAAATCTTTGTTCTCTAATTCTATAATAGTCTTAGTGTGTATGCTGGCATTATTGATTGCTGCACCATTATATTTATAAAAAAGGCGATCAAATTCACCATTTTCACGCATGATGTTAATACCTTTAGTCACTGCGTCAGCAATGTCAGTGTTGTTCTTATTAAAAAAGAAATATATTGGGCTTGGGTATTTCAGCATGAGTTGTGGTAACACTTCAAGTTCCATATCATTTTCAAACATTGCTTTTTCTATATCCACTTCCAAAATTGAACGAGGAAACAATTGCCCTCGCCCTTTATTTAGCATGTTAAAAAGTGACGTATAATCTAAAGAGGTAGATACAACTAGTCCGTTATCTCGTAATATTTTTGTATCTGGCCAGTCTTGCCCTTGAACGAAGTAAACCGTTTTTAAATCATCTAACGTGTGCAGTTGCTCTAGCTGTTTTAATTGCGATTGGGTTGTTAAAAGTAAACGCCATCCGTATAAACCTTTAAACAAAGGCACTCTTAACGGGAATAATCGTTGCTCTCGCTCAATCGTTGTCATGGTCCAGTTGACGTTGATCTCTCCACCAACTTCTATTTGTCTTAGTACGCGGCTTTGACCTAGAAGATGCTTAGAAGGAGTTAGTGTGAACTTTACACCACTCTGTTCTAAAGCAGAGCGAAGTAAAATGAGCGGATAAAGCACGTCTTCATCTAAATTCGGCATGGTCTTAGGATAGACAACACGGAGCGTTTGATTTTCTGAAGTTATGCTTGATGTTGGATTGTCTATTTTTACACTTGCAAACACGCTTTGACAATATAAAAAAAAGGCAAGTGTAAAAACAGACGTTTGCATAAGCTAAATAACTCGTGTAATTAATAATAAAACTGCGCTTAATAACATCGTTAAAAATGTAAGCGCCATACCAATAACACGGAATTTCAATTGATTTTCTGCTAGTGCGTAACTGTGGCAAATGCGTCCGACGACTAACATTAACCCTAAAACATAGCAGTAATGGCTTGAAAGACCTTGATACTCTACTAAAAATAGCAGAATCAACGAAAAAGGCACGTATTCGATAAAATTTCCGTGGGTGCGAATTGCAGCATTTAATGTGCTGTCTCCGCCGTCTCCCAACGAGATTTTCTTCTTTTTGCGTAGTTTAATTACCCTAAAACTTAACTGGATGTACATTATCGCCAAAACGGCTGCAAATATTGAAACAATCACATTTTTTCCAAATTTTTATTTAACATTAGACGCTTAGCCAAGTTTATTGCTAGGCTGTTTGTATATTCTTAACTATTATGACTTGATCATATCGAAAGTCTAACTGTTCTTAAGGAAGTGCATGTTTACGCCAAGAAAATTAGCCGATAACTACCGAGAAATGATAAGCAGTATAGGGTTTTACCCATCTATGCTCTCGGTGATGTTTTTAGTTTTTGCTTTAGTGACAACGGCTATTGAATATTCGTCTTTATCGATGGAATTTAAAGAGCTAATTGGTGTGTTACTGGTCGACAGTGAAGAAAACGCCAGAACTATCTTAAGTACACTAGCAGGCAGTATTATTTCACTCACTGTATTTAGCTTTTCGATGGTAATGATTGTATTAAATAGTGCCAGTGCCGGCCTATCTCCCAGAGTACTACCTGGCCTAATTACTCGTAAATCACATCAACTTGTACTGGGTTTCTATTTAGGCAGCATTATTTACACCATTATTATGCTTATTAATATCCGTACTATTGGAGATGGAGATACGGGGATCCCTTCTTTAGGCATCTTGTTTTCATTAATTTTTGGCCTTATTTCATTGGGCTTTTTTGTTTACTTTATTCACTCAATTTCTAAAGCAATTCAAGTGGATAATGTTCTCAATGATTTGTTCAAGAATACCAAAGCTGAGCTAAAGAGTATTATTTCAATGCAGGAGGAGAACCCTGTTAACGACTTTCCTCGCTTTGATGATTGGCATAGCATTAAAAGTAAAACAGAAGGTTACTTTAAAGGTGCACACAGTGATAAATTATGTGCTTTGTGTAAAAAACATAACATCAGAATTTATATCTCGGTTAAACAAGGTTTTTTTACGGTTAAAGGTTATCCCTTTTTAAAGTGTGATACGGATTTATCAGATAAACCTGAACTTGTAGAAGAGCTGCTTGCTTGTTTTATTTTTTATATCGAAGAATACATTCGTGACCATTACCGCTATGGTATGACGCAAATTTCTGAAATCGCAGTAAAAGCAATGAGCCCAGGTATTAATGATCCTGGTACGGCAGTAAAAGCGATTGATATGTTGAGTATTCTACTTATTAAAAGGCTCAATATTAGCGATGTGAACTACTCGCTGAAGCATGCTGAGGGTGATAAGCCGTATTTATATCTCCACGAAACATCTTTTGACGAGCTATTGCACGATAACTTTACCCCTATACGCAATTACGCCAAGGGTGATGCCTATGTAATGGTTAATGTACTCGAAGCATTTAAAAATATTCTATTTAGATCGTCTGAAAACAGTGAAGCCACAGAGAGCCTATTCATTTATTTAGAGGCGATAGTAGAGGATATAGACCGCAATACAAATAATGATTACGACAGAGAGCAAATTACCAACATGCTAAAAGCAATTGCGAGAATATCTGAAGACAAAGGGGAAAAATTGGTGGCAAAATTTACCACCAATTCTGAAGATTAATTTTCGATGAGGTAAACAGCGTAACTACTGGCCGTGATGGTGATTTCACCACTTTGATAGGAATCAGGCACGTAGTTACCTGATGCATCTGCGGCAACCATCATTTTTTCAGCACGCATATACGGTTGTACATCGCTCCTTAGAGGACTGTTCGAAGCCGTATATAAACCTTTAAGCTCTACACCATAATCACTAGCAAACTCTTTTGCTGCTGCTTTGGCATCTTTTATTGCGAGCTTTTGTGCTTGTTTGTGCAGTTCATCATAGCGGCTAGAAACAAATTGAGTTTGATTTATTTCATTAATACCTGAATCAACAAGTTGTTGTAATAAAACTGGGTATTTTTTTAAGTCTTCTAGAGTCAAAGATAAGCTTCGCGTTACACGGTAACCAACAAAATTTTGTTTACCTGTTTCTCTATTGTATTCAGTTTGCCTATGAATCGAGATATTAGAAGCATAAATACCTTTTTCATCTACACCTTGGCTTTTGGCTAACTTTATCGCTTTAGCCATTGTGGTGTCAGCTTTATTTTTTGCTGCTATTAGGTCTTTATCAACTTCGACGATACCCACTGTCAGCTTGACGTTATCAGGAATAGCGGTAACGGTTGCTTGGCCTTGAATGTAGATATGAGGTGAATCAGGTGCTGATTGAGCAAATACATTTAAACTGATTGCACTGGCAATTGTGGCAAAAACGAACTTACGCATAATTCATGTTCCTTAACTATAAACTCCTATCATTATCACCTTAAAGGGTTAATTCAATATGAACAAGGTGATTGCGCAAATTTTTTAATAACGATAAAAAAAACAGGCTTAAAAGCCTGTTTTTTCTAAATAGAAATAAAGAATTAAATACTACGACGTTTGTAGTTACGGTATTCAGGTAACCAGTAATTCTTTTCGATTGCAGCCCATAAAGCTTCATCGCTTAATTCTAGTGCAACGCCCTCTTCCATCGCTTTTTTAGCGACAGCAAAAGCAATACGTTTACTTAAAGCTTGGATCTCAGTTAAGGCTGGTAACAAACTACCTTTACCAGTGTTAGCGCGAGGCGATGACTCTGCTAACGTTTCACTTGAAACAATTAACATTGCATCTGTAATACGGGTTGCTTTAGCTGCAATAACGCCTAAGCCAATACCAGGGAAGATGTAGCTGTTGTTACATTGAGGAATTGGAAATACTTGGCCATTGTAATTAACAGGATCAAATGGGCTACCTGAAGCAACGATTGCTTGGCCGTCTGTCCACTCGATTACATCTGCAGGAAGCGCTTCCACTTGCTTCGATGGATTACTCAATGGGAAAATAATTGGCTGTGCACATGATGCATGCATTGCACGAATAACTTGCTCTGTAAATAATCCAGGTTGACCAGATACACCGATTAAGATGTCTGGTTGTGCACAGTGCATTACATCAAGAAGTGATGCGTACTCACCACTGTAAGTCCACTCACTTAAGTGTGCTTTCGGTTGAGCTAGTGCATCTTGGAAATCACGTAAACCTTCCATACCCTCAGTAAGTAGACCAAAACGGTCAACCATGAAGATTTGAGAACGAGCTTGCTCATCGCTAATGCCTTCAGCAACCATAGTACTGATAATTTGCTCAGCGATACCACAGCCAGCAGAACCTGCGCCAACAAACACTACTTTTTGCTCAGAAAGCTTAGCACCTTTTACACGACATGCAGCAAGTAATGAACCCACAGTCACAGCAGCTGTTCCTTGGATATCATCATTAAAGCTACAAATTTCGTTACGGTAACGTTTCAGTAAAGGCATTGCGTTCGGTTGTGCAAAATCTTCAAACTGTAACAGCACACTAGGCCAGCGACGTTTAACGGCTTTAATAAATAATTCTAAGAATTCATCATACTCGTCTTGTGAGATACGCTTATGACGTGCGCCCATGTACATTGGGTCATTAAGCAGTTTTTCGTTATTTGTACCAACATCAAGCATTACAGGTAATGTATAAGCAGGGCTAATACCACCACACGCTGTGTAAAGTGATAATTTACCGATTGGAATACCCATGCCACCAATACCTTGGTCACCTAAACCAAGAATACGCTCACCGTCCGTTACAACGATAACTTTAACTTTACCTTTTGTAGCATTACGTAAAATATCATCAATTTGGAAACGATCTTCATAAGAAATAAATAAACCACGGGCACTGCGGTAAATATCCGAGAATTTTTCGCACGCATCACCTACTGTTGGTGTGTAAATGATAGGCATCATTTCTTCAAGATGATCACGCACTAAGCGGTAGTATAAGGTTTCGTTGTTATCTTGAATTGCGCGTAAGTAAATGTGCTTATTTAGGTTGTCGCTAAAGCTTGAATATTGCTGATAACAACGCTCAACCTGCTCTTCGATAGTCTCGTAACGAGGAGGTAATAAGCCAGCTAAGTTGAAACTTTCTCTTTCTTTTTGTGAAAAAGCGCTGCCTTTGTTTAATAGCGGCGTTTCAATAAGGCCTGGGCCTGAATAAGGAATATATAGATAATTTGGATCGGTATTTGTAGTCATATTTCCAAGCTTTGATGCGTCATAATTATGACCTGACATTATTACTGTTGAAGGTGAAATTGCAATGACAATCCACCTTGTCAGACCATTGAAGAAAATGAATTTTATGCTCTAAACTGCATACTCTTTAGTATACATGAAAACTCAGCAGCTTTAAGGCTGCTGAGCACGTTTTTAATGGCTTTTATCACTTAAAGCGATACCTTCACGACGCGGATCAGCAGCGCCGTAAAGTTTACCCTCTTTTAGTTCAACAGCATGTAAACCAGAGTTTAAATCTAAGATGCGAATATTGTGTCCACGGTTAACAAAATCAGCTTTATGATTTGCAAGCTCGGTGCCTTTTTCAAGGCTGGTATAATTATTTCGGTTTGTAATGCGTGGTAAGTTTATCGCTTCTTGCGCGTCTAAATTCCAATCAAGCACACCAACAACCACTTGCGCTACATAATCAATGATACGACTACCACCGGGTGAACCAACCACTAAGCGCAAGCTACCGTCTTTGTTAAACACCATTACAGGCGACATTGAGCTTCGCGGGCGTTTACCTGCTTCAACACGATTTGCTAAAGGTTTACCATCTTTTGTTGGCGATAAAGCAAAATCAGTCAGTTGATTGTTTAAAATATACCCGTTCACCATGACTGTTGAACCAAACGCCATTTCAATAGAGCTTGTCATCGAAACCGCATTACCTTCACTATCAACAATAGATACATGAGTTGTTGATGGCAATTCATACGCATCATCTTGTGCATAAGCAAGTGAGTTAGGCGGCGTGCCTGCTTCGGCATGAACATCTTTCTCTGAAATAAGTTTAGCGCGACTGGTAATGTACTCTTTGTTTAACAAGCCTGCGGTAGGAATTGCCATAAAATCAGGGTCACCCATGTATACATTTCTGTCGGCAAAAGCTAAACGCGATGCTTGAGTAAAATAATGAAGCGCTTGTACTGAGTTAGGTTCAAGTTTTGCCATTTCTTTGTGCTCAAGCAAGGCTAGAATTTGTAACACAGCAACTCCCCCACTACTAGGTGGTGCCATTGAGCACACTTCATATTGATGATAATCAACACACACTGGCGCACGCTCTTTGCTTTGATAGTTTGCTAAATCCTCTACGCGAAGTGTGCCTGGCGCTACAATTGAATTTTGCACTGCATGAACAAGTTGTTGTGCATTTTCGCCTTTGTAAAAAGCATCAATACCTCGTTTTGCTATTTCTTTATAAAGTGCTGCAAGCTCAGGGTTTTTCTTAACAGTGCCAATAGCGAGCGGCTTTCCGTCTGGAAAAAAGTAATCACGAATAACAGGTAACTTTGTAACCCCAGGATTTAGTTCTTTAGCTAGTAACTTATGCAAGCGAGGCGAAACAACAAATCCTTGTTCTGCAAGGGCAATTGCAGGTTGAAATAACGTTTCCCACGAAAGCTTGCCGTAGCGCTTATGAGCTGATGCAAAGGCATGTAAAATACCCGGAACACCCACTGAGCGACCACCAACCACCGCTTCAATCCATTTTACCGCTTTACCGTGCTCATCTAAAAACAGTGTTTCATCCGCATTACTAGGCGCAGTTTCACGGCCATCAAAACTTGTTAAGGTCTTTGACTTGTTATCAAAGTACATCATAAAGGTGCCACCACCTATGCCTGATGATTGTGGCTCAACTAATGTAAGGACGAGTTGAGTAGCGATTGCTGCATCAACGGCTGTACCGCCTTGTTCAAGCATTTTTTGCCCTGCTTTTACAGCATAAGGATTGGCTGCTGCGACCATATATTTATCGCCTTCAACGACTTGCTTATGAGCAAATCCCGTTGCAGCTTCTGGTTCTCTTGTTTCAATTTTTGCCGGTGCTGCTAAAAGTGTTGAACAATACAGTAATGAAGAAGAGAGCACGATAAGTGCTTTGGTTTTAAAAAACATAAAAAACTAAATCCCGGTTGTTTAATTGGCATCTTGGTGTGAAACGTGCACAATATGCAAAAAATTTCTAAGCTATAAAAATAACATGATCAACCTGCCCCTGAAACCACTATATGTACTTCCTCCCCTATGTTTAATCTTACTAAGCTCTTTTTTTGCGGCATTTAATCTAAATGATTATTTAGAATTTAACCGGTTGTTAGTTACAAATGGTGAATATTGGCGGATTTTCACTAGTCAATTCGTTCATGCAAATTGGCCTCATCTTTTATTAAATTGCGCTGGTATTTTTTTAATATGGGCATTACATGCTGAACATACATCACCATTTAGATACGCTTTTAACATCGCTGTTCTTGCACTTTGGTGTGGATTAGGCGTGTGGTTATTTTGCCCTGATATTTATATTTATACGGGACTTAGTGCATTACTGCATGGTGTAATAATTTGGGGATCGGTAAAAGACGTACAAGCAGGCCTATTTTCAGGCTGGTTGTTGTTCGTAGGCACATGGGCGAAAGTTATTTGGGAGCAAATTGCAGGCCCTAGTGATTCAGTTAGCCAATTAATTGCATCAAATGTGGCTATAGATGCTCATTTGATTGGTGCACTTGGTGGCACAGTACTGGCTTTGCCAGTATTTTTAAATGTTTTAAAGTCTACATATAAAAACAGCCACTAATAAGTGGCTGTTTTGTATAAGTTCTAAAACTAAAGCGTTTCTTTGAACAACTTATAAATACGACGGTATTCATCTAACCAGCTTGATGGCTGTACAAAGCCATGTGGTTCAACTGGGAAAATAGCTGTTTCAAAGTTTTCTTTTTCAAGCTCAATTAAACGCTGCACTAAGCGTACTGAGTCTTGGAAGAATACGTTGTCATCTACCATAGGTGCGTTGATTAATAAGCGATTTTTCAAACCTTCCGCAAAATAAATTGGTGAACTCTTCTCATACGCAATTGGGTCAACATCTGGGTGATTTAAGATGTTCGACGTGTAAGGACCATTGTAGTGAGCCCAATCAGTTACCGGACGAAGCGCTGCACCTGCTTGGAATAGATCAGGTTGTGTAAATAGCGCCATAAACGTCATGAAACCACCGTAAGAACCACCGTAGGTGCCTACCGCTTGTGTATCTACGTTAGCGTTGTCTGCCATCCAGCTTACGCCGTCTGCTAAATCTTGAATTTCTGGCGTACCCATTTGGCGATAAATTGCTGTACGCCAGTCACGCCCATAACCTTTAGAGGCACGGTAGTCCATGTCCATGACTACGTAGCCTTCTGAAGCCAGTAGTGAATGGAACATAAACTCGCGGAAGTAACCAGACCAACCCATGTGTGAGTTTTGTAGGTAACCAGCACCGTGGTTAAAGATAACCGCTTTACGGTTTTTACCTGTTTCGCCCTCTTTATAATCAGCTGGGTAATATACTTTTGCGTAAATTGGCTGATCAGTGTGGCTTGAAGGCACAGCAACAATCTTAGGTGCAATTAACTTCTTCGCTAAGAACTCACCAGATACCGTATGCGTTAGTTGAGTTGCTTGGGTATTTGCTTTTGCATCAGCAACATATAGCTCAGGCGGCGACATAATCTTAGAGTGGGTTAGCAATAGTTTGCTTTCATCTGGACTTAACTGGTAGTCAGTCATGCCATCAAGGTTAGTGACTTGCTCAGACTCACCGTTTGCAGGGTTTACACGATAGATTTCGTAGAGACCTGGGTGCTCAACGTTTGCTTTGTAGTAAATCGCTGAGTTATCAGCCGTTAACGTTAAGTTAGAAACAACAAATTGGCCTTTAGTAAGCTGCGTTGCTTTACCGTTAAGTGGCTTTTTGTAAATGTGGCTGTAACCAGACTCTTCAGATAAGTAGTAAAGCGTGTCTGAGTTGTTCAACCAACCAAAATCGTTGTATGCGTAGTTTACCCATGCATCGTCATGTAAACGGTGCTGTGAAACAAGTTTGTTGTTTTGTGTATCAACAGTGGCTAACCAACGGTCTTTGTTATCCCATGCTTCAAGCATAAGAGCCACGTGTGAACCATCTGTGTTCCACTGGATAGCACTTTGATCCCAACCCCAATCCATCATTAGGTTGATAGCGCGTGGCGCTTTTTCAGACTTGTAAGTTTTGCCATCACGAGCGTAGTTTTCTTTCTTAACAGCTGCAAGAACGTCTTCATCAAAACCTGGTAAGGTATCGAATGCAAGGGTTGTTTGCTCGCCTGATTTAAGGTCGATGTAAATAACATCTGAGCTGATTGGTTTTTCATCCGCAACGCGACGACGTACTTTTTCAGCTTTTACGCGAGCATCATCAGCAATGTAATTAGGCATGATATCGCCTTCATCACGCCATGAGCGGTTTTCAGTGGTTACTGCAACGAGTGCTTGGCCATTTGGTGAAAGCTGTACATCTGCTAAACGTTTATCTTTGCCTAAATAGAACTGTGAATTAGCAATACTGTCGTTTTGCTCATTAATTTGCTCTTTACGCGCTTCACGGTCTTTTTTGTTTTTGTGAGTCAGCGCAATGTAATCAATTAGTTTGTGCTGCTCTTTTGCAATATACGTGTCTGGCTCTTGCACACCTTTAGGTGCATCGTCTAGGTGTAAGTTAACTAATTCAACTTGACGGCCTGTTGCCAAATCAAGTTTATAAAATGCATTACCTTGGCGATACGCAAGGCTGCCATCCGTTAAGAACTGCGGCTTTGATTGCTGTGCGCTGTCGTGCGTAATTTGTGTAATTTGACCGGTGCTTAAGTTTTTAACAAAGATATTACCTTCAAATGCATACGCCTGTTGCTTCTTATCAGCTGAGTAAACTGCGTTTTTTGCACCTACGGTGTGCAATTTGTTTAACGCTAATTGTGATGCAGACTGACTATTAACCGCTTGAACATATAAATCGCGTAACTCACTACCCTGTTGCTTTTGTGCATAAACAATGCTGTTAGAATCACCATTCCAGAAAGCACGTTCTGGCTGACGGCCTAACCAATCAGGGTGAGCCATTGCTTGCTCTAACGTGATTTCAGCTGAGCCTGTGTCAGCAGGGGTAACAACAACTGGGGCTACATTGGTTACTTGTTCTTCAGAAGGTGTTGAGGCGGTTGATTGACAACCAGCTAGCATAAAGCTAGATGCGACTGCGAGAGCCACTAACGTTTTATTAGCAGTGGTTTTGAATTTCATAGTGCTTCTTACGGGGTTATTATAATTCGCCCTATTTAAGCAGAAGCACTGATGAAATAGCAATTTTTATAGGATAAACAGCCAAACTTTTCCGTTTAATTACAGCTTATTTCAAGCTGATATCAAGCCACACCATACGATGATCAGATGATGCATTACGATCTTTAATCAAACGGTATAATTCTGAACTTTTTATTGGCCAAAATACCCCGCCGTCGTTGATCTCAATACCATAATTAGAAGGGAGTACGTAATCAGCACGGGCTTGCCAATAAGCCGTGTAGTTTTTTGCATATTCTTCTTTATAGGATTGTTTAGCCCCTTTGCTAGAAGGTGTAAATGAGGTATTTATTAGAGGATTTTTCAAAATTTGGTCTGTTGTTTCAGGACGAGCTTTACTTCCTTCAGGTGCTGCATTTAAATCACCAACAATCACAAAGCGACTTTTCGCTTTTAAGCCCCCTTTTTGACCTTTATCATCATAAATGTAGTTAGCATTGTTGATGTAATCAGCAATCAGGCGCACTTCATCGTGGTTACGCTTACCGTTACGGTCTTCATCACCATCAAAAACTGGTGGAGTTGGGTGTGAAGCAAGTAAATGAACCGTTTTTCCTTTAACATCAATTGGTAAATCCCAAAATGATTTAGAGCTTAGGTGAATTGCTTGCCATTCCTCAGCAGAATACCAGTTTTTACCTGTTTTAGGGTCGATAGGCATTTGTGCATTAGGCATATCTTTATATTTGAATGTTTGTAAAGTACGCGCTTTATCTAAATCAATTGGGTAGCGAGAAAGTACTGCCATTGCATAATGCCCTTCAAAGAAGCCAAAGCCTTGCGCGTCGCCTTTGTAATGCCCCTTTACACCATCGTTATCTAAATCAAACTCAGTAGGTAACCCCGTATTGACTGGTGCAATAAAATAATACGGATAATCAATTGCAACCTGCTTATTTTGCGATACTTGCAGGTAGTTTTTACGAAATACGTTAATGCCTTTGTCGGCATCAATATAATCAAACTCGTTCAGTAGAATAACATCTGGTCTTACACGTTGAATAATCTCTGCTATGTTGCGAATTTGCTGGTGGTTACTTGCTAATGCTTTGCTTAATGCATCTTTATCGACCGCCTCACCTTTTTTAGCATAGTTTGTTGCATCCATGCTCACGTTGAAAGTGGCAACACGCAGATCTGCAGCCGCTAAATTATTAGCAAATAAGCCTGCAGCGAGTGCTATTGAAGAACTTAATAAGGAATTTTTCATGAAATAAATCCGTCTACTATTAGTAGTAAAATAATACTGCTGACAATGATCCATAAAATCATCGCCATGATAAAAGGTTTAATGCCCGCTTGTTTTAAGACTGAAATTGATAAACCACTGCCGATTAAAAATAAGGTCATTACTAAAACTTGCTTAGCACCGATGTTAAGGGCATGCCACAATGTTTGATACTCTGGAAAACTTGAGTTAATAAGCGCAGCCGCCAAGAAACCTATAATAAACAAGGGTATACTGGCTTTTTCATCAGACTTCCAAAACACACCCGCGATGCTTGTATAGGGGATGATCCACATCGCTCTGGTGAGTTTAATAGTTGTTGCAATAGCAAGTGCTGATGCGCCATAAGCAGCGGAAGCCCCTACTACACTACTGGTATCGTGAATCGCAAGTGCCGCCCAAACCCCAAATTGCTGCTCAGTCAGGCCAAAGTAATGACCAATCATTGGGAATAACACTAAGCCGAGGGCATTTAATAAAAACACCACAGCGAGTGATATAGCTACTTCGTGATCTTTGGCCTTTATAACCGGCGCCATTGCAGCTATGGCGCTACCACCACAAATGGCAGTACCAAATGAAATAAGTACACCGGTGTTTTTATTTAATTTAAATAACTGCGATAAAATTTCGCCAAGGCCAATAATCGCGGTAATACTAACGATTGTAAGCACAATAGAGCTACGCCCTACTTCTATTACTTGACTAAAATCAACAGCAAAGCCGAGGCCAATAACCGCTAATTTTAGCATCCATTTACTCATTTTTTGTGACTGTGCTGCAAATGGGTTACCTAATAACATGGCAAACAAAGCACCAACAACAAGTGCCGTAGCTGAGCCAACAAATGGCAAAGCAGATGCTATAAATAACGCTATAAATAGTATTTGTTTTGGGCGTTCGGCTATCACAACGGCGCTCTGATTAGTTTGTTGGTTAACTTATGTACTACAGGTGCGACAAAAATAACGGTAGGAAATGCCACACAAAAAGCAAAAGCCCATGCTTTAAGCCAAATGGTTGCAATGCTATCGATTAAACCAACATTAAAAATACTGATCACCAATGACATAAATCCAGACATAAACAGCGCCATAAAAAACGCAAATACGACTGTTCTAAATCGAGGATGTAACATAACAAGCTAATATTAATATAAAAATATTAGTCTATAGGAAGAAAAACCTGACGCAAGTGCTTTGAGACAAGAGGTGTTATTCTACTAGAGGAATTAAAAGCCGAGATAAACTCGGCTTCTTAGAATTTAAACTGATCAGTTTAAAATAAGTTGGGTACTGGTAGCAGCTACGCCTGGGTAATCGTGCTCGGGCAGCACTTCAGCAAGTGCCGCTAAACGCTCACCAAGCTGATGAAGATTATTGGCCGAAACATTAATATGCCCCATCTTACGACCCGGTTTAGCCGTTTTACCATACCAGTGACTTGTAACGTCTGGCGTTGCAAGTACTGAGTGTGGAATAGAAGGCTGGCCTAGTACATTGATCATAGCAGTAGGACGAAGTAACTCTGTACTACCTAATGGTAAACCAGCAACTGCACGCATATGATTTTCGAATTGTGAGCAATGTGTACCCTGCTGTGTCCAGTGACCAGAGTTATGAACGCGTGGTGCAATTTCGTTTACTAATAACGTACCTTGCACATCAAAAAACTCAATTGCTAATACACCTACATAATCAAGTTCTTGCGCAAGCTTGTTAAATGCAACCTCAGCTTGTTCTTGGATCGCTGCTTTTTCTTTACCCGCAACTGAAAGCGTAAGTACACCGTTAATGTGTTGGTTTTCAGTGAGGGGATAAATAACTGTGTTACCCGCTTTGTCGCGTGCCCCAATAATAGATACTTCACGGTCAAACGGAATCATCTTTTCAGCGATAATCGAGTGCGGTGCAGTTTCGGTGCCTGATGCGATGAAATCTGCCATTTCTGACCAGATTTGGTCAATTTCATCATCAGACTTTAAGCGCCACTGCCCTTTTCCATCGTAACCCGCTTGGCAAGTTTTGATCACAAGCGGCTTGCCTAAGCGCTCTACAGCAGCAATAAGGTGTGCTTTTTCTGTAATTAATTGGTAAGGCGCACATTCAACATTTGTTTTATCAAGTAATGCTTTTTCAAGGGCGCGGTCGCCACCGGTTTTAATCGCTGCTTTACCTGGGTAAAACTTATTGCTTTGACAGCATAGCGTTAGTACATCATCAGGAATGTGTTCAAACTCAGCTGTAATGGCGTCTGCGTTATCAATAGCTTGTTGTAATGTGCTATTGTGAACTTCACCGGTTAACGGATGAATGATTTTTTCAATACCCACATCGTAGGCAACAACATTTAAATCAAGCGGTGCACCCGCTAAGCTCATCATGCGAGCTAACTGACCTGCACCTAAAATTAGAATATTCATATTACTCTGCAGGATTAGGGTTAGCTAAGATAGTGTCTGTTTGTTCTTTACGGAAAGCTTCAACTTTTGCGAAAATTTCTGGCTGTTGGCAACCTAAAATTTGTGCCGCTAAAAGGCCAGCATTTGCAGCACCCGCTTCACCGATAGCCAGTGTACCTACCGCAACACCTTTAGGCATTTGGCAGATAGATAATAAAGAATCAACACCATTAAGTGTTTTAGATTTAACTGGCACGCCTAAAACTGGCAGTGAGGTAAACGCCGCGGCCATACCAGGTAAGTGCGCAGCACCACCGGCACCGGCGATAATAATTTTAATGCCACGATCTGCAGCTGAGCTTGCATAGTCAGCAAGTAATTGAGGGGTACGGTGAGCAGAAACAACTTTAGTTTCGTATTCAATGCCAAATTTTTCTAGCATTAATGCCGCATGTTCCATCGTTGGCCAGTCTGATTTGGAACCCATAATAATGCCAACTGTCATAAATACACCTCAGTTAAATTGTTTTCTAAAAAGCGGACTTTTGTCCTTATTTTGTGGCGGGTATTATATACCCAAACCACATCAAGATGCGAGTTTCAGTTGGAATTAAAAGCGATTTAGGCAAGGCATTGATTGCAAATAATAGTGGTTCTATTGTTAAAATCGATAACGCAGTATAAATCGCTTTTAAACCACATCAAGATGCGACTCTAGAAGCACAAAAAAGCCATGACATGCATGGCTTTTAATCACTCATAAGCACATTATGCTTCTTTGCTTGCTAGGTACTCAGTGTATGTACCTTTAAAGTCGATAATTTTGCCGTCTTTGATTTCCCAAATACGGTTAGCAAGTGATGATACAAATTGTCTATCGTGTGATACGAACAACAAAGTCCCTTCGTATGCTTCAAGTGCTAAGTTAAGCGCTTCGATAGATTCCATATCCATGTGGTTGGTTGGCTCATCCATTAATAAGATGTTTGGTTTATGCATCATAATTTTGCCAAACAACATACGGCCTTGCTCACCACCTGAAATAACTTTTACTGACTTTTTAATGTCGTTTTGTGAAAACAGCATACGACCTAAGAAACTACGAACAACTTGCTCGTCGTCACCTTCTTGTTGCCATTGTTCCATCCACTGGAATAAGTTCATATCTTGTTCGAACTCGTCAGCATGGTCTTGTGCGTAATACCCAATATTAGCGTTATCAGACCATTTAAACTCACCTTGTTTAGGTGCTAAACGACCTGCAAGGGTATTTAATAATGTAGTTTTACCAACACCGTTCTCACCGATGATCGCAATACGCTCGCCTACTTCAACTAAGCCTTCAAGGCCACTGAAGAGCATGTTATCGAAACCTTGTGCTAAGTTTGTTAGCTCTAAGGCATTACGAAATAATTGCTTTTCTTGTTCAAAGCGAATAAATGGGCTTTGACGCGAAGATGCTTTAACTTCTTCAAGCTGAATTTTATCAATTTGTTTAGCACGTGATGTCGCTTGCTTTGCTTTTGAAGCGTTTGCAGAGAAGCGCGATACAAACTGTTGAAGCTCAGCAATTTGGCTTTTCTTCTTCGCGTTTTCGCTAAGTAGACGCTCGCGAGCCTGTGTTGCAGCAAACATGTACTCATCATAGTTACCAGGGTAAATACGAAGCTCGCCGTAATCGATGTCAGCCATGTGTGTACATACTGAGTTTAAGAAGTGACGGTCGTGCGAAATGATGATCATGGTGCAGTCGCGCTGGTTTAACACGTCTTCTAACCACTTGATGGTGTAGATGTCCAAGTTATTGGTAGGCTCATCGAGTAGCATGATGTCTGGATCAGAAAACAGTACTTGTGCAAGTAACACACGCAGTTTAAAACCCGGTGCGATTTCAGACATAGGGCCGTAGTGCTGTTCTGTGCCAATACCAACACCAATCAGTAACTCACCCGCTTTTGCTTCTGCTGAGTAACCATCCATTTCGGCAAACTCAGTTTCAAGGTCTGCTACACGCATACCATCTTCTTCGCTCATTTCAGGCAAGCTGTAAATACGGTCACGTTCTTTTTTTACTTCCCACAGCTCTTTATGACCCATGATTACCGTGTCGATTACAGAAAACTCTTCGTAAGCAAACTGGTCTTGGTTTAGTTTTGCAACACGCTCGTTTGGATCTGTACTGACGTTACCTGAAGATGGTTCAAGCTCGCCACTTAGGATTTTCATGAAGGTTGATTTACCACAGCCATTCGCACCGATTAAACCGTAACGGTTACCATCGCCAAATTTTGCTGAGATATTTTCGAATAAAGGTTTAGCACCAAATTGCATGGTGATATTAGCTGTACTAATGATAGCGGTACCCTCCAGCGGGTAAAAAAGTAAAACGAAACTGTGTGCAATTTTAAACTAAAGCCGCCTAGCACGCTATGAAAGATTGTTTAAAACAACCTAGTCATTTTACAACTTAATTAACTAGGTCTATCTTTAGTGAACATGCTCACTTTTATTAGTGAACGCGCTCACTTTAAAATTACTTTAAATAAAACAAGATAATAGCTATGGGCAATCATAATAAGACACACCAGCATATTTTAAATACTGCGTGGCAGCTTTTCGCAGAGCATGGATTTAATGATACGTCTACACGTCAAATATCTTCTGCTTGTGGTGTTGCTGTCGGTACTTTGTTTAAACATTTTGAGAGTAAGATCGCGATTTTGGAGGCATGTATTGAATTGAGGTTTAATGATGTATTAGAGCGCGCTAAAGAAACCGATATTCATCGCCCTCCCCGATTAAAGATCAATCATTACGCACAATACTTTTACCAATTTTATTGCTTACATCATCAATTTTATAAAGTGCTATTTAGTGAGCGTTTATTTTCTAAAACATTCCAACAGCGACATATGGAGTTAATTCAAACTTTAGTGTTTTCTGAACAACCACAGTTTAATAAAGTAAAGGCTGCCATCTTGTTGGATTGTTATTTTATGACCCTTATTTATGGGTTAAGTGCTGAAATCCCTAATACCAAACTAATGCTCAGAACGTTGAGTCAAAAAGTGTCTATTTTTTAACTAGAGTAAGCCATTGATAATTCAACATAGTGAACCTAAAATGAATAAATTTTCCCCACAAAGCGGTTCTTTCATGATTTTTTTTCACTTTTTCATGCATTTTAGCTTTGATAATCTCATTCTTTTAGTTAATTTAGACCTATTAGGGACAACAATTAAACAAGGTACTTTATGAAAAGAACACACGCTGCCATTTTTCTCGCTGGCTTAACGATAATCCCAACAGCAAATGCCATTGAGATTTATAAAGATGAAACAAACAGTGTCACTTTTGGCGGCTTTATTGATGCAAGAGTTATTAACACTCAAGGGGAAACCGAAATTGTAAACGGTGCATCACGCATTAACTTTGATTTTAAACGACAATTAAAAAATGGCTGGCAAGCTTTTGCACTACTTGAATGGGGTGTAAACCCTGTTGGCAGCACAGACATAATCTACAATAACCGCTTTGAATCGATTCAAGATGAGTTTTTATATAATCGATTAGGTTATGTAGGATTAAAACACGATGACTATGGCCAAGTAACAATCGGAAAGCAATGGGGTGCATGGTATGACGTGGTCTACAATACAAACTATAGCTTAGTGTGGGACGGTAACGCTGCAGGTGTCTATACATACAATAAAGATGATGGTGCGGTAAATGGCACAGGCCGTGGTGATAAAGTACTCCAATACCGGAACACTTGGGGGAAATTTCATGTTGCATTGCAAGCTCAGTTGAAATCGGATGACTTTTATACCTGCGACATAGCGGATATATCTCGTAGTTCATGCGAATTATTATTTGAGCAAGGTAACCCTGCGGCGCAAAATGTTGAGTTTAACTCGACTTATGGCGCAGCTGTTACCTATAGAGCAACTGATAACCTAAAATTTACTGCCGGTATTAACAGAGGTGAATTCGATATTGTTTATGCAGATGGCCGTGACCAGCTTGTTACCGATTTAATTTACGGTGTAGGTATAACGTATGGTGACTTTTACAAACTAGGTTGGTATGCCTCTGCCAATATAAATAAAAATGAAAACCACGATACCGATAATTTAGGTCGTTTGATAAAAGATGCTGTCGGTTTAGAGTCTATCTTAAGCTATCGCTTTGATAACGACATTCGTACTTTCGTTGCTTATAACGTATTTGACGCAGGTGATGATTACGTAATTCAACCTAACTTTAACGCCGACCCACAAGACGTATTTAAACGCCAATTTGCTGTAGTAGGCGCGCACTACTTTATGAGCGATGACACTATTTTGTATATAGAAGCTCGTAAAGATTTTAGTGACTTTTCGAGTAATAACGCTGAGCAAGAAGCTCAAATGTCACAAACAGAAGATGATGGTATAGCCATTGGATTTAATTACACTTTGTAATTAGCAATTAACGCTTAAGCCCACCTTGGTGGGCTTTTACCTACCCTATTTTATGCACTACTCAAATATTTTGCTTTTTAGCCGCAATACCAATCAATAAACTAATTCTAGTTACATCAATTTCAAGCATTTCGTTTATGCTCTTTTACTAACTAAAAGAATCGGAGCGTTAGCTCGGATTATAGGATTTGTTATTGGTGTGGTGTTAATTATATTTAAATTAAAAAAGCATTGGGCGTTTTTAAAACAAACGTTTAAACCTTTATGAGCGGTACAAACTTGTTTTATAAACATAGCAGATCCATTACAGATAATTTGAGTTAGCCTAAAGATAGATATTTTTGTCAATTGATACGATCTGCTATGTTCCAGACTCTATAATCGGTGCAGCCCAATTGGAGTTGCATCTAGCTCGAGATTTTGGCAATAATTTGAGAGCATATAATCCAAATAGCTCAAGTCCTTAAGCTGCTCTAAATTGACAGGTCTCACTGTACATAATGGCCTGTGCCCTGCGATATTTATGTGAGTTAGATAAAAACGCTTACCCGAACCTTTAATCCCAAAACCACTTAAACCAAGCGAGCTTGCTAAAGAGGTATATGGCTCAAAGTCAAAACGATAAAAATTCATATCATTTATATCATTAGGGCTGACCTTATAACTCTGATTATAAGAAAAGAAATCGCTTGAAATTACAGCCATCTCATTAAACATGGCTTCAATTTCATCAAAGCCCTTAAGTACATAATTTCCCATGACGACCTCTTTTAAGCACAAAACCTATGAGAACAAACGCCTTATTTAGGGTTCATTAATATTTGGCTAAAATGTATTCGTAACCAAAGTTTCATTGTGTCTACTGAGTAACTCACTCAACTCTTTCTTACTTTGCTCAGGGGTGTTGCCCGCAGTATCTATGACAATACGTGCTGTTTCCCACAAGTGATAATCTCTTGAAATCACACTTTCCCATGATGGAAGTAAAAGATTTCGAATATCTGTTTGCCTGTTTTCTACACGTTGTCGATGTTCGGCTTTATTCGAGCAGATAACTTCAATTTCTATATAGGGTGATGAAGCTTTATTTGCTACGTTTATCCAACCTTCTCGAGATTCCAAAACTGGATTTGTTGAGTCAGCTACAACACAAAGGCCGCTTTTTAGATTTTCTAACGCAAGAGCAAAAGCTACCTTGTAACCTTCGTCATGTAACTTGTTAAAACCACAGTTTTTTAATTCTTGCTCAATAGTATCAATACGAATATGAACTGCGCCCAAGGAAGAAGCTAAAAACTTTGAAAGTTCAGTCTTACCTGTTGCGGGTAGACCGCCAAGGATATATAACATAAAGCCTATGAATTCCTTCCATGTTGCTTTTTAAAAGTGTGCATTTAGGGTGTTTGACACTTAAAATATTGTCATAAAAATTCAAGAAAAACGATCGCATTCGATAAACAGAGAAGATTCCACGCTTGAGTTCCTATAACTACTTACCCTGTTTACCAAAATACTTAAATTTAACGTTATGCTGAGATAGACCTTAACTTAAATACAGTATGATGTGTTCCTTTAGCGTTAGTGACTATTACAATGAATAATCACGTTCTACCTTCGCAATACGCGTTGTAAACGCGCTGTACCATTTGTCTTTACCCAGCTGTTGTGCGGTTAAGTGTTCTACGTTTTGCTTCCACGATTTAATGGCATCTAGATTTTGCCAATAAGATACTGTAATACCCAAACCATCACGAACAAACTCCATTCCTAAATAGCCAGGTTGTTGCTCTGCAAGCTCCACCATTCTATTCGCCATTTCTTCATAGCCAGCGGTATCGTCAGATAAGGTATTCGTGAAAATCACGGCGTAATAAGGCGGTTTTGGCGTATTCGCTATCATGGTTGTTACTTCCCTCTACTTGGTTCAAAACCATCGTAACATGGGATTTCTGTGTTAAACGTATCCCAGTTTGCTTTAGAGCTCACAAAGTTATGACTGATTGGACGCTCGTTTATATCGCTATCTAGTAAACCTAAGCGAATACGTAAGCGGTTTGAATCGTCTTTATTCTCGCTATATACAGGCGAACCACAGCAGCTGCAAAAATAGCGAATTCTACCTGGTTTAAATTCAAAGGCACTTAGATGCTGTTTGCCTTCTGTGAGGTTAAAACCATCTCGTTGAATAAAGCCATTGGTTGCGTAGGCTGTACCTGAGTTTTTACGGCATAAAGAGCAATGACAATGAATAATTGAGTCAATGCCACCAGCAATAGTTACTTTTACTTTGCCGCACAAACAACTTCCTTGATACATAGTCCCTCTCAGGTTTAAAGATTAATAACCGCGATGCTTCCAAAACTCAGTGGCAGTGCCTTCGGCTTCCTTTAATAAGTTAAAGGATTTATCGGCAATTATATGGCCATTTAACTCAATAGTCATGCGCCAAATACCGACTTTATTATCAACAGGCGCCCATATCGTATCACCTAAATAAAACTGCCAATCGTTTGTTTTAACGTACTGCTCTCCCTCAAACGGTGGCATGATCTCGCCATCCTCATCGGGGATATCTGGGTGGAAAACGCAAAATTTAATTTTTTGTCCTTTGGCCTTTTTAATATTAATAATAAAGCCAAATTCAATATCTAACTGTGCAGGAACGTCTGTTGTAAATTCGGTGATTTGAGGCAGGTCTTTTTCTTTTGCATCCCAATGACTGTAAATACCGTAACTTTCAATACTGGTAATTGCTTTGGCCTTTGCCATAGTTGCTGGCGCTCCTTTGTGAAAATAAGGCGCTATTTTATAGTAGCAACTCTAGCAGAACAAGATTGTACTATTATAGTAATTAGCAAACGTACTTTACCCAGTGAGCGTCATGTTGTTGAAAGCCGCATTTAGTCAAAAGTTTAATACTGGCGCTGTTATTTGGGTTAACTAAAGCGACCACACTGTTTAGTGGTGCCGTTACAAAGGTAGCCAGTTTTTCAAATAGCATATCTAATACCTTTTGCATTATTCCTTTGCCAAAGTATTGCGATGCCAATTCAAAGCCCAACATGCCCTGCCCGTCAATTATGTTAAATAAGCCCACGCTACCAATAACTTGCCCACTACTTCGTAAAACAATAACTAAACGAATGCCTTGTTGATTATAAAAACGTTCTATGTCGCCTTGAATAAAGTCATACACGTCACCTTTCGTTATATCAGTGTCGTAATCGTTAAACGTTTGTACTTGCGGATCTTTTAAAATATCCCATATCGCTTGGCAATCTTTATGACGAATTGGGCGTAAGTCAAAGGCTAAGTCATCGTGGCTAGACACGTTAATTTCTTCTTTTTTCTTTATGAGCTGGCATTATTGTCTTACTATAAACGCAATTTCAAGCAATTAGATTAAGTTCGATGAGTGAAGAATTTAAAGTAATTCAACCTACCACTACAGTTTACTGTAAAGAACGTGGCGAAGGCTGGACCTTAACAGGCATCACCAGTATTGATGAACACACATCTGTGATGTTCGATGGCGTAAGGTATACCTTACCAGCCCGTGAAATTGTTGAGGTATTATTGCCACAACAACTCGAGCACGAGAAAAAACAACAATAAAAAAGCCAGCATCAAGCTGGCTTTTTCGTGTTTAAGATTAACGTAATGCGTTAATACGCTCATCAAGAGGTGGGTGCGATGAGAATAACTCGGCAACACCTTTACCGCTTGCAATACCAAACGCCATCATTGAACCTTCTAGTTGTGATGGGTGGTTTTGTTTTAAACGCTCAAGGGCGCTACGCATTTTATCTGCACCTACAAGCTTAGCAGCACCGGCATCCGCAGAGAATTCGCGTTTACGGCTATAGTAAGCAACAATCACACTCGCTAACACACCAAATAGCACTTGGAAAATCATATCGAACAAGAAGTATGTCCAGCTACTACCGCCCTCTTCTTCATCACTATTAAGAAAATTATCAACAATACCTGCCAATACTTTCGCCATAAAGATAACAAAGGTATTCACTACACCTTGGATAAGGGTAAGCGTAACCATGTCACCATTTGCAATGTGAGATACCTCATGAGCCAATACCGCCTCAGCTTGATCTTGGTTCATATTGTGTAATAAACCTGTGCTCACAGCTACCAGCGAGTTGTTCTTACTTGGGCCGGTCGCAAAAGCGTTCATTTCAGGGCTATCGTAAATAGCCACTTCTGGCATCGCGATACCTGCTTTATTCGCTTGCGCTGCTACCGTCGAAACTAACCATTGTTCTGTTTCAGAACGAGGCTGTTCAATAACATGTGCACCGGTTGATTTTTTTGCCATCCATTTCGACATAAATAACGAAATAAACGAGCCACCAAAACCAAATACAGTTGAAATAACTAAAATGCCGCCTAAACTGCGATGGCTAATACCGAGTACGCTCATCACAATAGACAACACAATACCTAACACTAGCATTACCGCTAAGTTAGTCAGTAGAAACAAAAATACACGCTTCATAAAAACCTCAGAATAAACATACCAATTGTATTAACTAACGACATGGTTAAAAATCGTTAGTTAATAAAATTATCTGGGTGTTCTACCAACTCAGTTTAGGGCTTATGCAATTGGTTGCAAGGAACTAATTACAACCAATTGTGACAGAGTATGTCAAAAGTAACAACTCAATTATTATGGGTTGATAGATAAAATTTCAAGTAAGGTTTTGTAAATTTTTAATTTAGGGGTGCCGTCTGTATACGGACTAATCGCTAAAAGGGGGAAAGGTAATGCGGATTTTAAGGTTTCTAAATTGGCGTCTTGTTCACGCATATTTGGGTCTACATGATTTGCAATCCAGCCCACACAATTTATACCTAGCGCTTTGAAATGAGCTGCTGTCAGTAAAGCGTGATTTAGGCAACCTAGTTTCATACCCACGACTAAAATCACATCAAGCTGCTGTGATTTAACCCAATCACTGAGCAAATCGGTTTCGTTGATAGGTAAACACCAACCCCCTGCTCCTTCTGTAAGAATATAATCGGTATTGAGTGCTTTTACATTCGCATAAGCAGCATCGAGCTTGTCAAATGTCAGTCTGTCGCCTACTTTGGCAGCTGCAATATGCGGTGCAATGGGTGGCTCATAGGTAAAGGGGTTAACTATGTTATATTTAACCCCAATTGATGAGCTTTCCATTAAGGTTAATGCATCATCATTAACTAGTTGGCCAAATGCCTCTTCTGCACCTGCTGCAATGGGTTTAAAACCAACCGCACGCTGTTTATGTTGTGCTAGTAAGTTTAATAATAAACTGGTGACATGGGTTTTTCCGGCATCAGTGTCTGTACCCGTAATAAAAAATTCTTTCATTTTTAAGTTAATTCTATTTTTCTAGTACTAAAAGGACAACTTGATAGCTCACTCTAGCATGCCCATCAACCAGAGGGTAAGCCTTACAAACACGATTAAGTGCCTGCCTTGTTAATAACCCTTGGCGCTTTTGCTTAGTTTGCAATGAGGTAGCGCCAATCGCTTTTATCGAGCGCAGTGCTTCTAAGGGAGAGTTATAGGCATCTATATAACATCTATCGGCTGCAAAATTCAGTTTAAACCCCGCCAATTTTGCATACTCAATAATGTGAATAGCACAATGAAACTGATTAATATGGTTTTGCTCGTCTAAACAAGCAAAAGCCTGTTTGATCTCTTTGAGGGATCCATCTACCACGCAGCTTAAATAAACCTTACCACCTGCTTTTAGGGAATAAAAAAGACTTTTAAGTAGCCCTTTTAAATCAGCAGACCATTGCATTGCAAAATTACTAAACACACAATCAAGGGAGTTTTGCTGTAATGGTAGGTTATCCATATCAGCACACACTTTTAAACAACGCGGGCTTTGCTCTGTGCTTAGCATGGAATGACTTAAGTCCATTGCCAATACAGTATCAAAATGTGTTTTAAGCATTGCAGTGTTAACTAAAGGCCCTGCCCCTAAATCAAGGCAAGTACCCTGCTGATGTTTACTTGCCATCATTTTAAATAAATGCGCAGCCGCTTGTTTTTGTACATTAGCATGGCTCGCGTAATTTGCAGCCGCTTTAGAGAACTTGGTTTGTGTTGTTAGCTTATTACTGTGTTGAAAGCTTAAAGGCGCTTGCAGTTGAACACTCATAAACACTCCACTAACGAATCAACCAGCTGTTTTATATCGTCAGCTTGATGCGCGCTACTTATGGTTACTCTAAGTCGTGCCGTATTAAATGGCACCGTTGGCGGTCTAATAGCTGTTAACCACACGCCTTTATTTTTAAGCTTATTAGCAACGGCAAGCGTGTGTTCTGCATCACCCAATACCAAAGGCTGAATTGCCGTTGTTGATTCCATTAATGCTAAGTTATGTTCTTTTGCAAGCGCTCTAAAGTAGGCAATATTCTCTGTAAGCTGAGCGCGTCTCTTATCCGCTTTTAATAACTTTTCGAGTCGCTCTAAAGTACAACTTGCCATCAGTGGTGACATCGCCGTTGAATAAATGTATTCGCGATTAAACTGCAACATGTAATCAATCATTTGTTTTGATGTAAGCAGGCAAGCACCACTACTTGCTAGTGCCTTGCCAAAGGTGACGATCAGTAAATCAGGCTTGATTGCCTCACAACTTCCTAAACCTTGCTCGCCCAATACGCCAAAGCCATGAGCATCGTCAATCATCAGCCACGCATTGTATTGTTTAGCAAGTTTACAGAGTGCCTCAATGGGGGCTTGATCGCCATCCATCGAAAACACCCCTTCACTTACTATGAGCTTATGCTTGGCTTTTGACTTTTGTAACCGAGATTCTAAATGCTTAAGGTCGTTATGATTAAACCGCACCATGGCAGCGGCAGAGTGAAGACCGCCATCAATTAAGCTGGCATGATTGAGCTTATCTTGAAATATTGCCGATGATTGCGCCACGGTTTTATCTTGAAACAATGCTTTTAATACGCTGCTATTAGCACTAAATCCGCTATTAAATAACATGGCGCTTTCATAGCCTAATAACTCGCATAAACGCTGCTCAAGCTTTTGCTGCGCTTGATTATAACCATTTACTAGCGCTGAACTGTGGCTACCTAGTTGCTGCGCTTGTATTTCAATAAAATCATCCGCAAAGCCAAGGTAGTCATTACTGGCAAAATTTAAATACTGTTTGCCTGCAACCTGAATAAAGCGCCCGCTTGATTGCTCAACAAGTTGACGCTTTCTCAGTAATGCATCTGCTTGTCGCTCAACAAGATGCTCGGCAATAAAATCAAAAGCCATTTAATTGCTACGCTTCGTAAAATAATTCAGATGTTGCTTTATCGGCAACCTTTGATGAAAGTGATGCTTCTACTGCTTCATCTGAGTAATCTTCACGTGTTTCTGGGTTCATGCCTAATTTTTTAATCAGCATCATGTCTGCGTCTGCTTCAGGGTTTTCTGTAGTCAGTAGTTTATCACCGTAGAAAATTGAATTAGCACCAGCAAAGAAACACATAGATTGCATTTGTTCATTCATCGCCGTACGACCCGCTGATAAACGAACATAGCTTTTCGGCATCATGATACGTGCAACAGCAATGGTACGAATAAACTCAAAATGGTCTAAGTCTTCGACATCTTCAAGTGGTGTGCCTTTAACCTTAACCAACATATTAATTGGTACACTCTCTGGTTGCTGCGGCAAATTAGCTAATTGCATTAATAAACCAAAACGGTCAGCAGCCTGCTCGCCCATACCAACAATACCGCCAGAGCATACTTTCATGCCGGCATCACGCACGTTATCGATGGTGTTTAAACGGTCTTGGTAAGTACGGGTTGTAATGATCTGCTGGTAATACTCAGGTGAGGTATCTAGGTTATGGTTGTAGTAATCAAGACCCGCGTCTTTTAATGCATGGGCTTTTTCGTTATCTAACATGCCAAGGGTCATACAGGTTTCAAGGCCTAGCTCTTTAACCTCTTTTACCATTTTTGAAATATAAGGCATGTCACGTTCTTTCGGATCAGACCACGCAGCGCCCATACAAAAACGGGTTGCGCCTTTTTCTTTAGCAACACGCGCTTGCTCAACCACTTTTTCTACTTCCATAAGGCGTTCACGGTCTAAGTCTGTTTTATAATGACCTGACTGAGGACAATATTTACAATCTTCTGGGCAAGCACCGGTTTTAATCGATAATAAAGTAGAAATTTGTACTTCATTTGGATTGAAGTTTTCACGATGTACGCTGGCCGCTTTAAATAACAAATCATTGAACGGCATTTCAAATAATGCTTTTACTTCTTGGTGAGTCCAATCGTGACGGACAACTGCGTGCTCCATAATAGTCTCTTTTTTTAAATTATTGGGACGGTTAGATTGGCTTAGTCTACGACTTGACGTAACATTGTCAACGAATCAAAGTGATATAAAGTTTACATATGATTAATAAGCAACCAATAGATTTAGATTTTGATCGTGAGCATATTTGGCACCCTTATACTTCTATGACTCAGCCCCTTCCCGTGTCCCCTGTCAGCCATGCCAATGCAAATCGTATTTTCTTAGAAACAGGCGAAAGCCTAATAGATGGTATGGCTTCTTGGTGGAGTGCCATCCATGGTTACTGCCATCCTGTTTTAAATGAGGCAATCACCACGCAAGTTAGCAAAATGAGTCATGTTATGTTTGGTGGCTTAACTCATGAGCCTGCTGTTGAGTTATGTAAAAAGCTAGTCAGTATCACACCTAAATCACTCGATAAGGTGTTCTTAGCCGACAGCGGCTCAGTGAGTGTTGAAGTCGCCATAAAAATGGCCTTGCAATACTGGTTAAGCCAAGGATACACCAGCAAGCAAAAGTTAATGACGCCGCTCAAGGGCTACCACGGCGATACCTTTGCAGCCATGAGCGTTTGCGATCCAGTCAATTCAATGCACAGCATGTATTCAGGGTTTTTACCTGAGCATGTTTTTGTACCTGCGCCGAGTGCTAAATTTAATGGTGAGTTTAGTCCTGCAGAAGCTGATACACTTGAAAGCTATTTTGCTGCCCATCATCAAGATGTTGCTGCATTTATCATTGAACCCATAGTGCAAAATGCTGGGGGCATGAATTTTTATCATCCTGATTACTTAAAGCACCTGCGCATTCTGTGTGATAAGTATGATGTTTTACTTATTTGTGACGAAATCGCCACAGGCTTTGGCCGCACCGGCACCTTGTTTGCTGTTGAACACGCCAATATAGAGCCTGATATTTTATGTATTGGTAAAGCATTAACGGGTGGCATGATGACGTTATCAGCTACATTAACCACCAGCAAGGTTGCTGTTGGTATCAGTGAAGGTGAAGCAGGCGTATTAATGCATGGCCCAACGTTTATGGGTAACCCGCTTGCTTGTGCCACGGCCTGTGCAAGTATTGATTTACTATTAGAGCAGCCTTGGCAAGAACAAATTAAATATATAAATGATGTACTAACTACGCAGCTTGCTAAGTGTAAGCAGCTCGATGCGGTCGTTGATGTGCGAACATTGGGGGCAATTGGCGTTGTAGAGCTTAATCGAAGTGTAGATGTAGCAAAAATTCAACGCTTTTTTATAGAGCAAGGTGTGTGGATCCGCCCGTTTGGTAAATTAATTTACTTAATGCCACCTTACATAAGCGATGAACAAAGCTTAACTAAGTTGTGTAATGCTATTTATGCAGCCATTGAACAACAGGCGTATTGCTAAAAAGGAAGCTGATGCTTCCTTTTCCTTTAAACTTTACCATTCAAACATATAAGCCATTTTACTGATCATTCTAAGCGGTACTTTATGTTCACAGCGCTTCGCGTAAAGATGCTGCAATGATTTATCTTTAATTTCACCCACGATCACTTCTTTTACTTGATAACCCAATGCAGTAGCCGCTTGTGCGTAAGCGATAAATTCCCACTTTTTGATATTGGTGTTATCGACAATCACTAACGGGATTTCTTCAGCTAGCGCATTAATAAAACGCGCTAGGTTTAGGTTGTGGTATTCAGGTAACTTGTACTTATCAAATTGATACACACCTTCGCTATTGTAAAAATAATCATCTGTTGCGCACACTACATAATCACTTTCATTACCAGCCACCAGCTCATCAGCTAGGCTTTGCGCATAATATGATTTACCCGAGCCGGGTAAGCCGCGAAGAATAAAAACTTGTTTCATAGCACCTGATATACAAATTAATTAAAGATTAAAGGACCAATATCCTATTGAGAATTGTTAATAATGCCACAAAATAACCGATTAGCGCAGCGAGAATTTAAATAAACGCAAATTTTACGCAAAATATTGCTGCTATTTTACTCAATTGAAGAAAAACTACTAAAGAGTATGCCTGAATAGTTTTTTTATTTGATTTACGAGGGTAAGATAGTCGATTCAAGTGCAATGCACAGCATATTAAATATTAGGCAACTTATATCATTGGAGTGAAGATGAGCCATTTAGCGATTTCAGAGCTATTAAAAGGCAAGGTTGCGGTAGACAGCCAAGTAACAGTAAAAGGCTGGATCCGTACACGCCGCGATTCAAAAGCAGGAATTTCATTTTTAGCCGTTCATGACGGTTCGTGTTTTGATCCTATTCAAGCGGTAGTACCTAATTCACTTAATAATTATGATGAAGTTACACGTTTAACAGCAGGCTGCTCAGTATCGATTACGGGTGTACTGGTTAAATCAGAAGGTCAAGGTCAGTCTTTCGAAATTCAAGCTAACACTGTTGAAGTATTAGGTTGGGTAGAAAACCCAGATAGCTACCCTATGTCTGCTAAGCGTCACAGCATTGAGTATTTACGCGAACACGCGCACCTTCGCCCTCGCACTAATATCATGGGCGCAGTAACACGTGTACGTAACTGCTTAGCTCAAGCGATTCACCGTTTTTATCACGAGCAAGGTTTCTACTGGATCAGCACACCAATCATCACAGCAAGTGACTGTGAAGGCGCCGGTGAAATGTTCCGCGTATCTACATTAGATATGCAAAACTTGCCGCGCACAGACAAAGGTGACATCGATTACAGTGAAGATTTCTTCGGTAAAGAAGCGTTCTTAACAGTATCTGGTCAATTAAATGGTGAGACATATGCCTCAGCAATGTCAAAAATCTATACCTTTGGCCCTACTTTCCGTGCTGAGAACTCAAATACGTCTCGTCACTTAGCAGAGTTTTGGATGGTAGAACCTGAAGTTGCATTCGCAGATTTAGAAGATATCGCAAAACTTGCTGAAAACATGCTGAAATATGTTTTCAATGCGGTTTTAACAGAGCGTCGTGACGATATGGAATTCTTTGCACAGCGTGTTGAGAAGACAGCTATCTCTCGTTTAGAAGAGTTCGTGACTAAAGATTTCGCGCAAGTTGATTACACCGATGCTATCGAAATCTTAAAAGCATGTGGCAATAAGTTCGAATTCCCTGTTGAATGGGGTGTGGATTTACAATCTGAGCACGAACGTTACCTTGCTGAAGAACACTTTAACGCACCAGTTGTAATCAAAAACTACCCGCGTGATATTAAAGCCTTCTACATGCGTCAAAACGAAGACGGCAAAACAGTGGCAGCGATGGACGTAGTTGCACCAGGTATTGGTGAAATCATCGGTGGCTCTCAACGTGAAGAACGTCTAGATGTATTAGATAAACGTCTAGAAGAAATGGGCTTAAACAAAGAAGATTACAGCTGGTACCGTGACCTACGTAAATACGGTACGGTTCCACATTCTGGTTTTGGTCTAGGTTTTGAGCGTTTAGTTGCTTATGTAACAGGTATGGGCAACGTTCGTGACGTTATCGCCTTCCCACGTACTAAAGGTAGTGCAACATACTAATTTTAGTCATTATAGAAACCAGCCTATTGGCTGGTTTTTTTGCCTAAAAATCATTATAAAACAATTCATTCTAGAAATTTTTAGTTAATGTTCTATAGTCATAAGACCTGCCAAAAAAGGATCTATTATTGGTTATGTTCATTCGCTCACTAAAAGTACTCACACTGACTTTCGTTTTCCTAGGTAAGTCTAGCTTCGCACTTGATGAAGATATTAATACAAAACCTATTTTAATTGCGGGTTCAACATCTGTGACCGAGTTACTAATCCCGCTTAAAGATGATATAAGCCTCGCTTTAGACAATACATTGCAGATAAGACCGATGGGCAGTGACAAAGGTGTAAAAGCGATTGCTGAGGGTCTTATCGACATAGGTACAACATCACGGTACCTAACGAAGCAAGAGCAAGAACAATGGCCTCATTTAAGGCAGATAATCATAGCGCAAGATGCGTTAACATTTATTGTTAACAGCGAACTAAATATTAAAAATTTGAGTATCACGACTCTCAAAAATATTTATCAAGGTAAAATAACCAAATGGTCAGACGCCTCTCAGTTAACGCCTGAATTAAGTAATAAAAATGATGAAATACTGCTTTTTAGTAAAGCGACTCATCATGGCAGCTTCGATGTGTTTTTAGAATTTTTAGAACTGGACTATATCAAAGACCCTGAAAGCAACTTTATACGACTCAAAAATGCGGGTAATAGCGGTTTATTTTCAAATCAAAAAGTCGAACTGTATAACCAATTTAATCAAGCTCTTGGTATAGTTCAGCGTATTCCAAATGCGATTGCCTATGACTCGTATGGCGCCATTAGTAACCTTGAGAATGATCGCCGCATCAATAAAGTAACGACTCTATCGATAAATGGCGTTAAACCTAATTTGCAAACCATAAGTGATGGCGAGTATGCGTTTGTACGACCGCTCATTTTAATTGTAAACACACAGTCTCCTCGCTCTAAGGAGATAGGTGTGAAACTTACTGCATTACTTAAATCGCAAAAACTAAAAGATAAAATACGTGAACATGGTTACCTACCCGTTCAGTTTTAGCCTCAAAAAATAAAAAAAGCTGTGCACCTAAGTGCAACAGCTTTTAACAACCAGAATCGTTATGAGTTACAGAGCGGTTTCTAGCTCTGGTAACACATCAAATAGATCAGCAACTAAACCATAGTCAGCGACTTGGAAAATTGGCGCATCAGGATCTTTATTGATGGCAACAATCACTTTTGAGTCTTTCATACCCGCTAAGTGTTGAATTGCACCACTAATACCCACAGCAATATATAAATCTGGGGCAACAATTTTACCGGTTTGACCGACTTGCATATCGTTCGGTACAAAGCCCGCATCAACAGCAGCACGTGAAGCGCCAATGGCTGCACCAAGTTTATCGGCAATACCATTTAGTAGTGCAAAGTTTTCACCATTTTGCATACCGCGGCCACCTGAAATAACCACAGGTGCTGCCGTTAGCTCAGGGCGCTCTGATTCAGTTTGTTCTTCTGATACAAACTCACTCAAGCCAACTGAACCTTTACCCGTAACACTTGTTACAGACACTGGTGCTTGCTCTGATGAAACATCAAAGCTACTGGCACGAACGGTAATCACCTTTTTGCTATCAAGCGATTTAACTGTCGCAATTGCATTACCAGCATAAATAGGACGCTTAAAGGTATCTGCATCAATTACGTCAATGATTTCTGAGATTTGTGCAACATCTAATAGTGCAGCAACACGCGGCATAAAGTTTTTACCGGTTGTTGTAGCGCTCGCGACAATGTGTGAATAGTTATCTGCTAAAGATAAAACCAGATCCGCTAGGTTTTCTGCAAGCTGATGAGCATAAGCTGCATCATCGGCAATCAGTACATTGCTAACACCTGCAATTGACGCTGCTTGCTCGCTCATTGCAGCTAAGTTTTCGCCGGCAAGTAGCAAATCTACATCAAAGCCTAGTTTAACAGCAGCAGTAATCGTTTTATTGGTTTCAGGCTTTAGAACACCTTTATCGTGTTCGGCTATCACTAATGTTTTCATTTAGATCACCTTCGCTTCTGTTTTTAACTTTTCTACCAATGTTGCTACATCTTCTACAATGATGCCGCCACTGCGCTTTTCTGGCTCATTTACTTCTACCAGCTGCACGCGAGGCGCAAGATCTACACCTAGACTATCAGCAGCAATTACATCAAGTTGTTTACGTTTTGCCTTCATAATGTTTGGTAATGAAGCATAACGCGGTTCATTTAAACGTAAGTCTGTGGTTACGATAGCAGGTAGTTTAAGAGCAACTGTTTGTAAACCTCCGTCTACTTCACGCGTTACATTAACTGTACCCGCTTGTACATCAACTTTAGACGCAAACGTACCTTGGCCACGACCTGTTAAAGCAGCAAGCATTTGACCAGTTTGATTGTTGTCAGAGTCAATCGATTGCTTTCCTAAAATAACCAGCTCAGGTGACTCTTGCTCTACAATCTTGCTAAGTAATTTAGCAACATGTAAAGACTCAAGCTTTTCTTCTGTTTCAATATGAATGGCTTTATCAGCACCCAGTGCTAAGGCTGTACGTAATTGCTCTTGAGATGATTTATTACCAATAGTCACAGCAACAACCTCAGTGACCGTCCCTGCTTCTTTTAAACGAATAGCTTCTTCAATTGCAATTTCACAAAACGGGTTCATCGCCATTTTTACATTAGCTAGATCAACATCCGTTTTGTCGGCTTTAACGCGTGCTTTGACGTTGTAGTCAATTACTCTTTTAATTGGAACAAGGACTTTCATCGTGACTCCATCAATTGTGTGTTCTCAAAGTTGACCTACACGTCAACTTATTTATTTTATGAATTCAGACTACTTCCTGTTGACGTAAACGTCAACCTAAAATAACCTTAAAGTATTCACAGCCTGTAACGTTTCATTTGCAAGTATGAAATAAGGTTCTTTACAGCAGGTCCGTCACCGAGAAGAGGTTTATATGGTCGAACGCGAAGTCATGGAATTTGATGTAGTCATCGTAGGCGCAGGCCCAGCAGGTTTATCAACTGCAATTAGATTGGCTCAACAAGCACAAGAAAAACAACAAGAATTAATGATCTGTGTGGTAGAAAAAGGCTCTGAGGTGGGCGCGCACATTTTATCGGGTGCGGTTTTTGAAACCAAAGCATTGGATGAATTACTACCCGATTGGCAGTCATTAGGTGCTCCGGTTACCACTAAAGTAACGCAAGATGATATTTACTGGTTCAATAACAGTGAAAAAGCCACCAGCATCCCCCACTTTGCTAGCCCTAAAACATTCCATAACGAAGGCAATTACATTGTTTCTATGGGTAATGTGTGCCGTTTTTTAGCTGAACAAGCGGAAAACCTAGGGGTAGAAATCTTCCCAGGCTTTAGTGCGCACTCATTAATTATTGAAGACGAGACCGTAAAAGGCATTATCACTGGCGATATGGGTCTTGATAAAGATGGCAATGAAAAAGATGGTTACATGCCAGGTATGGAGCTAAGAGCCAAATACACGGTATTTGCTGAAGGCTGCCGTGGCCATTTAGGTAAAGAGCTAATCAAACACTTTGCCCTTGATAAAGATGCGTCACCACAGCATTACGGTTTAGGTTTCAAAGAAATTTGGCAAATCGACCCGAGTAAACACAAAGAAGGCACAGTAGTTCATGGCACTGGTTGGCCTTTAACCGGTGATACCAGTGGTGGTGCATTTATGTATCACAGCGACAACAATCAAGTAGTTGTAGGTTTAATAGTTGATCTTAACTACTCAAACCCGCATTTGAGCCCGTTTGATGAGTTTCAGCGTATGAAACATCACCCCGTTTTTAAAGATGTTTTAGAGGGCGGTGAACGTATAGCCTATGGTGCAAGAGCCATTGCTAAAGGTGGCCTGCGCTCATTACCAAAAATGCACTTCCCGGGTGGATTGCTTGTTGGTTGTGATGCTGGCACATTGAACTTCGCTAAGATCAAAGGTAACCATACTGCAATGAAATCGGGCATGGTGGCTGCTGATGTGATCATTGCAGCCCTTTGCGACGGTAAAGAAAATGCCGATTTAGCTGAATATAAATCAGCCTTTGAACAGAGCTGGGCGTACAAAGAGCTCTATCAATCGCGTAACTTTGGCCCTGTTATGCACAAACTCGGTAAGTTCTTAGGGGGGGCTTATAACACTCTCGATCAAAATCTATTTGGTGGCAGCTTACCGTTTAATTTTGAAGACAACATGCCAGATCATGCCACATTAATTGCAGTTGATCAGGCCGAAAAAATCGATTACCCGAAAGCAGACGGCAAGCTTAGCTTCGATAAACTTTCATCGGTGTTTTTATCAAATACCAATCATGAAGAATCGCAGCCATGCCATTTAAAGCTAAAAGATAACTCGATTCCAATTAAAGTTAATTTGCCGCAATTTGATGAACCAGCACAACGCTACTGCCCTGCTGGCGTTTACGAAGTACAAGAGGTTGAAGGTGAGAAAGAGTTTGTGATCAACTCACAAAACTGTGTGCACTGTAAAACGTGTGACATAAAAGACCCAAGCCAAAACATTACATGGGTAACACCTGAAGGGGCTGGCGGACCAAACTACCCTAACATGTAATAACGCACGTTACTCATTTAATTAAAATTTATCCTAAATTGCAGGGGCTTCGGCCCCTTTTTTAGGCTATGCTGAAATTGTCGTGTTTAAAATAGTGAGCAAAATATGCCGTCTTCAAGTGTAACCTTTCGTTTTTTAGCTGAACCTACCGATGTTAATTTTGGCGGTAAGGTTCATGGTGGTGTAGTAATGAAGTGGATTGACCAAGCTGGTTATGCCTGTGCTGCAGGTTGGAGTGGTCATTACTGCGTTACAGTCTCTGTTGCGGGTGTAAAGTTTCAGCGCCCTATTTTGGTTGGTCAAATTGTCGAAGTAAAAGCCAGTATTGCCCACACAGGTAAAACCAGCATGCAAATCTTTATTCAAGTGCGCTGCGGCGACCCAAAAACACAAAATCTCGTTGAAACCAATCATTGTGTAATTAGTTTTATTGCCATGGATGAAGCAGGTTACCCAATTGAGGTGCCTACTTACACTGCGGTTACTGATGAAGAAAAGAAAATCGAGAACTATGCAATAAAAATGAAAGAAATAGCCATAGAAACAGAAACATTGCTACAAAAAGCATAATTTGGCCCAGCTTGGTATTTTTAAACTGTACCTAGTAACTTCTACAGGGCAGCCTGAAATTGTTACGAGCGCCAAACTGAACACTTGGTTACAGTATCAACAAACTGAACAAAAAATCATTCATTTAGGCCTAAAAACAATGCTTTAGGCCTAAATAACAGTCTGGCACGGTCACTGCAATACTCCTTGGGAATGAAGCGAAACATTCGTTTATTTATTTTATAAAGGAGCTATTAAATGATTAAAGCAATCTCAATTTCTGCAATTTCTCTAGCACTACTAGGTTTCAACAATGCTGCACATGCAGATATTACCGAGATGGATTCACCACGTATTTATACTGGTATTGGTTATGGCCAATATTCATTTGAATTTGAAGACAGTGAAAACGACACTGACTTTGATGACGATTCACAAATGCTAAAAGGTTATGTTGGTACCCAATTCAATAAATACTTAAGCCTTGAACTTGCGTACCAAAATTTCGACGAAGCAAGCGATATTGATTCTAAAGTTGAGCTTGATGGTATCTCACTAGCTGCCCGTTTAGCGGCACCAATCACCGATAGCTTTTCTGTTTACGCAAAAGGTGGCTGGCTTGAATGGGATGCAGAAGTAGAGCAAGATTTAGGCGAACTTGGTAGCATTAGTGCCGATACTGACGGTGGCGATGTGTTTTATGGTGCAGGTATTGAGTATGCTTTCACAACAAACATGCAAGTACGTTTAGAGTATGAACGTTACGAATTAGAAGATGACATTGACCCAGATATGGATGTGGCTTCGGTATCATTCCAATACATGTTCTAATTTAGACCTGGCAGTCTAAATATTTAAAAGGCAGTCTCGACTGCCTTTTTTTGCGCTCACATGTAATGCATGTAAAATGTCGGCAGATTTTCTTAACAACAATGCACAATGAGCGAATACCAATTAACTGCCGTCGGCCATATTCAATCTCCTTATAAACAAAAGTTTGCTATACCTCGTCAACCTCGCTTGGTTCCTGAGGCTAAAGCTAAGCTGGTATTCAGTAGCGATTTCAATCGCGAAGAGTTTGTACGTGGTCTCGATGAATTTAGCCATATTTGGTTATTATTTAGATTTCATGAAACCGCTGATAAAGGTTACTCAGCGATGGTGAGGCCCCCTCGCCTTGGCGGTAATGAACGAAAAGGTGTATTTGCGACACGTGCTACCTTTCGCCCCAATGCAATTGGCATGAGTGCCGTAAAATTAGAGGGCATAGAATATAAAAATGGTCAGTTATGTCTGTTACTCTCTGGTATTGATTTACTTGACGGCACACCGATTTTAGATATAAAGCCATATTTGCCCTACTCAGACGCAATGACCGATGCCACCGCAGGCTTTGCCGATACCCGACCAGAAACCGATATGAGCGTTGAGTTTAGTGAAGAAGCCCTGGCGTTTATTGTAAAGCAAACTGAGCAACCTGAATTAAAAGCGTTTATAAGCAATGTATTAAAGCAAGATCCTCGCCCTGCTTATAAAAAGCAACGTGACTCAGAACAAAGCTACGGCATGACCTTATATGATTTTAATATTAGGTGGCATGTTCAGGACAATCATAATACAGTGACCAGCATTGAAAAATGCTAGTTTTTAGCATATAGAGCTTTTGTGTCAGTGCGTCCACTGGTAAACTTGGCGACTTGTTATTACTCAAACGTCTTGAGTAAACGATAATAATTTTAACACTACTTGGAATAGAGATGCGTACCAGTCAATATATACTCGCAACACTTAAAGAAACTCCGTCTGATGCAGAAATTGTTTCTCATCAATTAATGCTACGAGCAGGCATGATCCGCCGCGTTGCGTCGGGTTTGTATACATGGTTGCCCTCTGGTCTACGCGTACTTAAAAAAGTAGAAAACATTGTACGTGAAGAAATGGATAAAGCAGGCGCTATCGAAATGTTAATGCCTATTATCCAACCAGCTGACCTTTGGGAAGAGTCTGGTCGTTGGGAGCAATTTGGTCCTGAATTACTGCGCATCAATGACCGTCATAACCGTCCATTTGCCCTTGGTCCAACACACGAAGAAGTGATCACTGATTTTGTGCGCAAAGAAGTGAGCTCTTATAAGCAATTACCACTGACTCTTTATCAAGTACAAACTAAAGTACGTGACGAAGTTCGCCCTCGTTTTGGTGTAATGCGTGCCCGTGAATTCACTATGAAAGATGCTTACTCTTTCCACTTAAGTGATGAGTGTCTAGAGAAAACATACCAAGTAATGCACAAAGCATACTGTAACATTTTTGAACGCCTTGGTCTTGATTACCGCCCTGTTATCGCCGACACAGGTTCTATCGGTGGTAGCGTATCACACGAGTTCCATGTACTTGCAGAATCAGGTGAAGATGCAATCGCATTTAGTGATGCAAGTGATTACGCTGCAAACATCGAAAAAGCAGAAGCGCTCGCGCCAACTGAAGAGCGCCCAGGAGCAACTAAAGAGTTAAAAGCATTCCCAACGCCTGATGCAAAAACCATTGCTGAGCTTAAACAGCACTACGGTGTTAAACCTCATCGCGGCGTTAAAACATTAATCGTGTATGGTGCGCCAGATGAGAACGAACAACGTGGTTTGGTGGCGCTTGTATTACGTGGCGACCATGAGCTAAACGAGTTGAAAGCTGAAAAGCACCCGCTTGTAGACTCACCGCTTGAAATGGCGAAAGAAGAAGACATCGTTGCTGCTATTGGCGCAAAACCTGGCTCATTAGGTCCTGTAGGTCTTAAAATGCCAATTATTGTTGACCGTTCAGCTAACATAATGGCTGATTTTGTTGCGGGTGCGAATAAAGACGACGAACACTACAGCGGCATTAACTGGGATCGCGATGTAGAAAACTACGAAGTTGCTGATATTCGTAACATCGTTGAAGGCGACCCAAGCCCTTGTGGTCAAGGGTCACTGCAAATTAAACGTGGTATTGAAGTTGGTCACATTTTCCAACTAGGTACTAAGTACTCAGAAGCAATGAAAGCAGGCGTTCTGAGTGAATCAGGTAAAAACCAAGTCATGACGATGGGTTGTTACGGTATTGGTGTTTCACGTATCGTGGCTGCTGCCATTGAGCAAAATAACGACCAATACGGCATTAAATGGCCGCAACCTATCGCGCCATTTGATTTAGCAATCGTACCGATGAACATGCATAAGTCTCACCGTATTCCTGATATTGCAGATAACCTTTACAAAGGTTTAAAAGATGCAGGTTTAGATGTGTTATTTGATGACCGTAAAGAGCGCCCTGGTGTAATGTTTAACGATATGGAACTTCTAGGTGTACCTTTCACACTCGTTATTGGTGAGCGTAATCTTGATGAAAATAAGGTTGAGCTTAAAAACCGTCGTACCGGTGAAAAGTTAATGCTTGATTTAGATAGTGCTGCTTCCGAAATTGCCGCACTCGTTAAAGGCTAATTAAGCCAATCATTTATAAAAAAACCGCTTCGGCGGTTTTTTTATTTTTATCAATTGTCATAGATGTTTCGCTAAAGCGTCTTTTAACTGTCATTGATTCTGCCTAGCATTTACTTTATTACACCATGAGTAAATGCCATGAATAACACCACTTGCAGTAATAAAACCCACTATCCTGCCGTTTGGATTTCCGACGTTCACTTAGGTTACAAAGACTGCCAAGCGCAGTACTTACTAGACTTTTTAAATGCCATTGAATGCGATGTACTGTATTTGGTCGGTGATATTGTTGATTTATGGTCGATGAAACGACAATTTTTCTGGCACCCTAGCCATTATGATGTATTAGCGCTTATTCAACAAAAAGCGAAAGATGGAACTCGCGTGATCTATATACCAGGTAACCACGACGAAACGTTTCGCCAGTATGCCGATGAGTCTTTATTTGGTATTGAAGTACATCAGCAATATATCCACACAACAAAAGCCAATAAACGTTTTTTACTTTTGCACGGCGATGATTTCGACTCGGCAACCCGTTACAACAAGTTAATTAGTATTGCAGGCGATGCAGGATACGACTTACTGTTATTTTTAAATCGCTGGACTAATCGCATCCGCCGTTTATTTGGTGGTCATTATTGGTCGTTGGCGTCATGGATCAAAGCACGAGTGCATAAAGCCCGTGAAGCAATTGATGCATTCGAAAAAGCAGCTATTCATGAAGCAAAAAAGCAAGGTGTGGACGGTATTATATGTGGCCATATTCACCACCCAGCCGTTAAAGTAGTTGATGGTATTTTATATTGTAATGATGGCGACTGGATAGAAAACTGTACGGCTATTGTAGAGAATGACTGTGGAAGAATTGAATTACTTCACTGGAGTGAAACACAAAAAGTAATTCACTCAGCAGACATCGGCAAGCTAATGCCAAATCCCGCTCATAATAAAGATGCCGCATAGCCAAACTAATATCTAGTCAGCATTAAGCCACATAACGAGTTTATTTCGAAGTGTGGCTTGTTTTATCGGCTTGGTAATATAGTCGTTCATACCTACACTCAGACACTTTTCTCTATCGCCTGCCATCGCACTTGCGGTCATGGCAATAATAACAATATCTTGAAAACGTTCTGTTGCGTTACCTTGCCTTATTTGTTTGGTGCAATCATAGCCGTTCATATTTGGCATTTGGCAATCCATCAAAATAAGGTCAAACTGGGTTTCGCTATTTTTAAGAACCTCCAATGCTTCAATACCATCACTAGCAGACTCGATATTAATGTTTGTATCGCGCAAAATAGCTTTACTTACTTCAATGTTGATCAGATTATCATCGACAATAAGTATAGAGCGATTGCAAAAATCAACATCTACAATTTCTTTTACTATATTATTTTTATGATTGAGTATTTGCTCATCATAGTTAAATAACATCGCTAGCCGATAAAGAAGCTCATCTTGTGTTATAGGCTTTGCTATCACTGTCGCATTTGTTGGTAAAGAGTATTTTTTTTCTAATGCGGACAAAGTGCCAATCACTAACAGTTTACTATTGCTATCTTGATTAGCGTGTTCAATAAAGTCACTAATTTGTGGGTGTTTTTGATCCACAATGATGAGATCAAATTGGGTTTTATTTCCCTTTTCTAATAAGGACCACGACGTTATATGTTGCTCTTCCAATTGAGTAAAAGATTTTAATAGGCTTATTAAGTTTTGCTTCAAAGGCTCGTACAATAAAGCAAGTGCTACTTTTTTATTCGCTAGTATAGCAGTTTGACTATTCGATTTACTTGGTTGACTGAGTGTCATCAAAACCGTGGCAGTAAAACAACTACCCTGACCTTTTTCACTCTCAACATCAATATCACCACCCATTAGTTGCGATAACTTGCGACTTATTGAAAGACCCAATCCGCTGCCGCCATAGTGCCTAGTTGTACTTGAATCTTCTTGTGTAAAAACATCAAATAGCTTTTGTTGGCTATCTTTTGATATACCTATGCCCGTGTCTGTTACTTTAAAAGTTAATAATACTTTACCATCCAGCATTTCTCGTTCACTGATATGTAAACTAACAAATCCTTGGTGAGTAAACTTAAACGCGTTACTGAGTAAGTTATTAAGTATTTGCTTTAAACGATGGCTATCTCCAACAAAGCCCCTGTGGCTAACTAAACTTGAATCAAAGAGCACTTCCAACCCTTTCTTTTGGCCTTGTACTGCCATTGATGTCATCAAATCATTACACACAGAAACAACATCAAACTCATGGTGATCTAAATCTAGTTTGCCAGCTTCAATTTTAGAAAAGTCTAAAATATCATTAATCAGAGTCATTAATGATTGTGCGCTACTGTTGGCGTAATGTAGGTACTGTTTTTGCTGAGTTGTGAGGGGCTCAATTTCAAGCATTTCTAGCATACCGAGTACACCGTTCATTGGTGTGCGTATTTCGTGAGAGATATTAGCAACGAATTGGCTTTTAGCCTTACTTGCGGCCAGAGCCTGCTTTGTTGCTTCTTCTAGCTCAGCTGTACGATTTTGAACTTTTTCTTCGAGCGTTTCGTTTAGTTGCTCAAGTTGATGTTGTGCCCTTTTTAATGAGTTAATATTACGAATTATTGCAGCGACTTGGACTTGTTTTTTAAGCGCATCAAAAATCGGGGCCAGAGTAATTGAGAAATAATGGCACTGTGTTTCATCTATATAAATGGCTTCAAACGAGCAGCGTTCATTATTTTTTATAGCTTGTGCAATTCCTTGAAAATCTTCATCATTGTAATTGAACAAGTTATCAAAATTTGTTTCCTTTTCTTTTATGCTAAAAAACTCTTTTGCAGTTTGATTGGCATTGCAAATAGTGCCATCAGGGGTAACCATAATAATTGCATCAGAGGAGCTTTCTATAATTTTGCTGTTTTTTTCTTTGAAAAAGCTCAATTCGAGTTTTCGGCTTATGTCACGCTGATAAATTATAAATAGCACGATCACAGCAAGAATAATCAAACATAGCATGGCTATGAATTTATAGCGTTTACTTTTAATCTCATGCAACATAGTCTGGGTATCAACAGACACTGCCAGTGTAAGTGGCTTCATATCAATACCATTAGAGAACTGAATAACTTTCTTTAAATAAAGTTTCTCTGGCAAGCTCATAAAATCGAAAATATCAATTTGATCCATCGCCTGATTAGTTGAAAACTCTTGCTTCCAAAATCGCGCATCCCCTAACTCAAAGCTAAAACGGTATGCTTCATTTGGGTGATAAATAAATTGCTGATCAGCATTAAGAAGGTAGACATCAAAAATATTTGCTGTGTTTTCAACTAATCCGTTTAAAAGATCATCGGCATAATAGTTGACGATCAGAACAGCAAAGGGCTCTCCGTACGGGTCACGTACTAATTTTGATACGCGATACGCACTCACATAGGGAATTTGTATATGACCATTCTCTCTATTGTAATTAATAGACGAAACATAAACATGACCATTGGGTAACCCCTTTGTTATTTGCATGTAGTCTCGATGACCTTTTAACTGCAAATCAGCTTCAGCTATGCGCTTTACTTCGCCATTAATATTATCAACCCTGACAACTTCTTTACCTTCCTGCCCAATGTAGATATAGCGAGCTTGTGCTAAGTCTTTATCTGTCACCATAAAACCACTGAAGATCTTAGCTAGCCTATCTTTCCATGCTGATATTGGTGTGCCAAGAACAGGATCAATATTCTTATCGTTTGTAGCGCGCATAATCGCCATAATCGGGGGAGTGGCGTCTAAGAAATTAAGCGCAGAAATATTTTCTCTAAGTGTAGAGGTAAACCTATCCTCTTTTGTGGTTAGCTCTCGTTTCATTTGCTCTAATGTACGAGCATACACATCTTCACGGGTATCAAATTCAAATTTTATTATCGCAACGCACGCAAGAGAGATCAAAACCAACAGAGCAACAAAAGGAAGCTTGTGCCGATAAAAGAAATTAGTTGCTTTAAGCAAATCCATTGAATTAAAAAGCCTTATTTACCATTATTCACAGAGTATAGGAGAATTTCATAATAAAGATGGGGTATAAATAAAAAATATTAATCAATAAGGATGTAACACAAGGTAACATATTGAAAATATTAAAAAAGCACCAAGGTGGTGCTTTTTTGTTAGGTAAAAACAATACGTCTTTTATCTAAATAAGACATCTTCTTTATTAAACCATTTAACACAAAATGCGAGTAATGCACCTGCCACAATCACTGTCGCTAGAAAAATTAAACCCACGAGTGTGTAATCGACTGTGCCTTTAATGATTTCTTTGATTGCAAGTGAAACGTTTGTCACTGGAATAAAGGCTGTTTTGCTAGTCAGTTCAATATTAGGCAAAACTGAAAGCACTATAGGGAAAAATACACCCATGCTAAGTGGCGCCATGTAGTTTTGTGCTTCTTTAAAGGTTCGCGCATAAATAGAAATGGCCAACGCTAATGAAGAGAAGATTGCAGCGATTGGCAATAACAATACAAAAATCAATCCTAAATCCAACACGGTTAAAGAACTAAATGCGTTTTTAACAACCGCTAAATCCACAAAAGCAATGGCTATTGATACCCACACCCCCATACTAAGTACCGTTATGGTAGTTGTCGCAATTGAAGAAGCAAGTAGGGTTACAAACTTACCTAACACAAGCTGCGTACGCGTAATTGGTGTAAGTAAAAGCGTTTCGAGGGTTCCGCGCTCTTTTTCACCGGCACCTAAATCAATCGCTGGATATGTTGCGCCAACTAGGACCAGAGGTATTAGTAGATAAGGAATAAATCCACCAATTTTCTCACCAAGGTTTTCACGTTTATCTGCGGTATCGACCTTAACTACTTTAATAGGCTCAATAATTGCCGCTTGTTGCTGCTCGGATACGCCAAAACTAAGAAGCTTAGTCGTGCGCAGTTTATCGCCATATTCTTTCGCAAGCTCCTTAACGCGGTCAAATAAAAAGTTAATTGCTTTAGCGTCGTTATACACAACTTGCCATTCGCTTTGCTTAGCGTTATCTAAAGTTTGCTTAGCGTCTGACGGCAAATAGATACCCATATCTATGGTGCCCGCTTTAACTGCTTTGGTAAGGTCCTCTACTGTATTAAAGGTTTCGTCACCTTTATATAAAGCAAAGCTCTTGTGGTAAAACACCTTATCAGTAAACTCTTGCGCGTAATTACCATTGATGATGGCGTAAGTATGGACCTCTTGTTCTGCCTCTAATGCTGCTTGTGAACTAATAAATGCCATTACAGCAAATAATAATGGAAAAACAGCAACCGGCAGTGCGACCACGAATATTAATGTTTTACGGTCACGTAACAGCTCTTTTAATTCCTTTTTAAATACTTCAAACATCACGATTCTCCGTCAAAATATTCATAAACGCTTGGTTTAGCTCTTCGCTTTGCCCAGTTTGTTTAAACTCATCCAATGTGCCATCAAAACAACTTATGCCTTGGTTTATCACCGCAACACGGTCACAAAGTAACGCAACCTCATCTAAATGGTGTGTTGAGAAAATGACCGGTGTACCTTGCTCTTTAAGGCCACGAATAAACTTAATGACGGTTTGCGTGGTCATGATATCTAAACCCGTAGTGGGCTCATCAAGAATAACCACATCAGGGTGATGAACAACTGCACGGGCAATATTGGCTTTTTGCTTCATGCCAGTAGATAAATTCTCAGCACGTTTATCAATAAAGTTGTGCATATCAAGTAAGGTGAAAAGCTCGTCACAACGAGCGGCTACCGCCTTTTTACTCATGCCATGTAAACGGGCAAAGTATTCAACGTTTTCTTTAACCGTTAAACGTCCGTATAAGCCAGTACTCCCTGATAAAAAGCCGATTGATTTACGGCCAACTAAAGGTTTTTTAACAATATCGTGACCAGAGATGGTTATTGTTCCTTCATCAGGCTTGAGCGCTGTTGAGATCATTCTAAGTGTTGTTGTTTTACCAGCTCCGTTCGGGCCTAACAAGCCCAACACTTCGCCTTTATTACAGTGAAAGCTGACCTCTCTCACGGAATGAAAAAACTGCTTGTCTTCTCGGGGATCAATATTATCCGTGTTATTTTTTTTATGATCTTTTGTTAGCTTAAACTTCTTTTTAAGCCCTGCTACTTCAATCATTGCGTTTCCTTCGTTTCGGCCTAAAGTAGTCCGTGTTATTATAAAATTCTGGGTTATTATTCTCAGCCCACCAGGCAGGTACACCTAACAATGGTAAGGGTGACAAATTTTTATTGTCTCGCAAACAATCGTCAACTTTAATCATCTCATAGAGACGTTGATCTATATATGCATACTGCTCGGCTAAATCTTTACAAAATATGTCATCAGGCACAACAATAAATAATGCTTTACCCGTTAAACCTATATAAGGTTGTGTAAGCATTTCGTAGTTAGCATGACCAAACATGTAAGGACGTATAGTTTTACCCCATAATTCGCGCTGTACTACAAATGCTTGCTGCCATTGATGGTCACGTAATTGCTGTTGCCAGCTTTGTTCGGTAATGGCTAATACAACGCCGCATTCATCAAACAAGGTAAGTGCATTTCTGTGTTTACTGCGCTCTTTTAGACCGTGCAGTTTAATTTCTTCAATGTGCTGATGATTAATCAGCGCTTTAGTTTTTGGGAATAGACACCAAATAAAACCACCGAATAGATCATGCCAATTCTGCTGGCGTGTGGGTACTTGCCCTGTTTCAAAAATTATTTGTTCATAATACCGAGTTTCATCTGCAAACTTTTCATCTTCAGTAAAACTAATGGGGATCCCTTGCGAAGTCGAGGCGGTTAAAAATTGATTAAACCATTCACATGATGGCCAATCAGACAACTTATCTATATTAAACAGTTTAACTAAATCAGCAAACGCACCGGTTGTAAGGTACTGCGTTGACCACTGTTCGGGGGCGGTGAATCGTTTCATTTCTTATAACATTTAACTTCTTGATGTATTGTGACTAGTTTACCGCAAAAACTGGTTCTCATTAATAGAACCTCATATACTAATGCTACCTTAAAACAAAAAAGATTGATTATGGAACGTTATTTTTCAATGACAGTAATAGCAAGCGCGATGCTTGTAGGCTGTGCTTCAACAAGTAACACCTCAAATGATGTAGCTAACGCTTATCAGAGTATAAATTCACAGCAGTTAGCTGAACACATTAAAGTGCTAGCCTCTGATGAGTTTGGTGGTAGAGCACCTTCATCAAAGGGTGAAGAACTTACTCTAGCTTATTTAACTGATCAATTTAAAGCCCTTGGTTTTCAACCAGGCAATGGTGATAGCTTTTTACAAGAAGTTCCGCTTGTTTCACTTGAAGCAGACTCAAACATGGTACTTACCATTGGTGGCAAAGATTACCAATACAAGAAAGATATGGTGATGGGTAGTAGCCGTATTAGTGCAAAACAAAGCATTAAAGACTCTGAGCTAGTTTTCGTAGGTTATGGTGTAAACGCGCCTGAATATAACTGGAACGATTACGAAGGCCTTGATGTTGAAGGTAAAACAGTTGTAATGCTGGTAAACGATCCGGGTTTTGCAACAAAAAACCCTGATTTATTCACCGGTGATGCAATGACCTATTACGGCCGTTGGACATATAAGTATGAAGAAGCAAGCCGTCAAGGTGCAGCAGGTGCAATTATCATTCATGAAACAGCGCCAGCATCTTATCCATGGTCTGTAGTTGAAAACTCATGGAGCGGTGAGCAATTTGGTTTCCAAAAAGAAAATAACAACATGGATCGTGTTGCAGTTGAAGGTTGGGTAACAACTGATGTCGCCAAGGAGCTATTTACAAAAGCAGGCTTAGATTTCGACACCATGAAAGAAAATGCTGCTAAAGGGGCTTATCATGTTGATATGGGCGACCTGACAGCAAGCGTTGAAGTAAATAATACGATTAAAAAGTCGATTTCGTATAACTTCATCGCGACTTTACCGGGTAGTGAAAAACCAAATGAACATATTATTTACTCTGCTCACTGGGATCACTTAGGTACAGATAAAACCCGCAAAGGCGACCAAATCTATAATGGTGCCCACGATAATGCGACAGGCACTGCAGGCTTAATTGAAGTTGCTGAAGCGTTCGCTACTTTACCACATCACCCTAGCCGCTCAATGACATTCTTAGCAGTGACAGCAGAGGAACAAGGTTTACTTGGCTCTAAATACTATGCAGCTAACCCTGTTATCCCTGCAAGCCAAACCGTTGCTAACATCAATATGGATAGCTTAAACCTGTTGGGTAAAGTAAAAGACATCAGTGTTGTTGGCATCGGCAAATCAGAAATGGATAGCTTGCTAGAAACAGCTGCCAAAGACCAAGGTCGCACTGTATCTGGCGATCCTAAACCGTCTTCAGGTGGTTACTACCGCTCTGATCACTTTGCATTTGCAAACATGGGTGTGCCAGCAATGTACGCTGGTGGCGGTAGTGAAGCGCTTGATGAAGAAACCGCTAATTACCGTAAACGAATGAGCTTAGTGCTTCGAGGTTGTTACCATCAACCATGTGATCGTTACCGTGATGAGTGGGATTTATCAGGTGCGATTCAGGACCTTCAGTTATTCTATCAAGTAGGCTTTGATATTTCAGAGCGTGAAGAATGGCCTAAATGGAATACAAACTCTGAATTCCAACGCAAATAAATGCAAATGAGATTGATTTTCATTTAAAATGATACTACAGTGTAACCTGATTAATTTTTTAGGTTGCACTGTATGTATTTTTTTTCCCAAACGAGGTTAGTTCCTCAAAAAGCGAGGTGTTACATTACGGATAATAAGCGCTTGTTCTTACCCTTTCTATTGCTTACTGCATTAGCGATACCTGCAACCCGTGAATTTACATTACAAGCATTGAGCGATGCTTTCTTTCAAGTATCGGTCTTTGTTGCTGCCACTTTATTAATTTATTATTATTTAATCGATCGCCTTCCACAATTACAGCTTAGCTATTTACGCGCAAAATCAGGCATTCTTGAAGTCAGCTTTGCTTCTATCTTAGGTGCTTTACCTGGCTGTGGCGGCGCCATTATAGTTGTTACTCAGTTTACCAAAAAGCAAGCTAGCTTTGGCTCCGTTGTAGCCGTATTAACTGCGACAATGGGAGATGCTGCATTCTTATTACTCGCCACTCGCCCTCTTGATGGACTATTAATGATGTTGATAGGAGTGAGTGTAGGTATTATTAGTGGTCAAATTGTTAATTTATTTCATTCAAGTTCAAGTTTTCAACCAAGTAATGCGACTGAGTATAATGAAGAGCCACAGTGCCAACCAAAGATACTCGAATATAGCCGCCCTGTTTGGAAGTTAGCTTTAATACCTAGTTTGATTATCGCTTTTGTCATCGCAACAAACACAGATACTCGCTTTTTCGGTGAAGGTCTTGCTAACATAATCACTGTTTTTGGCTCCTTGATGGCACTTTTTACCGTGATTGTATGGGCTTTATCTTCAAAAGGAGCAAGTTATAAGCAAGTAACTAGCGAAGAAGCCCCTTGCACTCCTCCATCAAAGCTTACTAAAGTGTTAATGGACACTCATTTCGTTACAGCATGGGTCGTTGCTTCATTTATGGTGTTTGAAATTTTGGTGAATGTGGCTGGCGTAGATTTAGCTGCATGGTTTTCAGAATATGCCTACTTAGCACCCTTAGTTGCTGTAGCAATCGGCTTATTACCTGGTTGCGGGCCACAAATTGTTGTAATGACACTTTATATTCAAGGGATTATTCCGTTCAGTGCGATGGCAGCAAATGCAATATCGAATGATGGTGATGCCCTATTCCCAGCAATTGCACTAGCACCAAAAGCGGCCTTAATGGCGACGGTGTATTCGACAATACCTGCATTGTTACTCGGTTATGGTTTGTATTTTTACGGCATATAGCAAATACAATATTTAGAATTAAAAAAACCAGCCGAGGCTGGTTTTTTAATGCTTACGAGGACGTGTTGACCTTTGTAGATTGAAATTTGTTCACTCTAGGGGCGATTTAATCGCGGCGCGAGATTTGTAACCTAGTGGGCTAAGTAAAAATCGAGCAAAGCTACCGCATCCTGCTCACGCCCCTTACCTACATCCATGTAGGTAACAAAGAGTTAATCGCCCCTAGGAAGAACCCGAAGGGCAGCGCGTGTTTGGCATTGATGCTGCGTTATCGCCTATTTATGGGGAACAACCACACTACATAGGCTCTGCCTTGCCTAAATACCAAACACACTGCTGCAAAATCAACCACAAAAGGTCAACACGCCCTAATGTTAGCTCATCGCCATCATCATTTTTGCAGGATCTTCTAAGTAAGACTTCCACAAGTTGTTGAAGCGAGCAATAGTGCCACCATCAATCACTCTGTGGTCGCCAGACCAGCTTACTTGCATTATAGCTGCTGAAATCACATTACCTTGTGCATCAAAACGAGGTAAGTGCTGCAGTTTACCTAAAGCTACAATCGCCACTTCTGGCTTATTGATGATCGGGGTTGCAATTGTGCCGCCAATCGCACCGATGTTCGAAATACTAATCGTGCCGCCTTTTAAATCATCGGGTGATACACGACCATCACGTGCCGCCTCTGTTAAACGCGTAACTTCGTTTGCAACATCTACGATGCTCTTTGACTGACATGACTTAATGTTTGGTACAAGTAAACCAATCTTAGAATCAACCGCCATACCGATGTTATGATCATCAAAGTAAGTCAGTTCACTGCAATCATCATTAACTTGTGAGTTAAGTACTGGGAATTGCTTAATAGCTAACGACAGTGCTTTGATAAAGAACGGCATCATAGTGAGCTTAACGCCCTGTTGCTTATACTGCCCTTTTAGCTCACTGCGCATTGCGATCAGTTTTGTTAGGTCAATTTCATCACAGAAAGTAAAGTGAGGAATTGTCGATACTGACGCAACCATTTGCTTCGCCATTGCCGCTTTAATACCTTTAATTGGCTCAACACGGCTACCACCAACAGAAGTTGATGATGAAGCTTTAGGCGTAGTATCTTGTGATACAGCTTGACTTGGCGCTTGATTCAAGAAATCTTCGATATCTTGCTTATAAATCCGGCCATTTTTACCCGAGCCTGGCACTTGCGTTAAATCAACATCAAGTTCACGCGCTTTACGACGAACAGCAGGTGAAGCAACCGCTTTTTTGTTAAGTTGTTTTTCAACTTTAGGGGCTGTTTTTTCAGCCGGCTTATTCGCAGCATTACTTTGCGCTTTCACTACCGCAGAACTCACATCTGGCTCTGCGCTTTGTCCTGCAATACTCATTTGGAATAATGGGCTGTGAACCGCTGCAATATCACCTTTTTTGTAATAAAGCTTTTCGACTTTACCTGTGTATTTAGCCGGAATTTGCACCAGTGCTTTGTCTGTCATTACATCACAAACCGCTTGATCTTCAATGATTTCATCACCTTCACTGACTAACCACTCCACGATTTCACACTCAACGATACCTTCACCAATGTCCGGTAAAATAAAGTCCTCTAACTGTGTTCCTGAGGTTGAAGTTTGCGATGTTGGTTTTACTGGCGCATCCTCAGCGGTTTCAACTGATTGGCTTGGTGCTTCGCCATCAACATCCATAGCAAATAATGGCGCATGAACTTTAGCAATATCACCTTTTGCATAATAAAGTTTACTGATCACCCCATCATGGACAGCTGGAATTTGCACAAGCGCTTTGTCGGTCATCACATCACAAATTGGCTGATCTTCTTTTACAGAATCGCCTTCTGCAACTAACCATTCAACGATTTCACACTCTACGATGCCTTCGCCGATATCTGGCAAGATAAAATCTTTAGACATACTGACTCCTAAAACTCTACTGATTGCTTAATCGCAGCAAGCACTTTAAGTGCATCCGGCACATATTCTTTTTCAAGTGCTAATGGGTATGGCGTATCTAAACCACACACGCGAGCAATTGGCGATTCAAGATGTAAAAAACACTCTTGTTGAATTGTTGCAACGATCTCTGCACCAAAACCATTGGTGATTGGTGCTTCGTGGCTAACCACTAAACGGCCCGTTTTGATTACTGATTTCGCAATCGTTTCTACATCCCACGGTAAAATGGTGCGTAAGTCGATAACTTCACAGCTAATGCCTTGCTCAGCTGCTTTTTTAGCGGCATCTTCGATGATTTCCATCTGTGCACCCCAAGCAAGTAAAGTGACATCAGTGCCCTCTTGCACGATTTCAGCTTTTCCTAGCTCGATGCTGTAATCTTCTTCTGGTACTTCACCTGTTGATGCGCGATACAAACGTTTCGGCTCAAAGAAAATAACAGGGTTGTCATCTTTAATTGATGCACGAAGTAAGCCTTTTGCTTGATAAGGATTACGTGGCACAACTAACTTTAAACCCGGTGTATGAGCAAAATAGGCTTCTGGTGATTGTGAGTGATATAAACCACCGGCAATACCACCGCCGTATGGAGTACGAATTGTTAAGTTGCCTACATTGAATTCATTACCACTACGGTAACGGAATTTAGCTGATTCATTCACGATTTGGTCAAATGCAGGGAAAATATAATCTGCAAATTGAATTTCAGCTAAAGCAGGTGCACCAAATGCCGCTAAACCATTGGCAAAACCTAAAATACCTTGCTCAGTTAACGGTGTATTGAACACACGATGCTTACCATATTTTTCTTGCAAGCCAGATGTAGCACGGAATACACCACCAAAATAACCAACGTCTTCACCAAAAATACAGGCATTTGGATGCTCAGCCATGGTGATATCCAGGGCAGAGTTAATTGCATGAAGCATGTTCATTTTAGCCATTACTTTAATCTCCCTGCAGTAGTTGGATAAGCATCAGGATGCTGCAAAATATGCTCTTTTAGTTGTTCGTATTGTTTTTGCAGTGATGGAATTGGCGTATCGTAAACATCTGAAATAAGCTCTTCTAATGCAGGTTTTGCCACTTTTTCAGCACGCTTAAGAGCCGCTAAAATTTCTTCTCGAATTGTTTCTTTGTCTTTAGCGTCTTGCGCTTCGTCTAACCAACCTTGTTTTAATAACCACTTACGGAAACGCTCAATTGGACAGCCTTTATGTTTTGCTTCTTCGTCTTTTGTACGGTAGCCGCTTGGGTCGTCACTAGTCGAGTGAGCACCTAAACGATATGCAATTGACTCGATTAAAACGGGTTCGCCTTTAGTCGTTACTATTTCACGGGCTTTTTTCGTTGCAGCATAAACTGCAAGTGCGTCAGCACCGTCAACGCGGATTGTTTTAATGCCGTAACCAACACCACGTGATGCAATTCCATCACCTTTAAATTGTTCATCAGCAGGTGTAGAAATCGCATAACCATTATTACGAGCAAAGAAAATCACCGGCGCTTCATGAACAGCAGCCATGTTTAAACCAGCATGGAAATCACCTTCAGAGGCAGCACCTTCACCAAAGTAACAAATAGTAATGTTATCAATCGTGCTATTTAACTCGCCGGTTTGGGCATCAACATGACGCACTTTCTGACCGTACGCATAACCTGTTGCTTGCGGAATTTGTGTACCAAGCGGTGATGAAATGGTCATGTAGTTAAGTTCGCGTGAGCCATAGTGGATTGGCATCTGGCGACCTTTACCCAAATCTTTTTCATTTGAGAACATTTGGTTCATGAATTGGTCAAGGCTAAAGCCACGATAACGTAAAGCGGCTTGTTCGCGGTATTGGGCCATGATCATGTCGTTTTGATCAAGCGCTGCTGCTGATGCTGTTACAGCTGCTTCTTCACCTAAACATTGCATATAAAAGCTAACGCGACCTTGTCGCTGGGCAGCTTGCATACGCTCATCAAGAGCACGAATAAAACGCATTGTCTCGTATAGATGGATTGCTGTTGCTTTGTCGATATCAGGTGCGGTTGCACCCTCGTAGATGTCGCCTTCCTCATTAAGAATACTTAATGTAGGAATTGTTAATGCGTGACCATCAATAAATGACAGTTCATGATTAATGTTTAGCGATACGTTATTTGGATTACTCATAACCTACCTTCTTTCGTTGTCAGAAACCTACGCCACTGCCCTTATTTGTGTTTTTATCAGCTTGAGCTGCAAGGATAAAGTTTGCGCAATATTCAATCAAATTAAATTAAACTGCCGTCACTTTACGTTAACGTAAGTTGTTATTCAACTAATCATAGACGAATAGTCGATAAATGGCTAAATACGCATGGAAAGTTAACTATACAACAAAATAAAACTATTAAAGTCATACAGTTAACTACATTGAAATGGGTGTTAATGCAAAAAATTTAAATAAAGTTGCTATCAACTTTCATAGGGATAACGGTAAGCAAAGCACGCTGACCTAAGGCTACATCTGCATTTGGGAAGATAATCGCTTCACCGTCAACGTCCGCTTCATACCTGGTCTGACCATCAATCGCTAATAATTCACCTTTGGCAAAACCGGTGAAATTTTCCACATCATCAGCAAATGGGAAACTAAAGTCTTCGCAAGTACGGTTTATTGTTCTATAAACTGAAAACAACTCAAAATCTTCTGCATTGAATTCTTTGTATTCAACAGTTTCTTGACTAATTAATGCAGTTAACGTTTGTTTGGTTTTCTCAAAGCGAGACATGTCATTTTCGCCAAATGGCTTTACTTGACCAAGCTCAACCGTAAATGAGTCAGCGCCGTGGACATAAGACGAGTAGTAGCTAAACGTTGTTGCCGCAGATTTCATCATTAATACTGTATTTACGCCACAGCTGAGTAAAAATTGTAACTGCGACTTTTTCCAAGGCTTGCCATGTAAAAATGGATACACTGCAAATTTTTCATTTTTAGAGCCACGTATTGCCGTATGTAGGTCATAGTGAAAACGTTCACTGCTCTGGTTGCCTCGTTCGAAGAAATCAGAAACCACATCTTCAAGTAGCTTTGCGCGCACGCGCTCAGGGTTTGAGGCAATCCCTTCAACAGTATGGTGGCCGTTAAATAAACGGTTTAAGTTTTCATCAACAAAACGCTTACCAATATTAATTGATTTAGGGTTACCAAAAATAAACAATACGCGCTGTTTCAGTGTCAGTTCTTCTGCAATGATTGCTTTGATTAATTGATCGCAGATTTCAATTGGCGCTGTTTCGTTACCATGTATCGCACTTGAAAGCACAATATCTTTATTTGTTTGTTCTTTTGGTTGAAACTCTATGATACCCGTATCATGAACTGTTACATCCGTGCCATTTTTAAGGGTGAATGATGATGGTTCAAGTTGAAATTCATTGCTGCGAGTGAGTGTTAAAAAGTCGCCTGTACGTTTTAATTCATCTAGGTATGCAGAGGTTGAATAGCTCATTGTTCTATCCTAATAATGCGTGAGAGTAGAATACAAAAACGGCTGAGAGTATCAGCCGTTTTAAAAGATAAAAAAGAGATTAGCTAATTACTGAATCAACTAGTTTTTTCGCTTCTTTTTCAAGTAATGCTAAATGTTCTTCACCTTTGAATGATTCAAGGTAAATTTTATAAATATCTTCAGTGCCTGATGGACGCGCAGCAAACCAGCCGTTTTCTGTCACCACTTTTAAGCCACCAATTGCAGCATTGTTACCTGGTGCATGGGTTAGCTTTTGCGTAATGGCATCGCCAGCTAACGTACTTGCAGTAACATCATTAGCAGAAAGTGCTTTTAAACGTTCTTTTTGCTGTGAGGTTGCTGGCGCATCGATACGCTTATAGATAGGCGCACCAAATTCTTGTTCAAGCTCTTTATAAAGTTGTGAAGGTGTTTTACCCGTCACTGCCAAAATTTCAGCAGCGAGTAAACCTAAGATAAAGCCATCTTTGTCTGTGTTCCAAACTGTACCATCGAAGCGTAAGAACGACGCCCCTGCACTTTCTTCACCACCGAAAGCAAGAGTCCCTTTACCTAGGCCTTCAACAAACCATTTAAAACCAACAGGTACTTCTTTTACTTTACGATTGTTACGCTCTACCACTTTATCAATCATGCCGCTTGATACAAGCGTTTTACCAATCGCCACATCTTTTGACCAATCACGATTATTTAATAAGTAATCGATCGCCACCGCTAAGAAGTGATTTGGGTTCATTAAACCATCAGGCGTCACAATACCATGACGATCATAATCAGGGTCATTACCAATACCAATATCATAATCATCTTTGAGTGCGATTAAATTGGTCATGGCATAAGGCGATGAACAATCCATACGAATTTTGCCATCTTTATCAAGTGGCATAAAAGCAAAGCGTGGATCAACATCTTTATTTACGACTGTTAGGTCTAAATTGTATTTCTCCGCGATTACAGGCCAAAAATTAATGCCTGAACCACCAAGCGGGTCAATACCTACTTTTATGTTTGCTTCACTAATGGCTTTTAGATTAATTATATTTTCTAAATCGTCAACATATGGATTAATAAGGTCTTGATATTTTATAAAACCTGAGCGAGATGCTTTAGCAAATGGAAATAGCTCTACTTCAACGAGATCTTCAAGTAGTAACTGATTTGCTCTATCTTCAATCCATTTAGTTACATCAGTATCAGCAGGTCCACCGTTTGGCGGATTATATTTAAAACCACCGTCTTCTGGTGGATTGTGAGATGGTGTAACGACAATACCATCCGCTAATTCATTTGGATTTTGTTTATTATGTGACACAACCGCATGACTGATCACAGGTGTAGGGGTGTATTCGTCGTTTTCTTGCGTAATAACTTGTACTTCGTTAGCAACCAGTACTTCAATAGCTGAATTAAATGCTGCCTCACTCAAAGCATGTGTATCTTTACCTAGAAAAAGAGGGCCAAAAATATCATTTTCTTTGCGGTAATCACAAATAGCTTGAGTAATAGCTAATATATGCGATTCATTAAACTTAACATCGTACGAGCAGCCGCGATGTCCTGACGTACCAAAAGCCACACAATGCTCTGGATTTTGTTCAAGATCAGGCTCATTTAAATAGTAGGCAGAAACCAGTTTAGGTACATTAACTAAGCTTTCTTGTGGTGCGGTTTTTCCTGCATCCGGGTGAATCGCCATAATATTTCCTTATCGGTTATAAATAGTCACGGATTTTTTCAGCGTCATCACTGCTGTAACCTAAACACAGCGCGACTTCGTGAAGCATCATTTTCTTACGTGTTGTATTTGAGTTCGTCATCACCCAATATTCTGTATCGGTAATGTTTTTCGGGTTCATGCTACTACCACTTTCGAGTAATGCTTCTTTACTGGTAGCAAAATAAACGCGATCACGGCCTTTTATATCTAATACATTGACAAATTCATTTTTGTGAGAACGGTATAAGGCAGCTAAAATGAATAAGAAGCGCCCTACAACACCCTTTTGCATTGCAAGCTCTTCTTTGTTCAATACATTAAAAACATTCCCTTTGGCTTGGCTAGTAGCTTTGCTAGGAGCCGTTTTTTCTACTTCTGGCTCAGGCTGTTGTGTATTTTCAGTTGCGTGGTCAGTTACAGGTTCAACGGTTGAGGTTTCTTGTTCACTATGTTCATTCGTTGTTTCTGCTACCGTGTTACCATCAGAAAGGTTTAATAAACGACGCAAAATAGTTGATGCACTTTCACCAATACTTTGAGTGTTACTTGCTATGTATTGATATAACTCGTCGTCTATGTCGATTTTTTTCATGTTATTCCTGTCTTTACGGGTCACATTTTAAAAGTTCTCAATGATTATACCTAAGCTCGAAGTAATTCTCTATGTTTTGCAATTTGTAATTTCGCTAGGCAAAATACAGCGATTAAAAATAGGAGTTTAAAATGCTATTAAACTACCAACAATTGGGCCAAGGCCCTGACGTTGTATTGATCCATGGTTTGTTTGGCTCACTAGAAAACTTGAATGTTATAGCCAAAGCATTAGCTGAAAATTACACTGTTACTAATGTTGATTTACGAAACCATGGTAGGTCATTTCATAGTGAAACGATGAACTACGAAGTAATGGCAGACGATATTTACAACTTACTAAAGAACTTAAACATATCAAATGCACATATTATTGGCCATTCAATGGGTGGCAAAGCAGCGATGCAATTAGCGCTCAAGTACAATGATGTGGTCAATAAGTTGGTTGTATTAGATATTTCCCCTGTAGCAAATAAACCGCGACACAGTGCTATTTTTGCTGGTTTAAACGAAGTGGCTGAATCTAATGTTGCAGATAGAAAAGCAGCAGATCTACTATTAGCAAAACATATCGACGAGATGGGTGTTCGACAATTTTTATTAAAAAGTTTTGCGAAAAACGATCAAGGACAGTATCAATGGCGATTTAATTTAGATGTTTTAAATCAGCAATATGAAAATATTTTGTCGCAACTTGATGAAAATGATTCTTGTTTATGTGATACTTTATTCGTGAAAGGTAATGATTCAGACTATATTTTGGCTGAGCATCGTCCAATGATTATGAATTTATTTCCAAATGCGAAGGCAAAAGTAATTCATGGTGCGGGTCATTGGTTACACGCGCAAAAACCACTTGCTGTAAATAAAGCAATCAGCGATTTTTTACAGCAATAAAAGGCAAGAGAAAATTCACGTTTTTGATCTAGCCCACTAAATTATTATGATTTTGTGTGCTATAGTACGCGCCGTTTAATTTGAAGGTTTATACGTTGATGGTCAGTCAGTTAATTAACGAATTTGATACCTTAGGGTTGTATTTTGGCTTAGCCGGCATTTTCTTTTTTATTGGAATGGCAATTCAAGACGTCCTTAAAAAAGGTGATGTACCAAAATTTGGCCGATACATCGTTTGGTTAGTGCTGTTTTTAGGTTGCTCTGGGTTTATAGCTAAAGGACTTATACAAGTGTTTTGGCAAGGCGCAGGTGTAGGCTAGACATGGCAAAGTCAGAACTAGATAGAACAACACCCGATTTATTTGAATACGAAAAACGCCCTGGTAGGCCTAAAACAAACCCCCTACCTCGCGATATGCAATTAAAAGTGAATAAACGTAATCAAATAAAACGAGATAAAGCACGTGGTTTAAAGCGTGTAGAATTTAAGGTTTCATCACAGTTATATCAAGCATTAAGCGATATGGCAGATGCGCAGAATATTAGCCGTAGCGCGTTGATTGAAACAATTTTACAAGAAAGATTGGCTATTGATAGATAGAAGGTTTTAAATCCATGTCAAGCGTAGGTATTTTTTTCGGAAGCGATACAGGCAATACTGAACACGTAGCTAAAATGATCCAAAAAGAGCTAGGTAAGAAACTTGTCGCTGTTCATGACATTGCGAAAAGCTCTAAAGAAGAGATTGCTGAATTCGATTTGCTATTATTTGGTATCCCTACATGGTACTACGGTGAAGCGCAGTGCGATTGGGATGATTTTTTCCCTGAATTAGAAGAAATCGACTTCGAAGGAAAATTAGTCGCGATATTTGGTTGTGGTGACCAAGAAGATTATGCAGAGTACTTCTTAGATGCTATGGGTATGGTAAATGATATCGTAACAGAGCGCGGTGCAATCGTTGTTGGTAATTGGTCAACTGAAGGTTATGACTTCGAAGCATCAAAAGCACTTGTAGATGACAACCATTTTGTCGGCTTAGGTATTGATGAAGACCGTCAACCAGATCTTACAGAAAAGCGTGTTAAAGACTGGTGTGCTCAGATTCATGACGAAATGTGTTTAGCGGAACTTGCTGATTAATAACAAGTATTACTCGCATTTACTAGCTGCTGTAAAGATGCACAACCAATTCACTTTTGTTTGAAAAACCGGCAATTAAACGAATTGTTCTTTGCACTTAGTAACTAGGCACGTTATTCTACTAGTTGCTAATGTGTCGTGTGCATCTTAATGATGCCTAGTATAACTAAATAAATTGAGACAGATTGAATGACTGATCACAACTTGGAATTAAAAAAAGCAGGGTTAAAAGTAACGCTGCCACGTATTAAAATTTTAGAGATTCTGCAATCTCCAGACAATCAACACATCAGCGCTGAAGATGTCTATAAAATTTTATTAGACAAAGGCGAAGAGATTGGTCTTGCAACTGTCTATCGTGTTCTTAACCAATTTGATGATGCTGGTATCGTATCTCGCCACCACTTTGAAGGTGGTAAGTCGGTATTCGAACTATCAGGAAGTACACATCATGACCACCTTGTATGCTTGAAGTGTGGTAAGGTTGTAGAATTTGAGGATGATCTTATTGAACGTCGTCAAGTTGAAATTGCTGAAGAAAATGGCATTAAGCTAACTAACCACTCACTATACTTATACGGTGAATGCGTTGACACTGAAAAGTGTAAAGAATACGCTGAATCAAATAGTTAATATTTGTATCAGACATAAAAAAACCTGCAGTTAGCAGGTTTTTTTATGTCTATTAGAAACCAATTAGATAATTTCTAATAACTCAACGTCGAAGATTAACGTTGAGAAAGGTGCGATTGCAGCACCCGCACCGCGCTCACCGTAAGCAAGTTCATGTGGTACATATAGGCGCCACTTTGAACCTGTACCCATCATTTGCACAGCTTCTGTCCAGCCTTTGATAACACCACTTACTGGGAACTCAGCAGGTTGACCACGCTCATATGAGCTGTCGAATACTGTACCGTTAATGAGTGTACCGTGGTAATGAGCACGAATAGTAGAATCAGCTGTTGGTTTTTCACCCTCACCTGCTGTAAGAACTTCGTACTGTAGACCTGATTCAGTTACAGTGATCTCTGGGCGCTTTGCATTTTCTTCTAAGAAAGCAACACCTTCAGCAGCAAGTACTTTAGCTTCTTCTTCACGACGCGCTTGAATTTCAGCATTGATTTTTTCAAAAGCAGCTTGAATTGCAGGAATTTCGACTTGGAAATCACTACCGGCATACGCGTCTTTCATACCTTCAAATACAGAGTTAAGGTTTAAACCTTCAAATGGATTCGCTTTTAATTGTTCACCCATTTGTAAACCAATACCATAACTTGCTTTTTCAGCATCTGTTGTAAAAATATCTGACATGTTTAAATTCACGTTTATTAGTTAAAAGACAAAGCCATACTAACATAAAAAAACACTGAATATCGCCTAGTTTTACTGCGTTTGGTCAGTGTTTAAACTAATTCGTTGCTTTATTTTCTCAACGATAAAGGTAGCGATTGGTAAGCTTATAACCATTACTGGAATAAAGTACACATTCATTAACCCTGCCGTGCCTGTAAGAACCAAAGGCACAACAAGTAACCCGCCAAGTGCGATATATGACGCGGCAATAATTGGCCAATGTTTATCATATTTACCAATCAAATGAGCTACAAGCGTATTGAAACCTATACCATATGCAATGGCAGTTAATAGACTGTGTTCTGGCTTAGCATCATGCGCCATTGCAACAAGAACAGTTACACCACTATGATAAAAATAGGAAAAAACTGACCACAGCAACACATGTTTGATAATACGTTGTAGTTTTGAAGGTTCGCTTGTCGGCATTATTTATCTCCAGAAAGCAAAAAACCGCCAGTTAGGCGGTTTTTTAAATAATGGTGGAGAGATAGGGATTTGAACCCTAGAGGGGCTACAAACCCCTGCCGGTTTTCAAGACCGGTGCATTCGACCACTCTGCCATCTCTCCGTACGGCGCGCATAATAGTGTTTACTGAGTTTTTTGTAAAGGTTTATTTTTAAAATATTCAATAAAGTTAATAATATTGCTTGGGCCGTCTTGCTATCCATGAGCAAATCAAGCAAATTAACACGCTTATAAGTGCAAAGGCAGCTGCTTGAACAACAACATCGATGCGATTAAAGTTGTCGCTTGGAACGATAACAAGTAAAAAAGCAGGTAAGCTTGTAAATGTCAGAACGTAGCAACATATTTTAAATGCACGCCCGAAATCAAACCGTTTTGTACTTTGCATCCACCATGTGAGTAGAAATAACACCCCTACGGCCGACAATCCTAAGAATTGGGGAGCTTTAGTCGACATTGCAACAAAAAACGTAATAATAGCGCCAATTAATCCCCATAATGACCAAGCGAACCAATTTTCTTTTTCACGTAAAAATAAGTTTCCCATTTTTCTCGTCTTCTTTATCGTTATTTTTCTGAGACTTCCATTACATTATCAAAAAACAACCGATTAAAAAACATACCGAAGAAGATTTTTTAGTTTTGCGTCCAAGCGCTTCTTACAGCAAAGATAAACTTGAAAAAAGTAACATAAGCAAGCTTAATCAGATCTGACTATTAAAGTACAAGAAAGTTCAAAAATAATTATAAATTTTCAAAAAATCGTGATGGCTCGTGTCTTACCGGCTTTTTGCAGTCCACTTCTGGTGTTCCTAGATATAAGAACCCGACGATTTCATCCTCCTCTTTGCACCCTAAAGCAGATTTCACGAAAGGACTTTGCGCAAAATAACCCGTTCTCCAAATCCCACCTAGTCCTTGCGCAAAAGCAGCTTGTTGCATTGTTAGTACGCTGCATCCAGCACTTTGTACTTGCTCAATACGCGGTACTTTTAGATTATCAACAACATTAGCAATTGCAATTATTACCATGGGTGCACGTAATGGTAGAGATTTTGCTCGTTCAATGGTTCTTGCATCTTGCTGCTCAGCAACTGCTGCTTGGTGATAAATTTCACCTAACTTATGTAGCGCCTCGCCTTGTGCAACAATAAATCGCCACGGTGCTATGCAACCATGATCAGGCACTTTCAGTGCTGCGCGCTTAATAATTGATAATTGCTCTTGTGAAGGGCCTGGTGCAACAAGCCTTGGATCAGACTGTCGAGTTTGTAATAGCGTTAAAGCGTCCATTTTAAATCCGTAAATACATAATACGAAGCCCCTAATTAATAGGGGCTATAAAATTGAAGCTTAACACTTATTCTAGTTATCAATAAAGTCATTAGTTCGCTTTGTAACTAACCAGTAATCAATACTCAAATATCTTCCGCCCCCCATAAAGAATAGGCTCAAAAGCATAACAAAATAAATTGCTGAGAATTCTATACCATTATTTAAAATCACTGGTCGACCTGTTTCGTATAGATAACCGGTATGGCCATGTGTTTCTAATAAATCGCGCATTTTAGTTAATCTTTCTGAGGCTTGCGCTGAATTGTCTAAGCTTTCTTGTGCACCTGGGATATTTACCCAGCTTAAAACACGCGCAGGGCTTGTACTCGCATCTGTAGGAGTAACAGCAAACCAGCCATGTTCACTATGAACAGTCGTTGCGGCTACTAACATGGTAATCATAAGTGGTATAGTCACAAGTCGAGTTAAAAACCCAAAAAACAATAGTATTCCGCCCAAAAACTCTGTCCATGCGGCTAGAAAAGCTAACAGTGCAGGAAAAGGTAAACCAAGGCCCCACTCTTCATTTCCAAACCATGCGATGATATCTTCGGACGCCAAAAAGTATTGATAAAAATGAGAAACATCACCACTCAGTGCAAGCTTATTGAAGCCGGCTATTATCATAACCGGAGCTAAGATAAATCTGATAAGAAGAGCAGGAACACCGTCAAAAATACGGAGTTTATTTAAGGATTGATCATATGATTTTAGTAAAGTATTCAACATTGTGGCCTCAGTTATAAGACTAATAATTAGTATAGACTAAGACCACGTATAGCTGGCGTTTATTTCAATTAGATTTTTCTAGCTACCTGTAACGCTTCAAAAATTGCACGCTTAGCATCAATGGCTGCCGCTAACTTTGCCCCACCAATAACGTGAACTTTTGCATTTTCTTTATCATTTGCAAACGTTTCATTGTTAGACACTTGACCGATACATGCTATGACTGTATCAACATCTAACACTTTCTCTTCGCCTTTGACTGTGATCTTCAAACCCTGCTTATCAAAGCTTAAGTACTGACATTCTGCTATTTGTGTTACACCATGTTGTTTAGCAACTTGGCGATGTATCCAGCCTGTCGTTTTACCTAAGTCGCTACCAAAGCGCCCTTCACTTCGCTTAAGCATATAAAGCTTACGTGTATCTTTGTCTGGCTTGGCTTCACACTCTATTCCCCACTGGGTTTTAAACTGCTCAATAGTTTGACCTTTGTGTTCACTTAAAAATGCCACCATATCAAAACCAATGCCACCAGCACCCAATATAGCAATTTTTTCGCCGAGCTCTACTTCACCTCGAATCACTTCATCATAAGCGAATACACGTTTACCATCACTGCATTCGATTTTCGCTTCACGTGGACGTACGCCCGTTGCAAACACAACGTCATCGTATTGATTAAGCATATTATCTGTAAATTCAGTACCAAGTTTTAGATCAACATTAAGACGCGTTAATTCGTTAGTGAAGTAGTTAAGGGTATGATTAAAATCTTCTTTACCCGGTATTTGCATAGCCAGATTGAATTGACCACCCATTTTCTCTTTGCGCTCAATGAGTGTAACTTTATGACCTTTTTGTGCAAGATAACAACTCGCAGCAAGACCAGCAGGCCCTGCTCCCACAACTAGCACTAAACGTGAAGACGATGCTTTTTCTAAACTATAGTCTAATTCAAACGCCGCTTGTGGATTGACCAAACATGTCGCCCGTTTATTTTTAAATACATGATCTAAACAGCCTTGGTTACAACCAATGCAAACATTAATTTGTTCAGACTTATTATTAATGTATTTATTAAATAACTCAGGATCAGCCAAAAGCGGGCGAGCCATAGAAATAAGATCTGACTCACCTGCCTCTAAAATGCTATTGGCAATTTCAGGAGTATTAATACGATTTACAGCCACAACAGGTACTGACACAGTGTCTTTTAACCTTTTCGAAGCTTCTTTAAATGCACCAGGCGGAACCATACTGGCAATAGTTGGAACACGCGCTTCATGCCAACCAATTCCAGTATTGAATATGTCTACTCCCGCCTGTTCAAGTGCAATAGCTTGTTGCTTGACTTCATCAGGCGTTGAACCATTAGGGATCAGATCCATGACTGATAGGCGAAAAACAATAATAAATTTCTTAGTTACTTTTGCTCTAACAGCTTTAACAATCTCAACAGCCAAACGCATGCGATTTTCTAAACTACCGCCATAGCTATCGGTACGTTTATTTGTGTGATTAGCCATAAATTCATTGATCAGATACCCTTCTGAACCCATGATTTCAACACCATCATAGCCAGCTTTTTCAGCAAGCTTTGCAGAGTTCGCAAAATCTTTGATGGTCTTTTTAATTGAACCTAGTGACATTGCTTTAGGTTTATAAGGATTGATAGGTGCTTTAATTGCACTTGGCGCTTGGTTAAATGGATGATAGGCATACCGTCCAGCATGCAATAACTGCAAGCAGATTTTTCCACCTTGCTCATGCACAGCCTCTGTATAAGCACGGTGTTTAATCACATCATAATAAGAGCTAAACGTTGAAGCAAATGGGGTTAGTTTACCACGTATATTTGGGCTATACCCGCCGGTAATAATTAAACCTGTGCCCCCTTTCGCCCTTGCTTCATAAAATGCACGTAAGCGTTTACGGTTATGCCAGCCTTCTTCAAGTCCTGTATGCATTGATCCCATAACCAAACGATTACGAAGTTCAGTATGCGGTAATTGTAATTTTTGTTCTAACATGTGTGCCCCGTTAACTGGTCTAACCTCTATAATAATTAGATTCTGCTGCAATAACTGTAAATAATCAACTTTTAGCATCTAATAATCTGTAGCAATTTGTTGATTTAAACACTCTGTTACTATTTAACAGTTAATTTTAAGATTATTCTGAGCTAAGATGAGTTAACTACTAAGTTGTACTGAATTAAGGATTTATTTTGCTAGCAAAGATATTTAAAGGCATTTGGGCAGGGATTAACTTCTCACGCCGATTGGTTCTCAACATTATTTTTTTACTACTAGTAATACTATTTATTGTTGCTATATCTAGTGAAGAAGACAAAGTAAAAGTGGCCGATGGCACTGTATTACGTCTAAACCTAAATGGACCAATTGTTGAAGAGAAAACCTATGTTGACCCTGTTGAAGCAGCTATCAACGATGCAACTATGGGGCAAGAAGTACCATCAGAAATTTTACTTGATGATGTCATTGAAGTTATTAATCAAGCAACCAAAGATGATCGTATCTCAGTTATGCTGCTTGATCTACAAAAAATGCCAAGTGCACATATCAATAAGTTAAAGCAAATAACAAACGCTATTGATGCATTTAAAGATGCGGGTAAGCAAGTTGTTGCAACGGGCTATTACTACACGCAAGCACAATATTATATCGCGGCTCATGCTAACGAGGTGTCAATGCACCCTTATGGTGGTGTAAGTATTGAAGGCTATGGCATGTTCCCACTTTATTTCAAAGATGCACTTGAGAAGCTTAAAGTAACACAACATATTTTCCGTGTAGGCACTTATAAGTCAGCCGTTGAACCATTCATTCGTAACGACATGTCTGAGGCTGCAAAAGAGGCAAACAATGTGTGGCTAACCGCACTTTGGAACGAATATAAAACAGACGTCGCTGCAAGCCGTCCATTCGATGAAAGCAATTTCGATGAAGATATGGATGTCTACCTTGCTAAAATGCAAGCCGTTAATGGTAACTCAGGTCAATATGCACTAAACAACCAATGGGTTGACTCTCTGAAAACGTCACAACAAATTCGTCAACAATTAATTGATGTAGTTGGTACTGAAGAAACAGGCAAAACCTTTAAACAGGTTAGCTTCCGTGAGTATTTATCGCTTGTGAAGCCACCTATTGAATTTGATAACCCAATCACTGAAAAAGTAGCTGTTGTCGTAGCTAAAGGAACCATCGTAGACGGTGAACGCAAAGCAGGTGAGATTGGTGGCGACTCTACCGCCGCTCTACTTCGTGAAGCGCGCCTTGATGACAAAGTAAAAGCCGTTGTGCTTCGCATTGATTCAGGTGGCGGAAGTATGTTCGCGTCTGAAGTTATTCGCGCCGAAGTATTAGCGCTTAAAGCTGCTGGCAAACCGGTTATCGCTTCAATGAGCTCAGTGGCAGCATCAGGTGGTTACTGGATTGCATCTGCCGCTAACGAGATTTGGGCTGCCCCTAGCACAATTACGGGTTCAATCGGTGTGTTCGGTACTTTCATGACGTTTGAAAATACCATGGCTGAATTAGGTATTTATTCAGATGGTGTGGCAACGACCGATCTTGCTGGCTTTTCGATTGCTCGCCCACTTGATGAGAAAATGGCCGATATCATTCAATTGAGTGTAGAAGATGCTTATCAGCGCTTCTTAAATGTAGTAGCTGAAGCACGTAACATGACACCAGAACAAGTGAATGAAATAGCACAAGGCCGTGTATGGATTGCGACCCAAGCAAAAGAACTTGGTTTAGTCGATAAACTAGGTGATAAGCAAGATGCTATAAAAGCAGCGGCTGAACTTGCTAAGCTGGCTCATTACGATGTTAAAACTATTAAACAGTCTTTAACTCCTCAAGAGCAAATGCTGCTAGATATCTTTGGTACAGCAGCTGTTAAGAGCTTCTTTGCTAAGTCTGACTCATCACAATCAGTACTGGCTACACAAGCTAACTTACAAAGCCTTATTAATCAGTTAAGTAGTGAAATTGATAACCTAAAAGATTACAACGACCCACAAGGTGTTTACGCTCGTTGTTTAGTATGCAACGTAATTCAATAACTTACTTCGCTAAGCAATTTTAGGTATACTAAGCCCAGTTATTTTACTGGGCTTTTTTATGAAACGTAAACGTATATATATCGCCTACACGGGCGGCACAATCGGGATGAAAAAATCAAGTCGCGGTTATGTTCCGGCAGAAGGTTTTTTAACCGAAACAGTGGTTAATAATGCAGAGTTTAATCGCGATGAAATGCCTTTGTTTGATATTCACGAATATTGCCCGCTCATTGATTCTTCAGATATGTCCCCTGCCCACTGGCAACTCATTGCTGACGATATTAAAAGTAAATACCAAGATTATGATGGCTTTGTAGTTTTGCATGGTACCGATACCATGGCCTACACAGCTTCTGCCTTGTCTTTCATGTTCGAAAATCTAACAAAACCTGTGATTGTGACGGGCTCGCAAATTCCACTGTCGCAGCTTCGTTCTGATGGCCAAGTAAATTTACTTAATGCAATGTATTTAGCCGCTAATTACCCAATTGCTGAAGTAAGCCTGTTTTTTAATAACCAACTGTTTCGTGGTAACCGTGCAACAAAAGCCCATGCCGATGGTTTTGATGCGTTTGCTTCACCTAACCTTGAACCTTTAGCATTATCTGGAATTAATATTCAACTTATCAAAGGGCAACTTAGCCCTTACGTTGATAACGAATTACAGGTATCGAATATTACACCACAACCAATTGGTGTGCTTTATCTATACCCTGGTATAAGCCCTAAAGTGGTAAAAAGCTTAGTTAATGATGACATCAAAGCACTTGTTTTACTTAGCTTTGGTGTGGGTAATGCCCCACAAGATCCAGCGTTTTTAGATATTCTAAATGACGCTAGTAAACGCGGTATGGTGATTGTTAACCTAACACAATGCTTAAAAGGTCAAGTGAACATGGGGGGTTATGCAACGGGTAATGCCTTATTAAATTGTGGTGTGATCAGTGGCTACGATATGACATTAGAAGCGTGTTTAACCAAGTTACACTACTTATTTAGTCAAAAGCTTGAAGTAGAAACAATTCGTCACTTGATGCAAGACAACCTGCGTGGTGAATTAAGCCGATAATCAATACAATTGAATACAAAAAAGGCACCAACTGGTGCCTTTTTTATACTTTTGATAATTAACGAACTTTTTCGTCAATCTCAACTAAGTCTGTTAAATGACAAATCTCACCACTGTGAGTTTTAATACCATGCTCACCGAAGTAGTCACGTTGTGCTTGAACAAGGTGACCATTACTTGGTGTTGTTAACGTCGCAATGTAAGTTTGTGTTGCTGTTAACACAGGGAACGCAAGACCAGATGCAACTGCTGCGCCTGTCACTTTACGTAATGCTGCTGATTCACGCTGCATAGAATCGATAAACTCTACACCTTCAGCTACATTATCTAAGTAATCTGCACGGATGATACAACCAGCGCGCCATGTTTGTAGCGTTTTCGAAAGGTCAACTTTCCACTGATGGGCACGAGACGCACCTTTGATAAGTGCTAAGCCTTGACGATAAGCAAGTAAACTTGCCAGTGTGAATGCATCTTTTAACTCATCCAAATCTAAATCAACTGAGTCAGTTGCTTTAGCAGCGTAAGTCATTTCTTTCGCTGCATGTGTATCACAAGTATTTGTTAAGTGACGAGCTTGTACAGCCGCCACTAATGATGGCACTGCAATGCCAAGTTCTAGCGCATTTTGTGCAGTCCATAGGCCAGTGCCTTTAGCGCCAACCTTATTATCGATTAAATCGACTAGTGGCTCACCTTCTGTTGTTTCAAGGCTTAAGATATGGCTTGAAATTGACAGTAAGTAGCTATTTAAAGTCCCTTCTGACCAGTCATTGAAAATATCAGCCACTTCTTTCGGTGAACGATTGGTGCCTAAACGCAGTAATTGGTACATTTCAGCAATTAACTGCATTAACGCATATTCAATACCGTTGTGAACCATTTTTACAAAGTGACCACTTGCAGATTGGCCTACACGCGCAAAACACGACTCACCTTTGTAGCTTGCCGCTACTTTTTCAAACCACGGCTCTACACGTTCCCAGCCGCCTTCTGAACCACTCGCCATCATAGCAGGACCATGACGCGCACCTTCTGCACCGCCAGAAATACCCATAGTGGCAAATTCAAATTTGTTTTGATATTTAAGTTTACGGCTAATGCCGTCTTTGTAGTTACTGTTGCCGCAATCTACAATTATGTCATCACAGTCAACACCTGCTTCTGCAAGCTCTGTACATACTTTATCAACCAATTCACCAGCAGGAACTAATAGTAAGATTGAACGAGGCGGTTCTAAGCGTCTAACCATATCATTTAAATCAGACACTATGTGTAAACGGTCTGCCAAACCAAGCGTTTTCGCACAGCTTAGTAACTCAGCACCCGCATCAGGGTTTTTATCATAAGCTACTAATGTCAGCCCTTTTTCAATCAGGTTGAGGGCAAGATTTTTACCCATAACGCCTAACCCTACTAATGCAACTTGCATTTAGTGTCCTCCTCGGTAACAACTATTGGTTAGTTAATCAAAATAATTACGCGCGCATTATACCCAAGCAGCCCAAAAATGCGAGCTTGTAAGCTAAGTTGATATAAATCATCAAAATCATGAAGCGACGTTATGGTCAGTATATCAAAATAACGCAGGCATCGGACCAGATTTTTATAATACCCTTTAAAAAGGTATGTGTATTGACGCTACCTGACACCGGTGTCATAATAACGTCATTGTTACTTTGTATATTACAATTTGATACAGACAGTCTGATTCTCATACGTAAGAACACTATTTTTACTTATGAGTTCTACAGCGTGCTTATGTATAAGCCAATTATAAATGGTTTAATTGCACGGCTTTTTAATAGATAACCATCAATTTGCTTAATTTAATTAAGCGCACAGGAGAATTTGATGCTAAGACGCACAAAAATTGTTGCGACCCTTGGACCGGCAACCGATCGCGATAACAACCTAGAAAAAATTATTCGTGCAGGTGCAAATGTTGTTCGTTTGAACTTCTCACATGGTGTAGCACAAGATCATAAAGACCGCGCTGAAGCGGTACGCAGCATTGCTAAGCGTTTAAGCAAGCACGTTGCTATTCTGGCCGACTTACAAGGCCCTAAAATTCGTGTCTCAACTTTCAAAGATGGTAAAGTAAACCTAGAAGTAGGCGCAAAATTTACTCTTGATGCAGAAATGGAAAAAGGCCAAGGCGACGTAAACGCGGTAGGTATCGACTATAAAGAGTTACCAAACGATGTTAAATCAGGTGACTTACTACTATTAAACGACGGCTTAATTCAATTAACAGTTGATAGCGTAGATGGTGCCCTAGTTCACACGACTGTTACTGTTGGTGGCGTACTTTCAAACAATAAAGGGATTAACCGTTTAGGCGGTGGCTTAACAGCCCCTGCTTTCACTGATAAAGACAAAGAAGATTTAATCACTGCCACTGAAATTGGCGTTGATTACATTGCTGTTTCATTCCCACGTAGTGGCGATGACATGCGTTATGTTCGCTCTTTAGCAGAAGCAGCTGGCTCGAACGCGCAACTTCTTGCAAAAATAGAACGTGCAGAAGCGGTTGAAACAGTTGAAGCTATTGACGATATCGTACTTGCTTCTGACGCTGTTATGGTTGCACGTGGTGACCTTGGTGTTGAAATTGGTGATGCAGCCCTTGTTGGTAAACAAAAACTTATCATTAGCCGTGCGCGCTCACTAAACCGTACTGTTGTTACAGCAACACAAATGATGGAATCAATGATCGATAACCCAATGCCAACCCGTGCAGAGGTTATGGACGTTGCAAACGCAGTACTTGATGGCACTGATGCCGTTATGCTATCAGCTGAAACAGCCGCTGGTGACTACCCCGAAGAAACTGTTGCTACTATGGCCCGCGTTTGTTTGGGTGCAGAATCTCAAAAAGAAACGCACGTCTCTAAACACCGTTTAGACAGCCGTTTTTCATCAAATGCTGAATCAATAGCCTTATCTGCTATGTATGCAGCTAATCATTTAGATTCTGTAAAAGCGATTGTGACACTAACAGAATCAGGCAGCACAGCTAAGTTAATGTCGCGTATTAGCTCTGGTCTACCAATTTACTCACTATCACGTCATGCAAGCACATTGGGTCAAACAGCTCTTTACCGTGGCGTTTATCCTGTATTCTTCGATTCAACAAAATGTGAAGATGACAGCATGGTTCGTGACGCATTAAACACACTGGTTGAGCTTGGTTCTCTTGTGGCTGGCGATACAGTGATCTTAACGCACGGTGATGCGATGGAAACAATTGGTGCTACAAACACAATGAAGATTGTAACAGTTTAAACTAGTACAATTACTCGTTAAAAAGGCGCATTTAATGCGCCTTTTTGACTTAATTAGTGTCTATTGTTAACTAGCTGGCCAGTGCTGCTTTTACTTTATCACGGTAGCTACGGCTCACTTTTAATTCTTGGCCGTTATCAAGCACTAATAAATATTCACCGCTTACTTGCGTTACAAGCTTGCTAATTTGCTTAGTATTTACAATAGCACTACGATGAACACGTACAAATAATTGCGGGTCGAGCTCTTGTTCAAGCTCTTTCATAGTTTTACGTAAGATATGTGTTTGTCCGTCTTGGCAATGTAGGCACATATAATCACCTGCCGCATCAACCCATTGAATTGTCACCACAGGCACACGAACAATCTCACCCTGCTCTTTTACAGCGAGTGATTCTGGGTAACGCCTATCTGCTAGGCTATCTCCTGTTGCTAATTTCTTTAAAATTTCTTCGCAGTTGTTACCTGTAATACCCGCAACAAAGCTCGCTAGTTTCTTCTTATGGGCGTTATCTTGTTGTGTCTTTAAATAGGTATGCACTTTCTCTACCGCCTGTTTTAGTCTGTTGTCATCGACTGGTTTAAGAATATAATCCAATGCATGAATTTCGAATGCTTTAACAGCAAACTGATCAAATGCCGTTACAAAAACAATTGCTGGTAATGGATTAACACTCTCGCTTAATGCTCGCGCGACTTCAAAACCATTCATGTTTGGCATTTGGATATCCAAAAATACTAATTGAATGTTACCAGATAAACACTCATCAATTGCTTCTTGTCCATTGCTACATAAACGAATAACTTCCAAATCGTCAAACTCAGAAAGTCGTACAGCTAAGCCTTTTCTGGCTAATGGTTCGTCATCAACAATCAGCGTTCTAATTTTGCTCATTTATTTAACAGCCTTTTCAAACGGAACACGCAGATTTACCTTTAATCCACTTGGCGTATTGTCAGAGAGTACAAACGAATAATTGTTCTCATAAAGTGTTTTTAGTCGGTCTTTGGTATTTGCTATGCCAACGCCTTGAGAATTAACCAGTTGGCCATTTATCAGCTCGGTACCAGGACCATTATCGCCTACTTCCAATAATAGTTCATTTGCGAAAACTTGTGCTTTTATATCAATCACACCACCTTCATTTAGTTGTGCAATAGCATACTTAATGGCATTTTCGATGATCGGTTGCAGTATTAAACTTGGCACTAGCGCTTCTTTTGCTTGCTCACTCACTTCAACATTTACCTGCAAACGTTCATCAAAACGTACTCTTTCAATTTCTAAGTACAACATTAAAGCATGTAACTCCTGCTCTAATGGGACTTTTTTGATTGGATCTGTGTTTAACGTATAACGTAAAAAGTCACTTAACTTAGAGACCATTAGATTTGCATCTTTGTTCTCTTTTACCAATATCAATGTAGAAATAGCATTAAGCGTATTAAATAAAAAATGCGGGTTTAACTGATAACGAAGCATTTTTAGTTGAGCTTCATGGGCCATTGTTGTTGCTTTTAACGCTTTTTGTCGCTCACTTTGTAAAAGCTGGTAATACTTAATTCCAAAGTACAAACCACTCCAACACAAAATGATATAGACAGAATCTAAACCTTGTTGAAGGTAATAAAACCACTCATTTGGCCTATAACCATGGCGATATATTTCCCATAAGTTAAACTTTTGTACTACTGCCCAAAGCGTTCCCGTCAAATAAGACGCACCAAAAACAACGAGCATTAATACCCATGGTGACGCGTTCCATACTTTCCTATACATATAGCGTAAAGGTATCGTCATTAAGCATCCTGCATAAGCATTCAAAACGATAACAAACACGTATATGTCACGCATTTCAAATACTTTTGAGCCTATATAATTTACTAATGCATAGCCAATCCAGCCAGCGATCTGCAGGACCCAGAAAAAACGTTGTCGATTATCAACTAAAGATTGCCAATTCAAAATAACGAGTTACCTTATATACTTATTTTTATTATACCGATAGTCACGAGAATAAAGCACTGCCGCCTATCTTGATTTTTTATAGCCTTACCGCATTCTTCAGGCATTAAAAAAGCGAAGACTACTACAGCCTTCGCTTTATCATTGCTTTATTTTTAAGCTAATTTATCTGAAGCCACTTTATAATTTGGATCTTCAATCACATTAACTTCAACAATATCACGTGCTTTATGAAGGAGTTGAATGCAATCAGGACTCAAATGACGTAAGTGTAATTGCTTACCTGCTTTCTTATATTTATCCGCTAGGCTATCTATGGCTTCAATTGCACTATGGTCAGCAACACGGCTGTGCTTAAATTCAATGATCACATCTTGAGGATCATTTTTAACATCAAATAATTCAGCAAAGTTTTTCACTGAGCCAAAGAACAATGGGCCATGCAGTTCATATACTTTTGAACCTTGTTCGTCTATGTAATTACTTGTGTAAATGTGCTTCGCATGCTGCCAAGCAAATACCAGTGCAGATACAATAACACCCACACAAACCGCTATTGCTAAGTCGGTTGCAACGGTTACACCTGAGACTAATACAATCACAAACGCATCTGACTTAGGTACTCGCTTCATCATTTTGAAACTTGCCCACTCAAATGTGCCTAAAACAACCATAAACATAACACCAACTAGCGCTGCTAATGGGATCATCTCGATTAAACTTGCTGCAAACACGATAAAAACAAGAAGCAATAAAGCTGCACTAATGCCAGATAAACGTGAACGACCACCCGAGTTTATATTGATCATTGATTGACCAATCATGGCACAACCACCCATTGCACCAAAAAAACCACAGGTTACATTGGCAGCACCTTGACCTATACACTCTTTATTACTGTGGCCGCGAGTTTCTGTGATCTCATCAATTAAAGTGAGTGTTAATAATGATTCAATTAAGCCAATTGCCGCTAGGACTAATGCGTAAGGGAAAATAATTTTAAGCGTTTCTAAATTGAAAGGCACCATAGGAATATGAAATTCAGGTAAGCCACCTGCAATAGTCGCTTGCTCGTTACCTGTCATGCCTTTTAGAAAATCAAGTACCGTGCGCGCTTCTAAATCCAGACCAATGACTAAACCTGTCACGGTCACAATCGCAACAAGCGAAGATGGTACTGCTGTTGTGAGCTTTGGCAAAAAATGAATAATAGCCATAGTTAATGCAACTAAACCAAGCATAATATAAAGTGCTTGACCTTCCATCCACTGCTGACCGCCCATGCCATCCGGTACTTTAAACTGCCCTAACTGCGCTAAGAAAATAACGATTGCCAAACCGTTTACAAATCCCAACATCACTGGATGTGGCACCATGCGGATAAATTTACCGAGCTTAAAAACACCCGCTAAGATCTGCAATATCCCCATTAATAGTACAGTGGCAAATAAATATTCTACACCATGATCTAATACTAAACTTACCATCACAACTGCCAGTGCGCCTGTAGCACCTGAAATCATGCCTGGACGACCACCGAAAATAGCCGTTATTAAGCCAACAATAAATGCAGCATATAAACCGACTAATGGTTCAACGTTAGCAACGAAAGCAAATGCAACTGCTTCTGGTACTAATGCTAACGCTACAGTCAGGCCTGATAAAATATCGTTTTTAGCAGAGCTGGGGGCTTTGCTGAGTAAGTTAAACATTAAGATCCTCTTTCTTATGAATGCATTTTGGCAAGGCGCAGAATTCTAGCAAAAACTCGATACGTTAACAATTATTAACAACAAAACGGCTAGCACCATAAAATGCTAGCCGTTTTTTGAAAAAGACTAAGTGTAGTAAATAAAAGAATTAAAGTGGTAACGACGTACTACGTTTAACACACGTCATTGTAACATTCGAATGTACTTCTTGAACGAACTCTAGATTCAAAAGGTTGTCACGAACAAACTGCTCATAACCTTCTATTCCTTTTGAAATGATACGCAACATAAAGTCCATTGTCCCCGCCATACTATAACATTCAGTGACTTCATCATAACTCATGATCAAACGTTCAAATTCAGCAAGATTTGTTCTGCCGTGGTTAGACAAGCGAACGTGGGCGTAAACCAACATATCAAAGCCAAGCTTTTTTTCGTCGAGCAAAGCAACTTTACCTTTGATATAGCCATCCTGCTCAAGCTTCGCGATACGACGCCAACATGGAGATTGAGATAAACCAACTTTATCGGCAATTTCTGCCGTTGATAAGCTAGCATCTTGCTGTAACAATGCCAAAATTTGGCGATCTACTTGGTTTAGAGACATTTTATTTCTTTTTCTTTAAAGTTATTGGTTAAATTATACTACTGATTTAAAAATCAGTCTGCTCATTTTCAATTATTTATGCAAAAAAATGCAATTTTAGCCATAGCGTCCACTAATAAATGGGTTTGTTTTTCGTTCATGGCCTACGGTCGTATTCGGACCGTGCCCCGGAAGAATTTTAACGTCATCTGCTAGACTCAAAATTTCAGACTTAATAGATGCAATAAGTTGCGCACTGTCCCCTTTAGGAAAATCTGTACGCCCTACTGAGCCTTGAAAAATTACATCACCAACGAAAACTTGCTCTGATGCATCATGGTAAAAAACAACATGCCCAGGAGTATGCCCAGGGCAGTGGCGAACTGATAAACAAGTCTCTCCAACATAGATTGTGTCACCATGAGCTAACCATGCATCTGGATAAAATGGCGTAATCGGCGCAAAACCAAACATTTTCGCTTGCATTGGTAACGAATCAAACCAAAACTTATCATCAAGATGTGGCCCAATGATTTTTACACCAAATTTATCAGCTAGTTGTTTCGCTGCACCAACGTGATCAAGGTGACCATGGGTTAAAAAGATAGACTCAAGTTCACACCCTAATGTAGAGAGCTCTGCGCTTAGTTTATCGGCGTCCCCGCCAGGGTCTATCAATGCCGCTTTATTGGTATTTGTACAAACAACAATACGACAATTTTGTGCAAAGCCTGTTACTGGAACTGTAACAACATTCATTTTATTGCTCCATTGAAGGTTGTTCAAAAGCCATTAAAATTGGATACTGCAAATAAGCCTGATCATAAAATGGTGATCGCTTGTATAGCCAATTAAGTCGTGCTTCTGGGTCTTTAGCAAAGGCTTTATCTTCACGGACCTTTTGATCAAACTCTAGCGCAAGCTCTGGTTGCTCTTGTAACATTTGCTTTGCGTAAGGTATCAAAGCATAGTTTTCCATATACTCAGTGCGCTGAAAAATAGTATTGAACTCTCCCCATGCAAAGAATGAATCAGGTGCTTCAGGGTGCAGTAAATGAGTTGCTAACTCTGAGTATGGCTGATTTGTTGATACCTTATACCAGCCAGCTACATCAACATCATTGATACTCTTGTAATCGAAGCTTGCTTCAACTCGAAAACGTCCTTCAAAAGGCACGTTAGCAAAAGTATAGTCTTTTACCGAAGCCTGTGTTAACGATTTAGGCCCAGTGTCGTTAACACGCAATACTTCGACACCATGTAGTTTTAATTTACTAATAATTGCACTATAAGCTGGCGGAATATAAAAGGCGCTAGGCACATTAACTGTTTTTTTAACGATTTTTTGCCAGTAAATAGGCAATGCATCATAACTTTCTTCTTCACCAAGATAAGCTACTTCCGCTTGCCCTGATAATTCACTTTTACTACGCGTATATTTAATTCCTTTAAATACCAGTGTATCTAGTTCTGTAGCATAGCTGCGCTCAACCACCAGTTGCGTAGGTTTAAATTCACGTTCTTTTTTAACCGCAGCTTGTAACGCTTGATTATTTTTTGCGAGTGCATCAATTGCACCATCTAAAAACACATAAGTGCCAAGTACACGCTGTTTATAAGGCTTCAAAGAGTGATTCTCAACTAAAATACTCGGTAAAGAGCGTAAATCACCCCAGCCGTTTGAATAACGGGGGGTTGCGACCCAACCGGCTAATCCCTTTTTAAAGTCACGTTTATCCATAACAAAAACTAACGGACCAGGGATATGCCCCATTTTTGTCAATTTAGCATCGATAATTGGTTTGAACATTGTATCAAGTGCTTCTGAAACACTGGGTGATTCACTTGAAAAAACAGGATTATAGCCATACGTTACATCATACTGATAATCAGCGCCGTCAGTGACATGCACATCGACATAGAGATCGGGTTTGAACGTATTAATAACCTTCAAGACACCTCGCACTTCTGGGGTATCTAACTTAGTGTAATCTCGATTAAGGTTTAAATTTAAACCATTGGTTCTAAAGCCCATTTCAACGGGGCCACGCTGATTTATACGATTGAATTGGCTACTTCTTTCATGTCCATCAACATTTAAAATAGGAATGAAGAGTATATTCACTTTACTCAAGATATCACGGCGCTTGCCTGTTGCAATGTCACGCAGCAGCATAAACATGGCGTCTTTGCCATCAATCTCACCACTGTGTATACCTGCTTGAATAAAAATTGTTGGCTTAGCATCAGACGTTAACTGCGCTGCATCGAACAAACCTTGCTCATTCGCCACTAACATTTTTATCTTACGCCCTGCACTGCTTGTTGCTATTGTTTGTACTTTAAACTGTGTGGGGTTGGCAGCCACAAGTCTATCAACAAATGCCATGGTATCTTCATAATTTGGCGAACGCATACCGCCACTTAATTCAAAATCTGTAGTTAATGGACCTTTTTCTTGCATCAAAGTCACACTTTCACCTTGCCAAGGTTTTAAGGGTGGTAAGTGACTGTCCATGGTCACAGCAGCAGATAAAAACATTAAGCTAGCAAACATATTACTCTCAGGTGCGATACTTATTTAATTAGAAGAAATTATAACAACTAATCTGAAATGATTGCGTAAACTGCGGTGATTCAACAAAAAAATGGAGCAAATGACATGCGTATATAATTATTTCGCAAAGAAATGTTTTGAGTTTGAGATCAAAAAAAGGAGCACAAGGCTCCTTTTTAAAACTTTTATGAAAAGCGAATTAAGCCGCTAGGCCTTCTTTTGCTTTTTCAACAAGTGCTGCAAATGCAACTTGGTCATAAACTGCGATATCTGCAAGGATCTTACGATCGATTTCTACAGAAGTCTTTTTAAGACCATTGATAAAACGGCTGTATGAAAGACCGTTTTGACGAGCTGCTGCATTGATACGTGCAATCCAAAGTTGACGGAAAGTACGTTTCTTAGCACGACGGTCACGGTAAGCGTATTGACCCGCTTTAGTAACTGCCTGGAAAGCTACGCGGTAAACACGTGAACGTGCTCCGTAGTAACCTTTAGCTTGCTTTAAAACTTTTTTGTGACGTGCACGTGCGATAACACCGCGTTTAACTCTTGCCATTTCTGAAGACTCCTATTAAGCGAATGGTAACATACGTGAAACTAGACCATGGTCATTCTTATGAACCATCATCTTAGGACGTAAGTGTAATTTACGCTTAGAAGTTTTCTTAGTCAGAATGTGACGAAGATGCGCTTGTTTACGCTTGAAACCGCCAGAAGCAGTCTTTTTGAAACGCTTAGCAGCGCCTCTGTGAGTTTTTAGCTTATAAGCCATTGCAATAACTCCAAATGTATTGCTTTACGATTAGGCAAGCAGGCGAGAGGTAAATAAATAACTCTACTTTATAAGGCCAAACTTACCGCCAATGTCCGGTGAAAACTCAGTCAATATAACTGCAATTTTACTTTAAACCGGTTATTTCAGGTGAACAGCAAGCTGTTACTTGGAGACCTGAAATAAATTCGGTGCGCATTATCGCTTGTTTATTACTTTTTAGCAATAGGGGCCATCATCATTACCATTTGACGACCTTCAACACGATTTGGGAAAGACTCAACTTGTGATACATCTTCCAAATCAGCTTTAACACGATTTAATAATTCAATACCAATTTCTTGGTGAGCCATTTCACGACCACGGAAACGAATAGTAATTTTAGCTTTATCACCCGCTTCTAAGAACTTACGCAAGTTGCGAAGCTTAACCTGGTAGTCACCTTCATCCGTACCTGGACGGAATTTGATTTCTTTAACCTGGATCTGCTTTTGCTTTTTCTTTTGTTCTTTTAGTTCTTTGCTTTTTTCAAAGATGAACTTTCCGTAGTCCATAACCTTACATACAGGTGGCTCTGCATTAGGACTAATTTCTACAAGATCTACACCCGCATCATCTGCCATAGCTTGCGCTTCTTTTAATGACACGATGCCAGCTTGCTCGCCGTCAATGTCAATTAAACGAACTTCTTTAGCTGTAATATCTTCGTTGATACGATTTTTTTGAGCTGTTTGTTGCCCTTTCTTGCCGCCTCTAATGGTACGATCCTCCAAGAATATAAAATAAAAAGCGTGTAGTTGGCTGTTTGTTATGCCCTACACGCTCATGATTTATTGTCGATTTTTTATTTCGTCGCTAATTTTAGCTACAAAATCATCAACATTAAATTTGCCTAGGTCTTCACCTGTGCGAGTGCGTACTGCCACTTCTTGTTGTTCAACTTCTTTGTCGCCAACAACAAGTAAATATGGAATACGTTTTAACGTATGTTCACGGATTTTAAAGCCAATCTTCTCATTTCTCAAGTCAGCAGCGGCTCTAATTCCAAGTTTATTTAATTTTTGTACAATTTCTTGAACATAATCAGCTTGTTTATCTGTGATATTCATGATCACAACTTGCTTAGGAGCAAGCCATGTCGGGAACAAGCCTGCGTATTCTTCAGTTAAAATACCAATGAAACGCTCGATTGAACCTAATATAGCACGGTGGATCATAACGGGTGTGCGACGTTCGTTGTTTTCAGCAACATAAGTTGCACCTAAACGACCCGGTAATGCAAAATCAAGCTGCACTGTACCACATTGCCATGCACGGTCTAAACAGTCATACAATGTAAATTCAATTTTAGGACCATAGAACGCACCTTCACCCGGTAGATAATCAAACTCAATGTCGTTTGCTTTTAATGCATCAGCTAGCGCAAGCTCAGCTTTATCCCACATTTCGTCTTCACCGATACGTTTTTCTGGGCGAGTAGATAGTTTTACTACAATCTTCTCAAAACCAAACGTTTCGTATGTGTCGTAAACCATTTTGATACATGCCGATACCTCATCCATGATTTGCTCTTCAGTACAGAAAATATGCGCATCATCTTGAGTAAAGCCACGTACACGCATTAAGCCGTGCAATGCACCTGATGGTTCGTTACGGTGACAGCAACCGAATTCAGCCATACGTAATGGCAGATCACGGTATGATTTTAAACCTTGGTTAAAGATTTGTACGTGACCTGGGCAGTTCATTGGTTTAATGGCATATTCACGTTTTTCAGATTCAGTTGTGAACATGGCATCTGCGTATTTATCCCAGTGACCTGATTTTTCCCATAAACCACGGTCCATCATTAATGGACCTTTCACTTCTTCGTAATCATACTCACGTAGTTTTTCACGAACAAAGTCTTCTAGTTCACGGTAAATGCTCCAGCCATCATTGTGCCAAAACACCATGCCAGGCGCTTCTTCTTGCCAGTGCCAAAGGTCAAGTGCTTTACCAATACGACGGTGATCACGTTTTTCAGCTTCTTCTAAACGTTTTAAATACGCTTTAAGTTGCTTTTTATCTGCCCATGCCGTGCCATAAATACGCTGTAGCATTTTATTTTCTGAATCACCACGCCAATATGCACCCGCCACTTTCATTATTTTGAAGTGTTGGCAGAATTTCATATTTGGTACGTGTGGGCCACGACACATATCCACATATTCTTCGTGATGGTATAAACCTGGACGGTCATCTTTTGCGATATTCTCGTCTAAGATTTCCATTTTATATGTTTCACCGCGTGCTTCAAAAGTATCACGCGCTTCTTGCCAGCTGACGGTCTTTTTAACCACATCGTAATTTGTTTTAGCAAGCTCAAGCATACGCTTTTCAATTGCATCTAAATCGTCTTGGCTTAAAGAATGCTCCATATCGATATCGTAATAGAAACCGTTATCGATGGTCGGACCGATTGCCATTTTCGCTTCAGGGAAAAGTTGCTTAACTGCATGACCAATAAGGTGCGCACATGAGTGACGAATGATCTCTAAACCGTCGTCGTCTTTTGCTGTGATGATTTCTAAGCGTGCGTCATCGGTAATTAAATCACATGCATCAACACGCGAGCCATTAACACGGCCTGCAATGGTTGCCTTGGCAAGACCAGGACCGATATCACTTGCTACATCATAGGTACTTACTGGGTTTTCGAAACTACGCTGACTACCGTCAGGGAGGGTAATAACTGGCATTATAAATCCTTACTACAGTGGTGATGCCTACAATGCATCACATGTATTTTTTTAAAAATTAATTTGTAAACTCTGCAACGCTTTTACGAATAAGCATTGCCATTTAGTGCCTATTTAGGCTCATATTCACTGAGTCTTCGCAAACATGAACAACCATTGTCGCCGCTAGTGAATTCAAATACAAGTAGTTAGAAGACTAAATTGACAATTACTTATCCCATTTCATACTTAGTGAAGATAACTTTTTGGGTAAATATGATGTCAAAACCTCGCACAGTTAAATTTGCAACGTTTAATTTGCTAAATTATACAGCCCCCCCCTATTCTTTTTATCAGCAACATGAACATTATAATAAAACCCAGTGGCGCCAAAAGCAGCAATTTATCGCCCAATTTCTAAACCAAACCCAAGCCGATATAGTCGCTTTTCAAGAGGTTTTTAGCTATCAAGCATTGGAAATACAATGTAAAGAAGCAGGTTATGACTACTTTGAAATAGTTGACACACCAAGTCACGATGCGCTGTATCCACAGGTACTTTTCAACCCCATTGTCGCCTTAGCCAGTAAGTACCCTTTAAAAAGCTGTGAACCACTAACACCCTGCCCAGAACTGCTTGAATACTTGAATAACCAAAATGAGTTCAAGTTCAATAGAACCCCTATCAAATGCTTAATCTCAATCCCTTTTTTTGGTGACATTTGTTGTTATGTTGTTCACTTTAAATCACAACGCGTGCAATCAATGGCGCATATTTTAAACATTCACAATCTCGAAGACCCATTACTTCAATTACTACATCAGACAGTGGGAACCATGCAATCGCAAATATCACGTTCCCTTGAGGCGTCTATTGTTTATTACGATGCTTTAAAGACCCAGCGTGAAAAGCAATGTGCAACTATTGTGATGGGTGATTTTAATGATGTACTTACAAGCCCAACACTGTCATTTATGACGCAAGGTTTCCATCCAACACGCTGTGAACCATGCATTGAGCAAAATGAACCTGTGGTCGGATTAACGGATGTGTATCAATTTAGTGATGAAAATAAAGCAGGTTATACTAAGCCTTACAGTCATTATTATCACCGCCGTGGTAGCGTACTTGACTATATACTTGTTTCTGCACATTTCAATCCTGAGTGTGCAATGTCAAAAGTCAGCTCTGTCTCATACTCAAGCTTTGAAGATCATTTAAATCCAGCCGAAACACTTGAAGACATAAGCGTCAGTGACCATAGTGCGATTGCAATTAAAATTCATTTTTAAAGCAACTGTTTTTCAATTCGTTACTTGCTATAATTGCGAAAATTAAGTTATTTAGAGAATGACCATGAGAACATGCGGTGTAGAAATTACCGGCAGCGACGTACTGCTGTGTATTTTAACAAAAGATAATGATGTCTTTGATATCCGTGATATAAGACAAACTCGCTTTACCTTAGCTAACGGTAACGACACTGAAGTTATGCGTAAATTTCAATTTGATTTCAGAAAACTAATGCAAGACTATCAAATTGATTCTGTAGCAATTAAAGAGCGTCAACCGAAAGGTAAATTTGCCGGTAGTGCAAAAGGTTTTAAGATGGAAACAGCTATCCAACTTATCGAAGAACTAGATGTAGAAATATTAAGCGCAACGGCAATAAAAGAGCAACTAAAACGTAACCCTCTCCCTATTGCATTTGAAGATACAGGCCTTAAAAAGTTTCAAGAAAATGCCTTTATTAATGCCTACGTTTATCTGATGCGTAAAACATACAAGCAAGGCGAAGCCTAAGCCTAAACATCATCAATACTTAAAACGTGCTTATGCACGTTTTTTTGTGTCTGTAAAAAGCCATCCTTTCCTCTGTACTTAAAAATACACTCTGTACATTAGTCTTATATTACTTTCATTTGTCGACAATCTATGCTTAGTTAAACATGTAAGCTAATGCTATAAAATATTCAACTTATTGGGTTAGCTATTTTCGCATCAAGTCCATGACAACAATTTAATAGGACACGGAGAACACAATGCAAGCAAATAACATACATGGTAACAGTCTCCCATTAACACAAAGCTATTTCCAAGGCGCTACTGACGTTCCCTTGATTGACAAAACAATAGGTCAGTACCTTGACGCTATTGTCGACAATAACCCCGACCACCCCGCTATTATTGTTAATCATCAAAACATTCGCCTGACGTACAAAGAATACCAACAGCAAATTAATCAACTCGCTATGGGGCTGCTCTCCCTTGGCGTTAAACCAGGAGACCGTGTTGGTATTTGGTCTCCTAATAATATTGAGTGGTGTTTAACGCAATTCGCAACCGCAAAAATTGGTGCCATTATGGTATGTATTAACCCTGCATATCGTCCGAGTGAATTAAAATATGCTCTTAACAGCGTTGAGTGCTCAACGCTCATTACCGCAAGTGAGTTTAAAGCGAGTAACTATATAAGTATGCTTAATGAACTTGCACCTGAGCTAAAAAGTTCACATGCAGGTGAATTAAACCTAAATGCCCTTCCACATTTAAAAAACATAATCCGTATTGGTAATGAGCCAGCTCCAGGAATGTTCAGTTTTGATGATATTATGCAACGCGCTACAGATGCTCATAAACTCGAGCTCGATGCGATAGCTGCTACATTGCATTGCGAGCAAGATATCAATATTCAATTTACATCAGGTACCACTGGTAACCCAAAAGGCGCGACCTTATCCCATAAAAACATTCTCAATAATGGCTTTTTAATGGCTGAGGCTATGAAACTAACATACCAGGATAAGCTCTGTATTCCTGTGCCTCTGTACCATTGTTTTGGTATGGTATTAGGTAATTTAGTGTGTATTAGTAAGGGCGCAACAGCAGTCTTCCCTGGTGATTCATTTGATCCTAAAACAACCCTTGAAGTAGTAGAAAAAGAACGCTGTACCGCTCTTCATGGCGTACCGACCATGTTTATAGCAGAATTAGAACACAAAGAGTTCGCTCAATATGATTTATCTAGTCTACGAACAGGCATCATGGCTGGTTCGACATGTCCTGAGCAAGTTATGCGCAAAGTTCATTCATTAATGCACATGACTGAAGTCGTGATTGGTTATGGTCAAACCGAATGTAGTCCGATTAATAATGTGACTGAAACTGACTCACCAATTGAAAAGCAAGTGAGTACTGTCGGCCGCGCTCTAGCCCACACCGAAGTAAAAATTATTGATGAACTGGGTGATATTCAACAGGTTGGCCTCCCAGGTGAAGTATGTAGTCGCGGTGCGGGTATCATGCGCTGCTATTGGAACGATAAAGAGAAAACGGATGCAACCATCGATAAGGATGGCTGGTTACACTCTGGTGATTTAGGGGTAATGGACGAAGAAGGGTTTGTTTCTATTGTTGGCCGCATTAAAGATATGATTATACGTGGCGGTGAGAACATATACCCACGAGAAATCGAGGAGGTACTTTACACCTATCCAGGTATCCAAGATGCCGCTATTTTTGGAATTAGCGATGAAAAATATGGCGAAGAAGTGTGTGCGTGGATACAACCACAAGATGATGCAGTGCTAGATGAGCATGCCATTCGCACTTTTTTAAAAGACAAGCTTGCCTATTTCAAAGTACCAAAACATATTCGCTTTGTAGATGAATACCCAATGACAGTTACGGGTAAACTGCAAAAGTTCAAAATGCGTGAGCAAATGCAGGAGTTGCTCAGTGAAAAAACATTCTCGTAATTAAGAGATAGCTAAAGCTCTGCATTACCTGAGCTTTAGCTAAAAGCACATTTTCTATTTATCTAAAATAGTCTCAAAGCCCCCATATATCATGCGCTTGCCGTCAAATGGCATGGGGTTGTTCTCAGGGCTCATTCGAGGGTCGCCCATTATGTTCTGCCAACCGTTATCACGAGCATCTTTGGATGGCCAGATCACCCAAGAAAACACCACCGTTTCATTCTCTTGAGCTTTAACAGCCATAGGAAATGAAGTTACTTCTCCATCAGGAACATCGCTTCCCCAAGCCTCGACCACCTTTAATGCACCGTGTTCTTTGAATATTTCGGCTGCTAACTCTGCATGAACTAGGTACTTTTCTTTATTTGCTGTTGGTACAGCGGCTACAAATCCATCGATAAATGACATAAGTTATCTCCTTTCGTTAACACATTAACCATAGTTAAAGAAAAGAGAAGTACATAATGATTTAATCAATAAACGCTTAAAGCTACCAAAATGGCACTTACTCAGCTATACAACGCCTTGTTTTATCATCGCTTCTGCTACGCGTTCGAAACCAGCTATATTAGCACCAAGGCTTAAGTCGTCCTCATGAGAATATTGTTTCGCTGTCGCCGAAACAGTCTCGAAGATAGTCCTCATAACTTGTTGGAGTTTTTCATCAACTTGCTCTGGTCGCCATGTTTGCATGCTAGCATTTTGTGCCATTTCAAACTGACTAGTTGCCACACCACCCGCATTTGCGGCTTTGCTAGGTCCAAGATAAACCTTATGTTTTTTAAAAACAGTAAGCGCTTCTGCTGTGCTTGGCATATTTGCACCTTCACATACTATTAAACAGCCATTCTCTACAAGTGAAGTCGCATCATTTTTAGTAATTTCATTTTGAGTTGCACAAGGTAAAGCAATATCAGCTTCATATTGCCATACTTTATGGCCATTGCTTGGGTACTGATTAACGGGTGTAAACTCTGCTTCAGCGTGCGTGTTTAGGTAGTCTCGAAGCTCAGCTCCTTGTTCGGTTTTCAAGTGTTTAACAAGCTCAACATCTAAACCATCTTTGCAGTATAAAGTCCCTTTTGAATCGCTACAGGTTAAAACGATAGCATCACACTGGCTAAGCTTATCCATCAGATGCAATGCTACATTACCCGCGCCAGATACGAGACAGCGCTTTCCTTTTAAAGAGTCATTTTTAGCATCAAGCATAGCACTTAGAAAATAAGCTATGCCATAGCCTGTCGCTTCAGCCCTTAATACAGAGCCCCCCATCAGCAAAGGCTTACCCGTGAGCACCCCTTGAAACTGATTAGTTATGCGCTTGTATTGGCCAAATAAATAGCCTATTTCTCTTGAACCTACGCCTATATCACCCGCTGGTACATCCGTTGTAGCACCAATGTGCCTATATAGCTCTGTCATGAAAGATTGGCAAAAGCGCATAATCTCGTTATCACTTTTCCCTTTCGGGTCAAAGTCTGCACCTCCTTTTGCACCGCCTAAGGGTAAACCCGTTAACGCATTCTTGAGGATCTGTTCGAAGCCTAAGAACTTAACGACTCCTAGATTTACGCTGGGATGAAAACGTAGACCTCCTTTAAAAGGCCCAAGGGTAGAGCTAAACTCAATACGATATCCCCTGTTGACGTGCACATTCCCGTTATCATCAAGCCATGGAACTCTGAAAATAATTTGCCTTTCTGGCTCAACTAATCGTTCGATAATGCCCAGTTTTTTGAAATCATTATTACCATCTACAACATGGTTAAGCGATGATAGTACTTCCTCAACAGCTTGATAAAACTCAGGTTCGTTAGGGTTAGATTCCTTTACTGTTTGCAGAATTCCTTGTAGATATTGCATGCCAACTCCTCTTTTAAGCTATTGAAATGACTAGTTACTAATTAAACTCATCCCTACAGATGATCGATCACTTACTGTTACCGAATAATAAACTCGGCACTGTGTTGGTTATCATGATGCCAATAATAACGAAGGGGCTCATTTTGTGTATCATAAAACCAAATTTCGGCCACCAGCTCTAATGAGCTATTTGCAAGCATCAAAGTAGCTGATAATTTACTTTGCTCCAATGCTGTACGTAACAAACATTGATTGTAGTCTGCTTTGCCATCTTCTCCTTTTAGACAAATATTAAGATACGCTTTGTTATCACCCATTTGCAAATCCACATTAACGCGAAGTTGCATTTTACTACTTAGGTCAAACTCAGGGGCAATGTTTAAGTCAAGCATTGTTTCAACGCCTATGCTTGTATTAGCAGGTGTTTCAGGCTGAGTAGTGACGGTAGATACTTCTGGTACAGTTGAACTGGCACTTTCAGTTGATGAGCCACTTCCGCCACCACATGCAGACAAAAATAAACTTAAAATAACTAAAGTATAATGTTTCATAACTATTCTCCACGTGAGATCACATTAGTAAGTTGTGCGTTATTAAACCAAAATGGGTTTTCACGACCAGATGATTCAGCAAACGATCTAAAACCACTGTAGGCACGTGTGATGTCTATGCCTTCTTTCGGATGTGCCCACGCAGTACCTATCTCCATAGCCCAAGGCAAGCCACTGTCTGTTTGGAAATAATATTTTTGCAAGCTATTACTGGCATCGTCAGAGCCGACTAGCGAAAATAATGCTGTATTAAATTTCTCTGTCGGCTTTTGGTTTTTAAGATGCACTTCCCAGCCACGAGGGTTTTGTCCTGCTAAGAACTCACCATGATAATAACCTTGAGCAGCAAAAATAAATGGGTCTAATGTATACTTTGGAGCCGCAGCGGTCGTGACACCGCTTTTGAGGGCTACAGATAAAGTAAACGACACTTTACTGTTTGTATCGCAGCCTGTTTCCGTTCTGAAATAACTACAACTTGACTGTTTATCTGCAACGTCCCAAGTATCTGGCATGATAATGAAGATGGCATCCTCAACATCCTCTTCTAAAATTGAATGTGATTGAGTTACTCCATCAACAGTTAACCTAATTGAACTTGTATCTATTTGACTCCGTAAGATTCGCTTGTCAACATCGCCGACTATCGTTTGATACAATCGCACTGCAAAACTATTGTGGAAATCGGCACCAATACCTACAAGCTCTCCCTCTATTTTGTAGCCAGTTGCTTGACCATCTTTATCCATCAAAGTTGTGCGATAGTTAACAACTAAATCATTAAAATCATAATCTCCTGAAAAAGGCCACTGATCTTCATAAGCAAGAGTTACCCAGCTATTCTCACTTGGATAAACTAAACTACCATAAGTAGTGATCAAGTAATCTTCTACCTCGCCCCCAGATACGCCACCGGTTGCAGTGATTGGATTTATTTCACTACCATCCGTAACTCGAAAGCGCGCCCATGTTGAGCCCCTAACAGCATCACTCGGTACATCCACAAGAATACTATTATCACCTTGATTTAATTTGTATTTATTCAACGACATTTCGTCTGAATCAAACTGAAAATTTTGGTCCCAATCGAACCACACATACAAATAGCCTTTATCGTTTGGCGACGAGACTATTATTTTACTTGTTGCGCCAAGAACAAAATCGGTAACAAATTTAACGCCATCATCTGAACTATCGACTGGTGAAGCCAATAAATCTGCTGTGGTATTGATGTTTTCACCATCAACAGACGTTCCTAAATAGACTAAATTAGATTGATCTTCGTTAGGGTCAAATAAATGTCGAGCGCCACTGGATGAAAGCGCTGTTTTATAGGGCATGGGAGCATCACCAAAGTCAATTGAGTTGTCAGTCACTTTTACTTCTGCTACAGCACAGCGCGCTCCATCGTTTTGATTTGATGTCGGCCCCAATGTAAATACAGCAGCGCTAGGTGTATATCCGCTTACTGGACTGATATTTAAATCAACTTTATGTATTTTCCCACTGCGATTATTACTGAAGTAAAACTGCCCTTGGACATCAAAGTAGCCAGCACCATTCGCTCCAGTATCGCCTGCAAGGTCTAGGTTTACTAAAAACTTAGGTACCTTAGTTACTAAATCTATTTCGTACAAATCACCATCTGACTCAACCGCATACAATAAATTGCTATGAGGATGAAACGCAAAGTCATAGATAGCTAGCCCCCAGTTAGCAGAGCCTTCAACTAATACCGCCTGATACTCTAGACCCTGCTGTGACAAATCGATAGCATAAAGACCAAACCTAGAGTTATATAAATAGTAAACAGCCTGGTTGGTGCCTTTATTGACATGAACATCACCAACATAAAAGTTAGCATCAGGTAAGCCGTTTACGTCTAAACGCTCTAAAGAATAATCATCACCAATTCGCACAACACTTTTAGGGGCTTGCTTACTAAAGCCATACATGTATTGATCTTGATAATTGAAGCCAACGGCATTCACACTCTCATTGTTGACTTCATTGATAAAATCTAGGTTAGCAGCAAGCACTTTAGTTTTTGCCGAGACAAGATCAACACCATACATTTGAGCAGGCGTACCTTGAATTAAAAAGGCTTTACTTGGGCAGTATTCAAATGGGCCAGCACTCACAAAGCAAGTCATTAGCGCAGTTGCTACGCCAATATATCTATTACTTTTCATAATAACATCCTCTTGTGAATATGTTATTACTCACTGCAGCAACCATTCCAAAACTTAACTAAATGATAATTAAAGAATAAATTTTTATTAATAGATGCTATTGCAACTTGCAACTATTAAAATTGCAAAATGCGATTCTTTTTAAACCGATGTACTAAATAGGTTGGTATATTTATTTTGATAACCAATGGAAGAGGAGAGATTTTCCTGAGTGTGGCAGAAAGAATTGTTTATTTTAAACCAAACGAAAAAGTAAACTTTACACAATTTATGTTCCTAGCTCACCATTAAAGAACCATGCTGAGCTAGGTAGTTTTTGCTACAAGAAAGTTATTCTTTTTTTGCTGGCCACTCAAATGCGCCCACATCCCCTGGGAACACAACCGGCGATTCAATACCGTCTTTGTTCACTGATGCGACACCAAAATAGTAATTATCGATCACGACATTTTTAAGGGTTGCTTCGGTTACCTTGCCAACGTCCCGGCTAAACTGCCACTGTGGTTCACTGGTATAACGCCAATAAATTTTATAGCTAACCACAGTTGGATCATCACTTTTGTGCCAAGCTAGTGTTGTACTTGGCTTTACAGCACCTGAAATACTGACACCTGTCGGCGGGGCTGGTGCCCAGGCCATTGACGCCATAGTCACAGCATTTAATGAGGTTAATTTAGCCGCATAGGCAAAATCAACATGATCGATGGTGTCACCGTAAGTGATACCATTTTCAGTACGTAGGTCTTGATGCTGTTGATTGTAATTTTCATTGGTTTCCATAATGCGCACCGCTGCAAAGCCAACATCATTAAATGGACGATGATGCCCTCCTCGACCAAATCTATCGAGTCGATAGACCAACATGGTATCGAGATTTTCAATATATCTATCGGCAATTGTATCAATGTAGCGTGCAAGGTTACGACTTGCAGAGTCGACCTCACCACCGGTAAAACGGCGTTTATGAGCTTGCTCTTTTGTTTCTATGACGCGTGTACCTTCTGAGAAAATACGTGCCGTTGTGTTATCTGTAACGCCATTAATACCGGTTGAATTACCAATCATGTCGTTATTTAAAACACCATGAACACGCCAGTTATGCTCTTGTGCATATTTAGCTAAAATTTTACCACCAAACAAGCCTTGTTCTTCACCAGATAGTGCTGCATAAACAATCGAGCCATTAAATTTATACTTTGATAAAACACGCGCAGATTCGAGCACACCAGCCACACCAGATGCATTATCGTTAGCCCCTGGCGCATCTGATGTATAGTCCATTACATCAGAGGCTCTCGAGTCAATATCTCCGGACATCATTATCATGCGATTTTCATCAACTTGGCCGCGCTGAATAGCCACGATATTGACAACCTCTACTGGGTTTGGAATACGTTTTTCACCAGAAATAGTGTCTTTTACTTCAATAATTTCTAAGCAATTACCACAGGCTTTTGAAATAGCCTCGAACTCAGATTTTATCCAGCGCCTTGCCGCACCGATTCCGCGCGTATTTGATTTTGTTTCCGATAAGGTGTGACGAGTGCCAAAATCAACCAGCGTTTGAATGTCTTGCTCTATACGCGTTTTTGAAACTGCATTTGCAATATCATGCAAAGCTTGTTGATCTTTGTATTGAGGTGTCGTGGCATGCGCTGCCGCTGTTAATAATAGTGATGAGCTAAACAAAGCACCACTTGTGGTTATTATTTTACGCTTAAACATAGTTTCACTCCTTCAATGAATCATTCAAGGCTAACTAATATTTCATTTCACGCAATAGTTATGAGTTAGAAGACAGATTATTAGGTTAAAACAATTGGTAAACTAAATTTAGTATGAGGCCGATACTAAGATTTATCAGCCTAAATGGTCATTTTTTCTAAAACTACTCTGGCTGTTTTACACTGGGGAGTTTTATCCCGCTGTGATAAAAAATGACTCGATTGCCACCTGAGTTTTTTGTATTATACATCGCCTTATCAGCACATTGGATTAAATACTCAGCATCACCATAATGCTCGGGGAATAAAACTGCACCAATACTTGGCGAGTAACTTAGAAACTCATTATTATATTCAAGAGGTTTACAAATCTCTTGACGTAATAAGTCAACGATTTCAACAACATCTTGCTTACTACTAATGCTGTTTAAAATAACAACAAACTCATCTCCCCCCAAACGCCCTACACTATCTTCTTTTTTAAGTTGGTGACGAAGACGTTTCGCAACTGTTTTTAATAGCTTGTCACCCGCTGCGTGACCATGAAAGTCATTTACTTGCTTAAACCCATCTATGTCAATAAAGAGGACAGCGATAATTGTCGATATTGTATTAGCAACAGATAATGACTCTTCTAGCTCTGAAATCAAAAAGCTGCGATTAGGTAAATCTGTCAATGGATCATGACCTGCCATATAAATCAGTTTTTGTTCGAGATTCTTTTGCTCGGTAATATCATAAGCAATGGCCACCCTGACTTGTTTTTCTTCAGACCAATACACTGACCATAAAACATGCACAATACGGCCATCTTTTCTAACCCACCTGTTTTCAAAACGTGGTTGCTGATTATTTATAACAATTTGATTAATAGCATTGATAGTTTTAGCTCTGTCTTCTGGGTAGACAAAATCTAACATATTTCTACCGATAGCTTCTTCAAGCGTGTAACCAAAGATAGTTTCAAAAGCAGGGTTAGAAAAAAGCAAGCAGCCCTTTGCGTCTACTACACAAACAGCATCTAATAAAAGCTCAATAATATCAGACAAGTATTCAGGCGTTTCTTTCTTCATAAGCGACTTTCAAGCTGACTATAAAATGAGTATAGCCTAAACCGAGCAAGTAACTGAGCAATTAAGTATTAGTTGGGTACAACTTTCTTGATAAAAAAGTAGATACGATACAGAAAAATACAATGCCGCTTAAATCCGCAAGTAAATCAACGAGATCAAAAGAAGGCGTGGCAATAAAGTATTGGCTGAACTCCTCCAAGAAGACAAAAGTAAATACAATTAAAGCAGCCCAATATATTCTAATCCCCCCGATAACACTGGCTTTGAACTTAAACGCTAAATTTATAAATAGTGTGAGCAATCCAAACAAGAAAAAATGTCCTAGCTTATCGCCATAAGGTATTGCAGCAACTAAATCAAAAAACACCGATTTTTGACCTGTATTAGCAAGATAAATGACCCAACCGATAAACCCAAAAAAACCAATTGCTAATAGAACAAGAAAACGTTGAAACATGTGGTTACGGTGCCATATGAGAAGTTAAAAACAAAAACTGATAGGGAATGACTTTATTCCAATAATGCCAATCATGAATCCCTGGACGTTCAATATAATCATGTCGAATACGCAGTTTTAACATCGCTTGATGCAAGGCTCGATTTTGCTGAATAAAAAAGTCATCAACACCAATATCGAGCATGATAGGAAGATTATCAGCGCTTTTTTTCCATGCTGTATTACCTGCTGCAATTTTATGAAGGTTATTAACTATCGCGATGCTATCCCACCTTGCTTGATTTTCTGCATAATTGCCAAGCACCTTAGTAAGATCAAACTCTGCACTGAAAGGTCTTACATCAACCCCCGCAGACATCGCCGATACGGCTGCAAACCGATGAGGATGATTAATCGCAATATGCAGCGCGCCAAAGCCACCCATCGATAACCCTGTAATTGCTCGGCCAGTTTTAGACCGATTAGTCGAATAATTAGAATCAATATAATCTACAACGTCTTCAACAATATATGTTTCATATTGCGATGTTTTGTCGACCTCTGAATCTAAATACCAAGAGCCAAAGTTACCATCAGGATTAACAACGATAACATTATATTGGTTAGCAAGTTGTTCAATGTTAGTGAGCTTTGTCCAATCAGTGTGATTACCACTAAAACCATGTAAGACGTAAACAACATTGTAGGTTTTAGACTCTTCGTAGTGGTCAGGTAAAGTAATTGTCAGCGGTTTTTCTATCGCGGTCTTCTTACCTTTAAAGGTGAAAGTGTCTGTTTGATAAGCACTTATAGGTAAGCTAATCATGAGTGCAAATAAGCTAAGCAGTTTTTTCATGGTGAGTTCCTTTTTCTTATTATAGTTCCATGGCAATTAAGATATGTAAACAATTGAATCATGATGTATTTTAATAGTTTTTTAGGTAAATCAACTGCTAAAAATTCTGCTCAGTGATATAGTTAGGCAATCTTACTTTGAAAAGTGTCGTGTATGTATCGTTTATTTGAACGGATGATAAATCCATTTCCAAAAGAGCAGCCTTCCCAGCCACCCAATACATTATTTGCATTTTGCCGCCATTATACTCGAGGCATGGAGTTATCACTGATACTGATGTCTTTAAGTGCTGCAGCTTTGGCTATTTTAGAGGTGTCGCTCTTTAGCTACATGGGGCAACTAGTTGACTGGTTAGGCCAATACACTCCAGAGACATTGTTTGACCAACAAAAGTCAGAGTTAATAAAAATGGCTGTCGTATTATTGGTTGTTTTGCCAATCGTCGTTTTTTTTCACTCTGCAATTTTACACCAAGCCTTGCTTGGTAATTACCCTATGTCGATCCGTTGGTTAGCACACCGTTATTTGCTGCGACAAAGTATCGGTTTTTACCAAAATGAGTTTGCCGGACGAATAGCAACGAAAGTGATGCAAACATCACTGGCAGTGCGTGAATCTGTCATGAAGCTACTCGATGTGTTGATGTACATTGTTGTTTACTTTGGCGCTATGGTGTTTCTAGTTGCAGACTCAGATTGGCGCCTAATGATCCCGTTATTAGTGTGGTTACTCTTTTATGCCGCTATACAAATGTACTTTGTACCACGATTAAAAAAGATCGCGAGTTCACAAGCTGATGCTCGTTCGGAAATGACCGGTCGAGTGGTAGATAGCTATACGAATATCTCCACCATCAAATTGTTCTCATACACACAACGCGAAGAACAATATGCCAAAGATAGTATGGATGTATTTTTACAGCCTGTTTATCAACAAATGCGCTTAGTAACGAGCCTAAACTTTTCAATCAATACACTAAACTACCTTCTTGTATTTAGTATTGCTGCTTTGTCGCTGTACCTATGGTCGATTAGTGCAATATCAGTGGGGGCAATTGCTATTGCTGTGAGCTTATCACTTCGCTTAAATGGCATGGCTCAATGGATTATGTGGGAGATCAGTAGCTTATTTGAGAATATTGGTACAGTAGCTGATGGCATGAAAACCCTATCAACACCTATTGATGTCGATGATAAACCAAACGCAGAAACATTAGCTGTAACGCAAGGTGAGATTATGTTTGATTCAGTACAGTTTAACTATGGAAAAGCGGCGAATGAAACCCACAGAGGCCCTGTTATCAATGGATTAAACCTTACTATCAAGCCTGGCGAGAAAATAGGTTTAGTTGGCCGCTCTGGTGCGGGGAAATCCACACTCGTCAATCTGTTACTACGCTTTTATGATGTTGATTCAGGTTCAATTAGTATTGATGGCAAAAACATCGCCAACGTAAGTCAGGAAAGCTTACGCAAACATATTGCGATGGTCACACAAGATACGTCCTTATTACATCGTTCAGTCAAAGATAATATCCTCTATGGACGACCTGATGCCTCTGAACAAGAAATGCTAGCAGCAGCAAAACAAGCAAAAGCAATTGAGTTTATTGAAGACTTAGAAGACAGCAAAGGCAATAAAGGTTTTGCTGCACAAGTCGGCGAACGCGGTGTGAAGCTTTCTGGTGGACAGCGTCAACGTATCGCTATAGCCCGTGTGTTATTAAAAGATGCCCCTATTCTTATTTTAGATGAGGCAACCAGTGCTTTAGACTCAGAGGTAGAAGCTGCTATACAAACAAGCCTAGATGACTTAATGACTGGCAAAACAGTTATTGCCATAGCCCACCGTTTATCAACAATTGCACAAATGGATAGACTTATTGTGCTTGATGAAGGCGGCGTAGTTGAACAAGGCTCTCATGAGGAACTAATCCAGAAAGGGGGTATTTACGCTGCACTTTGGTCACATCAAACCGGTGGTTTTATTGGTGTAGAGTAGCCCTATCAGCGTTTTTACATGAACATCTAAATTTTCGCTCCGCAGCCAAGTCCGCAGTCAAAGTTTAGATGTTCGTTATACCAATTCGCTTAATCATACATCAACGATGTTTACAGTATAAAGTAAAGCTCGCTTGCTTGCTTGAGTCACTACAAAGCGTTACCATTGCGCCTAAAATAAACACAAAATAATGGATTATGAAACATTTATTCTCGCTTTTAATTCTCACAGCCTCTTTCTCTTCGCAGGCTGACACGCCCTACTTCGGAGTTGATTACATGCTCAGTGATATTGAGATCAGTAGCGAAAGTGCCAAACCAACAGCCACTTTTTTAAGAGCTGGTGTAAATAACAAAAATATGGCATTTGAAGCTCAATACCTCGTTTCAAGTAATGATGATGATATCTACAATATAAATTTCGATATTGATAAAAGTGTTGGTCTTTATTTTGTAATGCAATCAAATATCGTCAATGGTTTTGGCCTAGATGTTTCATTGGGCTATGCGAAAACTCAAATGAAAGTAACTTCAACTTCCCAAGAGCTTCCTACCGACTATGACTACGATGGTTTTGCATGGGGCGTCGCAATACATCAAGAAGTGCCTTACATTAAAAATACACATGTAAGACTTGCTTACCAGTCTTTGTTTGAAGGCGATGATGTTGACATCAGTGGTGTAACGCTAGGTTTCACCTATCAATTTTAAGTAGTCAGTCAAAAGGAATTCCATGAAAAAAATATCAAACATTACAAAACTGTCAACTGTTGCTCTTATTGTCACTTCAATTCTAGGTTGCGGCTCAGAGACTGACTCATCAAAACTAGCAAAAGAAGTTGAGCTAGAAAAGCTTCGCGAAAATGGCACTATTATTGAGACCGTCAGCATTGAAAATAGTCAGGTTCGACTCAAAGCGGGTGAAACGCATCAATTAATTGCAACCGGTATTGATAGCAACGGTGATTCGAGAGATATTACTGACGAGTTAACTTGGCAAACAAGTGATGAAAGCATCGCGAAAATAAGTAGTAGCGGGCTTCTAACAGCTCTAAAAAATGCTGACTCTAGCCAGGGGCTGTTAACCATAACGGCAACCACTATTAACGATATTTTTGATGAAGAGGAAATTTCTATCAGTGATGTGGCAGCCTCGTCAATTTCGTTAAAACAAATAGCGCCAGCATCAGGGAGCATTAACACCTGTATGCCAGCTAGAATATCGGCTGATATTACCTATGCTGATGGGTATATCGCCCAAAATAGTATTAGAGGTGTTAATTTTAGTATTGATGAAGACTCCACAGCTAAAATAAATAACCATGGCATCATTTATACCTCTGCTGCAGACATAGAAAACACAACTGTTACTGGAACAATCAATAATGTTTCAGGAGAGTTGGTTGTTACTGCAGATCCTGTCAATTTAGAAAGTTTAAATCTAATTGTTGCGGAAGAAACAGTGGATGAGATCACACTGAATGTTGGCGAACAAATCCAACTCGCTGCGCAAGCAACTTATGATGAAAGTGTTTCTGAGCAAGCTGTTAATATCAACCCGAGTGTCAATTGGTCTGTGATCAATGCAGGCTTAGTTGGGCTTTCAGAAAATATCAGTACTGATGAGGGTGACAATGCAACTATTTTAGCTTTAAAACCAGGCGTAACACAGTTAATTGGTTCGTGTGGTCCAAAACAAAAAATAGCGACATTGGTGATAGAAGGTAATGACGATCTCAATTCTATTCAGATAAACGAAGGCAATAGCGAATATACAATCTCATCATCTGAGACATTAGATTTGCAATTAACAGCAAATTACAATTCAAGCCCTCAATCTTTAAATGTCACTGAGTTTGCTACTTGGAGCACGAATGATAGCAACTTAATAACAGCCAAACTAATCAACCCTGGTACTCAGCAGGCGGCTTTTAGAGTAACGAGTAAGGCTAATAATTTAGGTACCGCAGTTATCACTGTGACATATGACTCGCAGGTAAGCAGTACCCTCATTAACATCGAGTGACCATAAATAGGGCTCTTTTACTAAAGAGCCCTTCTCTATTAATACAGTAGACGTATTCCTACCAGTACTAGCATTGTAATATTAGATACCAAGCCAATTAAGAAGAAATAGCTACGTGGGCTTGGATTTTTCTCAGTGGCTATCGAGTAATAAAGCATCATATGTACTGCTCTTGCTACCACATACAACCACACGCACAAGGCAAAGACACCACTAGTGAGGTTCAGTGTAAAAGCGAGCAACAAAGTTCCTATAAATAAGGGGCTATTTTCCAATGTATTCATAAAAGTGCGATGGGCACGAAATGTGAAACTCTCATGGCTCAATTCAGGTTCAAGCTTGCCAGGGATTGCCCCCGCTCGTTTTGCCTTTGAAACAGTTGCCACCAACCATTGAATCAGCAGCATTATGAGATATGCGTAGAACGCAAAATATACAGTTAACGATAATTCGGTCATTTATTGCTCCTTCAAAGTAGTCTAAATAATAGAAGCAAAAAACAATCCAAAATAACGCCTTGAATAATATGGTTTTTTAATAAATAAAATATATTTCAATCTATAATTTACTTGGTTATGTATAAACTTTTCATACTCGTTAAATAACCTTTTAGTGGTGATTGTCTATCCTTGATGCACTATTTGATTAATCAATATGCATCAAGTTGCTCAAATAATTGTTGTTGATAGTCGTCACAATTATTGGTGGCAAGAAAAGTAAATACGTTTTTATCAAGTAGATGCTTGAATAGCGCATAGCTGTAACCGTTTGATCCATCGTAGGAAATGCGCTTGTTACTGAGTATATCTTTCTCTAGCAATAAGATGAGTTGTGATCGGTAGTTTTGTGTCGTAAAAACCTTGCCAACACTATTTTTAAATTGAGCCTATACAAAGTCGGTATTCTCTGCAAGCGTGGTTTGCTGTTTTTTATTTTGCTAAACCACTGATAAAAATACAACACTCAACTACATTAAAATCACGATGAATCTATCTACGTTATGTAATACTTCCATAAAAGAAAGTTGTAACTGTTCACCTATTTTACTTTACCCTGCTCTTTAGTCCCTATACCCTTTGGTTCAATCTGTTGAACATTTGTTTTTTGGTACTTTTCACCTTAATAAAACAGCATTCTAATAATAAAAGGTTTTTTATGCGTTTAGGACTAGGACTTCTTGTCACTGCCGCCTTTATCGGCCCAGGCACCATCACCACTGCAAGTGTAGCCGGTGCTAATTTTGGTTTTGCTTTGATATGGACGTTACTTTTCTCAGTTATTGCCACCATTCTACTTCAATCAATGGCTGCTCGCTTAGGTGTAGCAACTGGGCATGACTTAGCATCAGCTTTAAGAACAACGATTCAAACACCCGTTTTTAAAGCTTTAGCAGCTATTTTAGTGATCAGCGCCATAGGTATTGGTAGTGCAGCTTATGAAGCGGGTAATTTGACAGGTGCAAGTTTAGGTCTGCAAGAAATTGTTCCTTCTGTGAGCCCATTATTATGGACTCCACTGATAGCAATTCTAAGTGCTGTACTTTTATATACAGGTAAACATAAGGTAATAGAAGGCGCATTAATTGTTCTCGTTGTACTAATGAGTATAGTGTTTATATCAACTTTAGTAATGGCTGCACCGTCTTTAACGTCGGTTTTAAAAGGCTTCATTCCAAGCCTACCTGACGAATCAATCACAACTGTACTGGCATTAATTGGCACGACAATTGTGCCCTATAATTTATTTTTGCACTCCGGTGTCCTTGCCGAAAAATATGATAAAAATAAAGACATCCAAAAAGTAATAAAAGAAACAAACCTTGATACTGGTATATCAATCACGCTTGGCGGTGTGATCACCTTAGCAATTTTATCGACTGCTTCCGTGGCTTTTTATGGTACTGAAGCTGGCAAAATATCTGCCGCTAACATGGCCGTACAACTCGTACCTTTATTAGGTTCAATGGCTCACTACTTCTTCGCACTTGGTTTGTGCGCAGCAGGCCTAACAAGTGCTATAACCGCCCCTCTAGCAGGCGCTTATGCTGTGTGCGGTATGCTTGGCTGGTCAACACAAATGAGTAACACGCGTTTTAAACTTGTTGCAATTACTATTTTACTGTTTGGTGCATTTGTTGCTTCACTCGGTCTTGATCCTGTCGCTGTTATTATTTTTGCACAAGCAGCTAATGGCCTCCTGCTACCTATTGTAACGACGTATTTGGTATGGCTAGTCAATCAAAAAACTGTAATGGGAGATTACACCAACTCTATGCTAGTAAACCTAGTAACATTACCCGTACTTGTACTTATTTTTGGACTGAGTAGCATCAAGTTGTTTAGCTTGATTTTTTAAATACTTATCTAATTGCAACTTTTGAAAGTAGCCTTTAATAATAATCCCAATTATTGAGGGTTACTTAGTGCAAGCATTAAAAAAATCATCAGTAGAAATTATAATTTGTTGTTTGTGCTCGCTAACATTCTTTTCAATCTCTTCTCGGTCTAACATAATAGTACACCCTTTTGCATTGGTTGCCTCAACCATAGATAAATCCTCATCTATTTTTGTAATAACCAATGATGACTGCCTATATTCCCAAACACTACTATCATTAGACTCTATAGGCATAAGTTCCAAGACCTGTGTTCCATACTCATTTATAAACGTTAGCTTTACTTGAATAACTTCGTCAGTGCTATTTTTTATAATACCCCAATAAATATTTGTACAAGCATTTAACAAGCTTCCAAAAAGTAATATCAAAATATATTTAAGGTATTTTCTCAAGCTATCCATTTTATCTGTGAGCTCCAAATTAATCTTTTGATATCTATTTCCATTGCTATAGAATCATTTATACGTTGTAGGTTTTCAGGCTGTTGCTTTTTATCATCATAATATTTCATTAAATCTATTTTACCTTTTGAGGGATAACCTGGTGTAGTTGATTTCACATTTTGTAATAATAAGTTTGTTGAGCCCTTATGTCCCCAAGATAAACGAATCCCACCTGTGTACATTAAAACTGAGTGACCAAATTCATGAGCCGATACAAATTTGAAATCTTCATTAATAAATTTTTCAGGTGCACCTAGCTTTAATAAACCTCTTTGATAAACAAAACTCGCATCAATACCTAAAATAGCGGGATTCATGGAACGACTATAACTTTCACTTTCTTCAATCTCTAAATCCACAGCAATAGCGTTAGAACTATTTTTATGCACAGGGTTAACTATTACGTTAAAGCGAACACCGGCAACTGTAATTGTGTTTGACCAATATTGCTTAATACCCGCGATGGCGAGCTCTTTTAGTTTGAGGTAATCACCTTGTCGTAAACTATTTTGTTTAAAGTTAAGGTAAACATCAATATAAATAGTTCTTGTTAAGCTGTTGACTGTTGTTTTAGCCCATGTGGCTTTATGAGCTCCATTATGAACTTTTAACTTAGCTCCTCGACCATTTCTTGAAGGCCCAACACGAACCGTACGATAATTAACTGTTGGTTTGTCGATTGCCTTATGGAGGTGCTCTTCGAAGATATCGAGCGTAAGTGAGTTTTTTTGCGAGTATGTTGCTGTTAAATCCATATTATATTCCATTATCACTATAAAATTGTTGCTAGTAGTGTTTTATCTAGCAACCTTAGTTATTCCTTTAACTTCCTTAATATACGTCTACGAATATTTTTTGTCAAAAAAGCAATTAGACGACAGGTACTAATAAGCTTTAAAGCCAATTTATTTACTTTTATAAAAAAGCCGTTGCTCATAAAAACAACGGCTTTTTTATTTCTGAGGCTTTAAGCTAATAAGCTTAGGCTTTACCAATCACTTCTAAGCCACCCATGTATGGGCGTAACACTTCTGGTACAACAATTGAACCATCAGCTTGTTGATTATTCTCTAAGATAGCAACAAGAGTACGACCAACCGCTAAACCTGAACCATTTAGTGTATGAAGTAGCTCTGGCTTTTTCTCGCCTTGACGACGGAAACGCGCTTGCATACGACGCGCTTGGAAATCAACCATGTTTGAACATGATGAGATTTCACGATAGGTGTTTTGTGCAGGCAACCATACTTCTAAATCGTAAGTTTTTGCTGCGCCAAAGCCCATATCACCCGTACATAAAATCACTTTACGGTAAGGAAGTTCTAATGCTTGTAAGATTTGTTCAGCGTGACCTGTAAGCTCTTCTAGCGCTTGCATTGAATCTTCTGGTTTTACTAGTTGTACTAATTCAACTTTGTCGAATTGGTGCTGACGAATAAGACCACGTGTATCACGGCCATAGCTTCCCGCTTCACTACGGAAACAAGGTGTATGTGCGGTTAAACGAATTGGTAAGTCGCTTTCGTCGTAAATTTCGTCACGAGCACTGTTCGTAAGCGGTACTTCAGCTGTAGGAATTAAGCTAAAACCAGGTTGTTGCTGACCGTCGTCATCCACTAAACCTAATGTGTGGAATAAGTCACCAGCAAACTTAGGTAATTGGCTTGTACCGTATAAGCTTGCGCTATTAACAAGGTAAGGCACATACATTTCTGTATAGCCGTTTTTGTCTGTGTGCGTATCCAGCATGAACTGCGTGAGAGCACGGTGCATACGTGCAACTTGACCGCGCATAACGGTAAAGCGTGCGCCACTAATTTTAACGCCCATTTCAAAATCTAGGCCATTTACGTCTTGACCAACATCAACGTGATCTTTTACTTCAAAGTCGTATGACTTAGGCGTACCCCATGTAGAAATTTCAACGTTTTGGTCTTCGTCTTCACCTACTGGTACAGACTCATCAGGTAAGTTTGGAATAGCAAGTGCAATTTGCTTAAGCTCTTCGAGTACTGCGTCTTGCTCTGCTTTTACGCTGTCTAGTTGGTCGCCAAGATTACTGACTGAATCAAGAAGCTGTTGTGCTTTTTCGTGCTCGCCTTTCGCTTTTGCTTGACCGATAGCTTTGGAACTTGCGTTACGCTCACTTTGAAGTTCTTGCGTTTTTACTTGTAATGTTTTGCGTTTTTCTTCAAGTGCAGTTACCGCTGCAGTATCAAGTTCGTAACCGCGTGATGCTAAACGTGCAGCCGCTTGTTCGATATCTTGACGTAAATATTTAGAATCTAACATGTTAGTTTTTAACCTTTTTGCATTACCAGCTGAAGGCCCAGCCAAGCCATAAATATACACACCACCACGTTTAAGGTGATATTGAGGGCCATTTTAAAAAAGTGACCTTGTTGCAACAGCAACAACGAATCCATTGAGAATGTTGAAAAGGTGGTCAATGCACCTAAAAAGCCAATACCAATTAAGGTTTTAGCGGGGCTAACAGCGATTATTTCTTTTTCAATCAAGCCGTATAAAATGCCCATTAACAATGAACCAAGAATATTAACTGTCAACGTGCCAAAAGGGAATCCCCTACCGAGCAGTTTTAGCATGGTTTCGCTAAGAAAATAGCGTAAACACGCCCCTGAAGCACCGCCCATTGCAATCATCATGTAAAGTTTCAAACTATTCATAACGTTTAATATCACTTTGCTCGTTGCGCTGAGTTAAATATTCCAGCTTTTGTTTAATTTTTTGTTCAAGGCCGCGATCAGTTGGAAAATAATACTGGCGATCATTAATAGCTTCTGGGAAGTATTTTTCACCTGCAGCAAAGGCACCTTCTTCATTGTGAGCATAACGATATTCAGCGCCATAACCCAAGTCTTTCATTAAGCTAGTTGGTGCATTACGTAAATGCTCTGGCACCGGATGACTCGGCTCATTTTTAGCATCTTGCAGCGCTTGGTTAAACGCCATATACACAGCGTTACTTTTCGGCGCACTGGCTAAATAAATGGTGGCTTGTGCTATAGCGCGCTCACCTTCACTTGGGCCAACACGTTGAAAAATATCCCACGCATTGAGTGCGACTTCCATAGCTCGTGGGTCGGCATTGCCAATATCTTCTGTGGCAATCGCTAATAAGCGCCTTGCCACATAAAGCGGGTCACCGCCACCAGCTAGAATACGGCAATACCAATATAAGGCGCCATCAGGTGAACTTCCACGCACTGACTTGTGAAACGCTGAAATCAAGTCGTAAAACTCATCGCCGCCTTTGTCATACTTGGCTAAATGTGTTGGTAGCACTTGGCTTAAAACATGTTGATCAACAAGATATTTGCCCTGCTGCTCTGTGGTTAAATCAACGGCTTGTTCTAACAAGTTAAGCACTTTACGCGCATCGCCATCACTTGCTTGGCAAAGGGCTTGTTTAGCGTTTTCGGCAATGTCAATGTGTTTTTGGCTGAGCTCTACGTCTTCACGTAAGGCGCGCTCAATGACGGTAAATAAGTCGGCTTGCTCAAGTGCTTTTAATACATAAACACGGGCACGAGATAGTATCGCGTTATTAAGTGCAAATGATGGGTTTTCAGTGGTCGCACCAACAAAAATAAAGGTACCGTCTTCGATATGTGGTAAAAATGCATCTTGCTGAGATTTATTGAAGCGATGTACTTCGTCTACAAATAGTAAGGTGCGTTGCCCTCGCCCTGCAAGATTTGCTTTCGCTTCGCTTACTGCCTCACGAATATCTTTTACACCCGCTGTGACTGCCGACATTTGAATAAGGCTGGCATCGGCATGGTTAGCAATAATCTGTGCTAATGTAGTTTTTCCAACGCCAGGTGGTCCCCACAGAATAAGACTGTGGCAGCGACCTGCAAGAATCGCTTGGTAAAGAGGTTTATCGGGGCTTAATAGGTGCTGCTGACCTATGTAGTCATTGAGTGTTTCGGGTCGCATGCGCGCCGCAAGTGGGCGCACATCAGGTCCAAAGTTAAATCCGAGGTTACTCAAGCCTTAATCACCTTGGCTTTGGTCGTCAACTTCAACGCCCTCAGGAATAGTAAATTCAAAGGTTTGAGTTGCTAGTGTTTCGTTTACCTTGGCATCCTTAAAGGTAAATAAAGATTGCTGGCCTGAAGTATCTAGTACAGTCAGAGATGCTAGGCCTTGCTCTTTGGCATTAAAGCTAATGTCTAACTTTTCAACTTGGCTCTCAACGCCTTTGTTTGGCGTGACACTAAAGCCAGCATCGGTTGCCACAACTTGGTATTTAGCCCATTGCTCTGGATCTTTTGAGGTCAACAACACAAATGGTGTTGAATCAATCAGGCTGTGGGTATTCATAATGGTAACTTGCTCAGCAAAGCTATCGAAGTAATACGTTTTATCGCCATTTGATACAAACAAGGTATCGTCTGGGCTTTGTTGTTGCCAGCGGATCATCATAGGCTGCTGAAGGGCAATATTCCCCTCACCTTGCATAATAGCTTCACCTTGCGAATCGGTCACTTGCTGTGAAAACTCTGCTTTAAAACTTTTAATCGCAGCCAGTTGTTGTTGCAACGCTTCGCTGTCATCTGCAAAACTTTGACCGCTTAATAAACAGCCCACAACTAAGGCTAGGTATTTAAATTTTTTCATTAATTTGCTCCACCATTTGGCACTAAGACTTCGCGGGCACCGTTGTGTCCTGGTGCGCTAACAATGCCTGATGTTTCCATTTGTTCAACTAAGCGTGCTGCGCGGTTATAACCTACGCGAAGCTTACGCTGTACACTCGATACCGACACTTTGCCGGTTTCTATTACAAATGATACTGCTTCATCGTAAAGCGGATCTGACTCTTCATCACCGTCTTCACTGGTTTCTCCTGGGAGTAAAATTTCCTCTGCGGCATCACCACTTAAAATTTCATCGATATAATTTGGTTTACCACGTTTTTTCCAATCGTCTACAACCGCGTGAACTTCATGGTCATCTACAAACGCGCCGTGTACACGCACTGGTACACTGGTACCTGGCGGTAAGTAAAGCATGTCACCCATACCTAGTAAGTTTTCAGCGCCTTGCTGATCTAAAATAGTACGCGAGTCAATTTTACTTGATACTTGGAACGCCATACGGGTTGGAATATTCGCTTTAATTAAACCTGTAATAACGTCAACCGATGGGCGCTGTGTGGCTAGTACTAAGTGAATACCTGCAGCACGGGCTTTTTGCGCGATACGTGCAATCAGCTCTTCCACTTTTTTACCCACGATCATCATCATGTCGGCAAATTCGTCAATTACCACCACAATACTCGGTAGTTTATCTAGCTCTTCAGGGCCATCGGCCATGCCGTCGGTATCTTTAAAAAGAGGATCGAGTATTGGATGACCCGCTTCTTTGGCATCACGTACCTTTTGGTTATAACCTTTTAAGTTACGCACCCCAAGTGCCGACATAAGCTTATAACGACGTTCCATTTCACCTACACACCAACGCAATGCATTGGCTGCTTCTTTCATATCGGTAACAACTTCACATAATAGATGTGGGATGCCTTCGTACACAGAAAGTTCAAGCATTTTCGGGTCGATCATGATCATACGTACATCATCGGGGCCCGATTTGTACAGTAAGCTTAATATCATTACATTAACGCCCACTGACTTACCTGAACCTGTGGTACCCGCAACAAGTAAATGTGGCATTTTGCCAAGGTCAGCACAAACAGGCTCACCTGCAATGTCTTTACCTAGCACCATAGTGAGCGGTGATGGATTTGATTCAAACTTAGGTGCGTTAATAACTTCGCTTAGACGCACTATTTCACGATGTTTGTTTGGCAGTTCTAAACCAACATAGGTTTTACCCGGAATAACCTCTACAACACGCACACTGACAGCAGACAGTGAACGCGCTAAATCTTTAGCTAAGCCAGTGATTTTAGCCACTTTAATACCCGGCGCCAAATCAAGCTCAAAACGTGTAACAACAGGGCCTGGGTATACACCTACAACTGCTGCTTGAATATTGAAATCAAGGAGTTTGGTTTCAACTAAACGCGAAATACCGTCAAGCTCTTCTTGGGATAACGGATTCTTCGCTTTATCTGGTCGATCTAATAAATCAAGTGACGGTAAAGGATTAGCCGGCGGCTCTTCATCTAATAACGCTTCAAATTTTTCTTTCGCCGTTGGCGGTGGCTGATACGCAGGCTTTGGCTTGGGCATTGGGCGCGCAGGTGATACGACTGTCGTAGTCGGTTTTTCTGGTTCAGCATCTACTACAGGGCTTTGGTCAAGTGCATTCAGTGCCGATACGGTGTCGAAGGATTCGTCATCAAGTGCACTAAAACCTATTTCTTGATCCAAAATATCATCTAGCTCATCAAACCCTTCAAACTCGCTATCTGGCTTTTTAGTCTCGTTCGATGATTTTTGCTTAGCTTCATTCTCTTTACTAAAGCTGATTGACGGCTCGTTATCTGGCTCAACAAAGTTAGCATCCGACTCAGTCTCTGTTACAGGTTTGATAGCCTCTTTTTCTCGATGTAACCACGCAGATAATTGTTCACGCAAGAAATAGAAAGCTTGCATGACCCATTTACCCACAAAATCAACAAATTGAACCCACGACACACCGGTTAAAAGTGTTAACCCAGCAAAGAAGAAGCAGAGTAAAAGAATCGAAGTACCGGTAAAATTAAACGTTGGCATCATCGCTGAGGCAATGATATCCCCCACTACCCCACCAGATGAGAAGTTATAAATATCATCAAAATTTATACTACTAATTGCTGTCGCTGACGTTATAAATAAAGCGAACCCGATAACTCTTAACGACAATGTGGTGTAGTCAAGCTGGAAAATGCGATGTGGTTGTTTAAACAGTAAATAGCCGAACAATTGGATAGCGGCAGGCACTAGATAAGCTAACCAGCCAAATGTAAGCAGCAATATATCTGCTACCCAAGCACCCGCAGTACCTGTAATATTTTTTACATTGACGAACTCACCAGTTTGCGACCATGATGGATCGGCCGGATCAAAACTAATTAATGCACATAAAATAAATACTGCTGCAAAGGTACTAATAATTAGTCCTGTTTCTAGCAGTCTTTGAACACCATTTAGGCGCATAGCTCCCTATTCCTTATTATTCTTTACAACTGATCGGTTAGCAATGAAATACCTTAGCAGGAAATGCCGTTTTATGCACTTTATCTTAACCTTGATGGACTGATAATGAACAAGTTTTTATTACTCTACCTACATTTTAACAGCTTAAGCAATATATGGGCGAATAATCACGCCTTGCTCACCTTTCACTTCTTCCATAACTACATAAGTACGACTTTCACTCACATTAGGGAGCTTTAACAAGATATCCCCTAAAACATTGCGATACTCTGACATATCGTTAACACGTGTTTTTAATAAAAAGTCAAAGTTACCTGACACTAAGTGGCACTCAATGATTTCATCGTGTTTTTTTACAGCAGCATTAAATTCTTCAAATACATCAGGTGAAGTTTTAGTAATAGTCACTTCAACATAAACAGACAAACCTTGCCCAAGCTTAGCAGGGTCAACTACAGCCTTGTAACCTACTATATAACCTTCCCTTTCGAGCTTTTTTACCCGCTCTAAACAAGGGGTGGCACTTAGCCCTACACGCCTTGCTAGTTCTACGTTAGAGATCCGACCATCAAGCTGCAATTCCATCAAAATTTTACGGTCAATTCTGTCGAGTAATTGATGCATAGCGCCAACCAGAGTTTTAAACTATTAAAAAATATATTTTAGATTATATCACTAGATAATACACAAAAAAAGGTGAGACACACTGCCTTGTCATGAATATAATAGTCGAAAATTTCATCCCGTTCTATTAAGGCGAAAATTATGATTATTGGTGTACCTAAAGAAATTAAAAACCATGAATACCGTGTAGGTATGGTTCCTGCGAGTGTTCGTGAATTAGTAAACCATGGCCACCAAGTGTTTGTTGAAACTGATGCAGGTATGGGCATTGGCTTCACTAATGAAGACTATGTTATTGCAGGCGCTGAAATTCTTCCTACAGCAGCAGACGTTTTTGCTAAAGCTGACATGATCGTTAAAGTAAAAGAGCCACAAGCTGTTGAGCGTGCGATGTTACGTGAAGACCAAATTCTATTTACTTATCTTCACTTGGCACCAGATCTTCCACAAACTGAAGACCTAGTTAAAAGTGGTGCTGTGTGTATCGCTTACGAAACAGTAACTGATGCACGTGGTGGTTTACCACTTCTTGCTCCTATGAGTGAAGTTGCTGGCCGTATGTCTATTCAAGCGGGTGCACAAGCGTTAGAGAAATCTAACCACGGTCGTGGTATGTTACTTGGTGGTGTACCAGGTGTTGAGCCAGCTAAAGTTGTTGTTATCGGCGGTGGCATGGTTGGTCGTAGTGCAGCGCAGATGGCTGTTGGCCTAGGTGCTAACGTTGTCGTACTTGATCGTAATATCGATGTACTTCGTGCTCTAGACGCGCAATTTGGTAATAAAGTACAAGCTATCTACTCTACTGCTGACGCGTTAGAAAAACACGTACTAGAAGCTGACCTTGTAATCGGTGGCGTATTAATCCCAGGTGCAGCTGCGCCTAAACTTGTAACTGCTGAGCACATTAAAGCAATGAAACCTGGTTCTGCAATCGTTGACGTTGCAATCGACCAAGGTGGTTGTATCGCAACATCTAAAGCAACAACTCACGCAGATCCTACATACATCGTTGATGACGTTGTTCACTACTGTGTTGCTAACATGCCAGGTGCTGTTCCACGTACTTCTACGTTCGCACTTAACAACGCGACATTACCATTTATCATCAACCTTGCTAACAAAGGCTACAAGAAAGCGCTTCTTGACGATGCACACTTCTTAAAAGGCTTAAACGTGATCAAAGGCCAAGTTACTTATAAAGAAGTAGCTGAAGCATTCAACATGGAATATGTTGACCCACGTACAGCGGTTGAAAATGCTTAATTAGCATTTTGGCACAAAAAAAGCAGCGAATTCGCTGCTTTTTTTATATCTGTTTATTACTGAGATTAAATAAACCGTTTGATTATAAAGTCGACCTTTACACGCTTAGCTTGCCCAAGTAACTTTTTAACTGGCAAAGGATAATCGTCCATTGTTTCTAAGTCCTGCGGCCCTGTCAGTCGACGACAGTGAGTTAAAATGGCTTTTTTCTCTTGCTCAATTTGTGGCAAGATTCGTTGCTCAGGATCATCAATTAAAATACCATTCTCGATATCTAATCCCCACGCACGAGGGTTTAGATTATGACCACTCAATAAATGAGTACGATTATCTCTGCAAATTCCCTTCAGATGAAAAGAATTGCTTTCATGCTTCCACAGATAGACATTTAAGTTGCCATTGACAATATGACGCTTTTGGGATTTTAAAAACTTATATAAAATCGTTTCATATAAATACGGTAATGCCCCAATTTTACTAAATGGCTCACTGGGTGGAAGATAAAAATCATTTGCCGTTTTATCGCCTACCACAATAGTCACTTGTTTACCTTGTTTTAATAATCGACGTAGCGATCGCAGTAACGGCGCAGGAAAATTAAAATAAGGTGTGTACAGAACTAACTCTTGCTCTGTCGTATCAAACAAAGACTTAATTAAGCGGTTTAGCTTATTACTACGGCGACCGAGGCCCAAAAATAGCCGAACCCCCAGTTGTGCTGAACTAGCTTCACTGGCACTGTTATAGCTGGCAGATTTAAGCTCTCTCATTAGCTGCTTTTGCGCAACTTTTATATCATTAAATTTTGTTAAGGGACGGCAGTCGAGACGCGGGACAGCTTCAGAACTAAGTAGGTACGTATGTATAAAATCAATAACCGAATTACATAAGCCTGCTTGATTAACAAGAAAATAACGGTCAAGGCGATATTTATCATCTTGTTGTAAGTACACGTTATTTAGGCTTGCTCCGCTGTAAAGCAAGGTGTCATCAATAACAAAACCCTTTAAATGTAGTACGCCAAATAGCTCTTTTGCCTTAACTGGCACACCATAAACTTGCACATTAGATTGAAACTCTTCGAGAAAGTCGCAATACATGCTGGCGTTACCCTCTGATTTTGCAGCGCCTATTAAACCTCGTTGCGCGCGATGAAAGTCTACCAACACCTTTATATCTAATTCGGGATTAGCCAAAGATGCTTCATGTAAAGCGCTTAGTATTTCACGTCCTGCTTCATCATCTTGCAAGTACAACGCAGTAATATAAATTCTTTTTGTCGCTGTGCGAATTAGTCGTAATAACTCACTGCGATATTCTTTTGCATTGGTTAAGACTTTTATATCTTCTGTAGTCAGCCCAAATGCGGGCTTTTCCTGCCAAAATACCATAGTTGCCTGTTCGGTTGTTTAGCTCTTGTGTGTAAGCTAATATCAAAATTAGCTAAAACATACCAAAAAAAAATTGCTTGGTCATGAATAAACGTACTTTGTTGGTGCAATACATTACTTTGTGATTATTTAATAACCAAAACCGAGCTCTAAACTCTACTAATAGAGTATTTACTTAATAAGTACGTACTGCTGGTTTGACTCGTATATTTGTTTATACATACTTTTTTAAGTAAGGATTATTTGACAGCTTTGCGATTTCTGCAAAAAAATAATCAGCCCTTTTGTTTACATCCGCCTTGTTTTTCTTAGAATCGGGCGCATTAACAATCGTATTAAAACGTATTTAGGAAAAACCATGACGAACGCAAAACATTGTAAACTTCTCATTTTAGGCTCAGGCCCTGCTGGTTACACCGCAGCTGTTTACGCTGCCCGTGCCAACCTTAATCCGGTTCTTATTACTGGCATTCAACAAGGTGGACAATTAACAACCACCACAGAAGTTGAAAACTGGCCTGGTGATGCTCATGGTCTAACGGGTCCTGCGTTAATGGATCGAATGAAAGAACATGCTGAGCGCTTTGAAACAGAAATTGTTTTTGATCATATTAACAAAGTAGATGTATCTAAACGCCCTTTCACATTAACTGGTGACTCTGGTACGTATACCTGTGACGCGCTTATCATTGCAACAGGTGCTTCTGCAAAATACTTAGGCTTAGAGTCTGAAACAAACTTCCAAGGCCGCGGTGTTTCAGCGTGTGCAACCTGTGATGGTTTCTTTTATCGCGGTCAAAAGGTAGCAGTTGTTGGTGGTGGTAATACGGCTGTTGAAGAGGCGTTATACTTATCTAATATTGCAGAAGAAGTTCATGTAATTCACCGTCGTGATAGTTTCCGCAGTGAAAAAATCTTATCAGATCGCTTAAAAGAGAAAGCACAGAACGGTAATGTAGTTTTACATTATAACCGTACTTTAGACGAAGTATTAGGCGATGAAATGGGTGTGACAGGTATCCGTATCAAGGCTACAGATTCACAAGAAACAGAAAACCTTGATCTTGCTGGTGTATTTATCGCAATTGGTCACAAACCAAATACCGACATGTTTGAAGGTCAGCTTGAAATGAAAGACGGCTATTTAGTTGTTGAATCTGGCTTAAACGGTAACGCAACACAAACAAGCGTCCCGGGCGTGTTTGCTGCAGGCGATGTGTCTGATCACATTTACCGTCAAGCAATCACATCAGCTGGTACTGGCTGTATGGCAGCACTTGATGCAGAGCGTTTCTTAGATAACCTATAATTTTGTTAATCTAACACAACAAATTTAGGGGCTGTTACCAACAGCCCCTTTTTTATAACTAAGATTTTGTTAAAATTAAGCTAAATAACAACGATAACGCAATATGATCAAGCAACTATACCAACTCTCAGCCGAGGGTGTTGATTTTCCAAATCCTGAATTTGCGCTTGACGAGCCAGATGGCTTATTAGCTATTGGTGGCGATTTATCCGTTGAACGCATCAAAAATGCTTACAAACATGGTGTCTTTCCATGGTTTAGTGATTATGAGCCGATTATGTGGTGGTCGCCTAGCATGCGTGGTGTTATCGAGTTGGACGAATTTCACGTGAGCCGAAGTTTGAAAAAACATTTGAAGCGCACTCCTGTTCGCGTCACGGTCAACCAGGCGTTTTCACATGTTATTAATGCCTGTCGAGAGCAGCGCTTAGATGCCGAAGGTACGTGGATCACTGAAAAAATGATGCATGCCTACATCGAAGCACATCATCAAGGTGTCGCGCATAGCCTTGAAATTTGGCAAGATGACCATTTGGTCGCTGGCCTTTATGGCATTATGCAAAACGGTATATTTTGTGGCGAATCAATGTTTCATCATACATCCAATGGTTCGAAGTTAGCTATGTGGGCGCTTGTCAATTGGTTAAAAAAACATAATGCACATTTTATTGATTGCCAACTTGAAAATCCCTACCTGATAACGCTAGGTGCAAAAGTTATCCCGCGGACTGAATTTTTAACTAGACTTAAACTAGCCCAACAATACGTACCAACATCGCACATGTGGCAACCGCAAGAGTTGATAAATATTTATGACTGAGCATTTACCCACTAGGCTAGGTTTGAGCCAGCAATTTGATTGTAGTTATTTACCAAACCGACAAGAACAACTGTTAGTTATTCTTGATCCAAGCTGTTACTGCGCTGAGAAGTTTGAACAACTACTCGCGCTAGGATTTAGGCGCAGTGGCGATCAAATTTATCGACCGCACTGTCCAGCGTGCAATGCATGTAATTCGATAAGGGTGCTTGCACAGACGTTTCAACCCTCAAAATCACAAAAACGTAAATTAAACAAAGCGCAAAAAGTATTCACTGTTAATTACAGTGAGTATGAACGAGCAGACTATTACCCTCTTTACTGCAAATACATAACGCAGCGCCATCAAGATGGTTCAATGTACCCACCAGAACAAAATCAGTACGAAAGTTTTTTATTCTGTCAGTGGTTACCTATCACATTTATTGAGCTACGTGATGGAGATAAACTTGTTGCAGTTGCTGTTACTGATAATATGGATAATGCCGTCTCTGCTATTTATACGTTTTTTGACCCTGACTACGAATCGTACAGCCTCGGCAGTGTAATGATCATGCACCAAATAGAATTTGCAAAGCAACAACAAAAACAATTTGTCTACTTAGGCTATCAAATAGACGAATGTAATAAAATGAAATATAAAACCCAATTTTTGCCAGCACAAAAGCACATTGGCGATCAGTGGTTGGCGATTTAATTTACAAAATTAAGCCCTGTAGCTTTACTTATTGCTGTATTTTCGGCAAAATCTGCAGCGTTTAACTATTAAAGAGGTGTTACGCTAAACATGGCGAAAGAAGACGTAATCGAAATGCAAGGGACAGTCCTTGATACTTTACCAAATACGATGTTCCGAGTTGAGCTAGAAAATGGTCACGTTGTTGTGGCTCATATCTCTGGTAAAATGCGCAAAAACTACATCCGCATCTTAACTGGCGACAAAGTAACCGTAGAAATGACTCCTTACGATTTATCGAAAGGTCGCATCGTATTCCGTGCTCGCTAGTGCGTTAACGAGAGATTTAGCTTTTTGCTGCTTTGAATGAGCAGATGTGTTTATTACAAAGAGCTAAAAGCGTTTGTTAAATGGTGTTAAAACTAGTCTTAGTTTTAATTCCATTTAATAAACAAAAAGCCCAGCATTTGCTGGGCTTTTTGTTGCCTGTTTTAGGCTGTTTCTAAGCTTGTTTCATATTCAAAGTGAATTTTCTTATCCTTCACGGAGACTTTTACAGAGCCCCCATCTGATAACTCACCGAATAATATTTCATTAGCGAGTGGCTTTTTAAGCTCCTCTTGGATAACGCGAGCCATAGGACGCGCACCCATTGCTTTATCGTAGCCTTTATCAGCTAACAGCTCTCGTGCTTTAGAAGTCAGCTCCAAATTAACCGATTTTTTATCAAGTTGTGCTTGTAATTCAACAATAAACTTATCAACCACTTGTAGGATCACCTCTTTTTCAAGGTGGTTGAACCAAATAATATTATCTAAACGATTTCTAAATTCTGGTGAAAATACCTTGTTAATTTCACTCATTGCATCGTGTGAATGATCTTGCTCAGTAAAACCTATTGACTTACGCACAGTCTCTTGCACACCTGCATTCGTCGTCATCACCAACACAACATTTCTGAAATCAGCTTTGCGGCCGTTATTATCAGTCAATGTACCGTGATCCATAACTTGTAATAAGATGTTGTAAATATCAGGGTGTGCTTTTTCGATTTCATCAAGGAGCACCACGGCATGCGGGTTTTTGATAACCGCTTCAGTCAATAGACCGCCTTGCTCAAAACCAACATAACCTGGAGGCGCACCAATTAAGCGGCTGACTGCATGACGCTCAACATACTCAGACATATCAAAGCGAATAAATTCAACGCCCATACACTTAGCAAGTTGTTTAGTCACCTCTGTTTTACCAACCCCTGTAGGACCTGCAAATAAGAACGAGCCCACTGGTTTATCTTCATTTGCAAGGCCTGAACGTGATAATCGAATTGCAGACGTGAGCGCGTCAATTGACTGGTCTTGCCCAAACACTAACATTTTTAAGTTACGGTCAAGGTTTTTCAGCGTTTCTTTATCACTTGAAGACACGCTTTGCTGTGGAATACGCGCCATTTTCGATACGATCAGTTCAATATCGGATACGCCAATCGTTTTCTTACGTTTTGATATAGGCTGTAAGCGCTGATTGGCCCCTGCCTCATCAATAACATCAATCGCTTTGTCTGGTAAGTGGCGTTCATTAATATATTTAGCACTTAGCTCTGCAGCTGCTTTAAGTGCTTTTTGTGTATAGCGAATGCCATGATGTTCTTCATAACGCTCTTTCAAACCATTGAGAATCTTAGTGGTGTCTGAAACACTTGGCTCAAGAACATCAATTTTTTGAAAACGACGTACTAGTGCACGATCTTTTTCAAAGATATTTTTAAACTCGTTATAAGTGGTAGAGCCCATGCAACGCAATTTACCACTTGAAAGTAGCGGTTTAATTAGGTTAGAAGCATCCATTACACCACCTGATGCCGCTCCAGCGCCGATGATGGTGTGAATCTCATCGATAAATAGAATAGACCCAGGTTTTGCTTGCAGCTCTTTGAGCAGTGATTTAAAGCGTTTCTCAAAATCACCACGGTATTTTGTACCGGCCAGTAATGCACCCATATCAAGCGAATAAACAACTGCATCAGCAATCACTTCAGGTACTTCTTTGTTGACAATACGATAAGCAAGGCCTTCTGCAATGGCCGTTTTACCTACCCCAGCTTCACCAACAAGCAGCGGGTTATTTTTCTTACGACGACATAAAACTTGAACAGTACGCTCAACTTCACTGTCTCGCCCAACCAGTGGATCAATGTTGCCATCAATCGCTTGTTGGTTAAGATTTGTTGTAAAGTTCTCGAGCTTAGTCGGCTCTTCACCTTGAACTTCTTGTACCTCTTCATGGATATCATCATGGTCTTCACCGCCAATTTCATCATCGGCTTTGGAAATGCCATGAGAGATAAAGTTGACAATATCAAGACGATTTACATCCGCTTTTTTCAGTAAATAGACGGCTTGGCTTTCTTGCTCAGAAAAGATAGCCACCAGCACGTTGACGCCAGTAACTTCATTTTTACCTGATGATTGTACATGGAATACAGCACGTTGCAGAACACGCTGAAAACCTAACGTTGGTTGTGTTTCACGGTCTTCTTCTAAATCAGGAATAACAGGCGTCGTTTCATCGATAAATTCAGATAACTCGACTTTTAAAGTGCCCATATCTACGCCACACGCATTGAGCGCTTCTCCAGCAGAAGGGTTATCGAGCAGCGCAAGTAAAAGGTGCTCGACGGTCATAAATTCATGGCGGCGTGTTCTCGCTTCGCGAAACGCCGCATTTAAGGTTAGTTCTAAGTCTTTGTTTAGCATTGGCAACCCCTTACTGAGATAATATTTATATACCGTTGTGATGGGCTAAATGTTCACCCTACCTTGGTATTTATTCCTGCTCACAACTACATAGCAGTGGATGCTCGTTATCGCGTGCGTAACGATTAACTTGCTCAGCTTTGGTATGTGCAACATCGGCGCTATAAACACCGCAAATTGCTTTACCATTATGATGAACCTGAAGCATCACATCTGTTGCTCTTTCGCTATCCATATTAAAAAACGTCATTAGTACTTCTATCACAAAGTCCATAGGCGTGTAATCATCATTATTCAAAATGACTTTATATTTTCGCGGTGGTTGCAGCTTTTGCTTCTCACTATCGCGAACCGTTTCAATAACACCAGAATCTTTCATGCCACTCATAATTAAATATAGTCTTGTCTTTAGAACTCAAGCAAACTTGAATAAAAAAATAAATAAATTGTTAAAAAATAGTTCAAAACACTTGACTGATTGACTAAATAAACTACAGTCAAAGATAGATTGATTAAACCTTAGTCAGTCTAGCAAATTACACGGTTTAGAATAACTAAATTAGTCAACTTATAGAAGGATGTAGAAGTATGGCTTGTGGAAAAGTCAAATGGTTCAACAATGCCAAAGGTTTTGGCTTCATCGTAGAAGACGGCAGCGAGACTGATATATTCGCTCATTACTCAACGATTGTAATGGACGGTTATAAAACACTTAAAGCTGGTCAAGATGTAACATTCGAATTGCAACAAGGTCCAAAAGGGTTACACGCAACGAATATTGCCCCTAATGATGAGCTCTCTTAGGTAAAACCTGTTCGAGTACCAAGCGAGCGACCTTGTTAAGATCCTCGCTTACTTCCCTCCCCTAATGTTTCTGATATGACCTTGAAAATCTATTTTTCAACCCCACTTCTACTTTTATTAATAGCTGTTTGACGACAAAATTGTTGAATTGTTATTAGCCCTTTAGAGTCAAGCTTGTTACACTCTTGTTGCTTAAATTTAGCGATTTAGTCAATTTTGACTAAGGCTAATGGCTAATTTTATTTTGTCAGCTGTTAAGCTAAAAAACCTTACAGTCTGTCAGTTGTAACTATTTTGATAGCCAATATTAAGTAGTAACACCTAACAGACTGATTGCTATTTTATAGCAGTAAATTTGCATTGTTGAATATGGCTAATTAAGGGTGGCTGTTCACAGCTTAACCAACCATTACGCCAACTATCTAGGAATGATGATGACATCAAAAATTATCTATACTAAAACAGATGAAGCGCCAGCATTGGCAACATATTCATTGTTACCAATTATCCAAGCTTACACTAACGCAGCTGGTGTTGAAGTTGAGACGCGTGACATTTCATTAGCGGGCCGTGTAATTGCTAACTTCCCAGAATACCTAACTGAAGAGCAACGCATTAATGATGCCCTTGCTGAATTAGGAGAAATGGCTAAAACGCCTGAAGCAAACATTATCAAGCTTCCAAACATCAGTGCGTCAATTCCACAACTACGTGCAGTAATCAAAGAGCTACAAGAAAAAGGCTATGCCCTGCCTGACTATCCTTCTGAGCCAAAAACAGACGAAGAGAAAAAAGTTAAAGCAACTTACGACAAAATTAAAGGCAGTGCTGTAAACCCTGTACTTCGTGAAGGTAACTCAGACCGTCGTGCTCCAGGTTCAGTAAAAGAGTACGCGCGTAACAATCCACACTCAATGGGTGCATGGAGCAAAGATTCTCAATCTTACGTTGCAAGCATGGAAGACGGTGACTTCTTTGGTTCTGAGCAATCAGTAACGGTTGCACAAGCAACTGACGTACGAATCGAGCACGTTGCTGAGAATGGTGACATCACAGTTCTTAAAGCAAGCACACCATTACTCGCGGGTGAAGTAATTGATGCTTCTCGCATGAGTGCTGCTAAGCTTCAAGCTTTCCTTGCAAAAGAAATTCAAGCAGCAAAAGATAAAGGTGTGCTGTTCTCGTTGCACATGAAAGCAACGATGATGAAAGTGTCTGACCCAATCATCTTCGGTCACGCTGTAAAAGTATTCTTTAAAGACGTATTCACAAAACACGCTGCTCTTTTCAAAGAACTAGATGTTGACGTAAACAACGGTTTTGGCGATGTTTTCTCTAAAATTGAAAGTTTAGATGCTGCTAAAAAAGCAGAAATCGAAGCTGATATCCAAGCAGTTTATGACAACAACCCAGCTATTGCGATGGTTGACTCTGACCGTGGTATCACTAACCTTCATGTTCCAAGTGATGTGATCATTGATGCGTCAATGCCTGCTGCAATTCGTTCAAGCGGTCAAATGTGGAACAGCGAAGGCAAATTACAAGACACGAGCTTTGTCATTCCAGATCGTTGTTACTCAGGTGTTTACCAAGCAACTATCGACTTCTGTAAAGAACACGGTGCATTCGATCCAACAACAATGGGTAGCGTGCCTAATGTTGGCTTAATGGCTCAAAAAGCCGAAGAATACGGTTCACATGATAAAACGTTTGAAGTAGCGGCTGCAGGTACTATCCGTGTAGTAGACAGCGCTGGTACAACTTTACTTGAGCACGCTGTTGAGCAAGGCGATATCTGGCGTATGTGTCAGGTGAAAGATGCACCAATTCAAGATTGGGTTAAACTTGCTGTTAACCGCGCTCGTGCAACAGGCACACCGGCTGTTTTCTGGTTAGACGAAAACCGCGCACACGATGCACAGTTAATTAAAAAAGTGAATGCATATTTACCAAACCATGATACTGATGGTTTAGACATTCGTATTCTTGCGCCACTAGAAGCAACTCAATTCTCATTAGAGCGCATTAAAGAAGGTAAAGACACAATTTCTGTTACAGGTAACGTTTTACGTGATTACCTAACTGACTTATTCCCAATTCTTGAGCTTGGTACCAGTGCGAAAATGCTGTCTATCGTACCTCTTATGAATGGTGGTGGTTTATTCGAAACAGGTGCAGGTGGTTCAGCGCCTAAGCACGTTCAACAATTCGAAAAAGAAAACCACTTACGTTGGGATTCATTAGGTGAATTCTTAGCGCTTGCTGCTTCTTTAGAGCACCTAGCGGTAAATAGTGGTAACAAAAAAGCACAAGTTCTTGCTGATACGCTAGATAAAGCAACAGGTACTTTCCTTGCTGAAAACAAATCACCTTCGCGTAAAGTGAAAGAGATTGATAACCGTGGTTCACACTTCTTCCTATCATTATTCTGGGCACAAGAGCTTGCTGCACAAAATGATGACGCAGAACTAAAATCACAGTTCACACAAATTGCCGCAGATCTTGAGTCTCAAAAAGACCAAATCGTTACTGAATTAAACGATGCGCAAGGCCCAGCGATGAATGTGGGTGGTTATTATCAGCCAAATGACGATGCGGCATTCAAAGCAATGCGTCCAAGCACGACATTTAATGATATTTTAGCTAAGTTAGTTTAGTTTTAATCTGTTATAAGGTGCTTGATAAGCGCCTTTAACTGATATGAAAAAGGCCGCATTTGCGGCCTTTTTAGTTTGTTAGCTAATGCGCTTATTTTGTATAAGCTCGAGGCATAACTGAATCTGTTGTGTAACGCTCACGTAGTTTGTCTTGACGTGCTTCGGTAGAAACCTCTTCACCATTGATCCACATTTTGCTCACGTGTGAATTAAGCTCAAAAGGATCGGCAGACCACATAACTAGATTGGCACGTTTACCTGTTGCAACAGCACCTGAATTAAGCCCAAATACATCGGCAATGTTACTCGTTACAGCACTCAGAGCCCCCTGTTGAGTCATACCATAAGATACAGCGTTACCTGCATCAAAGCGTAATTGGTATACGTTATGGCTTGAGTCACCGGCAACACCAATAATCACTTTAACACCGGCTTTTTCAAGCTTACCTGCGTTAGCAAGGTTTGCATGTAATGAGTCAAAGCTACCTGGTAAGTTAGCCATTGAACTGATGATCACAGGCACGTCAGCCTTTGCTAGTGCATCAGCAACTACAACAGCATCATCACCGCCATGAATCACTAAATTAATACCATAGGTTTCTTTTAGCTTAACAAGTGAATAAATGTCTGATGCGCGTTGAACACTCGCAATCAGAGGCATGTCACCAGCAAGCACTGCGGCTAGCACTTTTTGCTCTGTAGAAGGCGCTTTTTTATCATCTTTTTTAGCTGACTTTTCACCTTCAAGCTTGTCGATAAGTGTTTTCATTGACATCGCACGAGAGCCCTTGCTCTTTTCACCTAGGTGAACAACAAGTGCAACTTGCTTTTTATTAACACTTTCAAAACTACCCGATAAATCAACCACAGATGCAAGGCCAGCAAAGATACTTTCACCGCCGTTAGGGACAATTACATCTTGAGTAATGCCACCCTTTCGGGCGTAAGGAATTAAGCTACTACGTGGGTTAAACGCAAGACTTGGATCAAAATCGATAGTTGCTTTGTCATCACTACCATCACGTGAGCCTGCAACAGCTCCCACCTCAACTAAGCCAAGTTGGTTCATTGTGCCGATAAAGCCTGCAGTTACGATTTGGCCTTTTGCATCAATAGTTGTGTCTGCGTTAATAGATGTCGGGTTAATTGCAACAATTTTGCCATCTTCAAAAACAACGCTTGCGCCTTCTAGCACACCTTGCTCTGTTGAAGTGTGTAGTGTTGCATTTACAATTGCCACAGATGCAGCACTTGCTGTCGCAGAAAATAAGCCAGCAGCAACAAGTGACAGCTTTAATGATTTAGTTAATTTTGTCATCAATGTTACTCCTATTTTTGACCTAGCATGAAATCACTTTGTGCTTGGTATTTATCATCGTTACGATCATAAACTTTGGCACCATCGATAAATACTTGCTCAGCTTTTGCGTACACACTAAATGGGTTTTGATTCCAGATAACAACATCAGCTTGTTTACCCGATTCAAGAGAACCTGTTTTATCATCAATACCCAGCGATTTAGCCGCATTTGAGGTGATCCACTTAATTGCATGTTGTTCAGAAATGTCATAACCAACATCGTTTGCACGATACATAACTTTCCCAGCTTCTTGGTTTAGACGTTGAATGGTTGTATCTGAATCAGAGTGAACAACAGCGCATGAATTTTTAACTGCGTCGACAATTGCAACGTTCTCTTGAACCATGTCATAGGCTTCCATCTTAAAACCCCACCAATCTGGCCAAAGTGCTGCACAGTTACCATTTTCTGCTAGTAAATCAGCTATTTTGTATGCTTCAACACCGTGGTGGAAAGTACCTGAGTGATAGCCAAACTCTTTGCCAAGGTCAATCATCATGGCCATTTCTTCTGCTTTATAGCAATGGTTATGAATGAGTATATCGCCCTCAAGTACACCTGCTAGGGTATCTAGCTTAATGTCACGATGTGGTACTTCTGGGTTCTTACCCGCGTCATAATCACTGTCGTATTTATCCCATTGGCGTTTATATTCAGCAGCTTCAATCCATGCGGTACGATACCCTGCCATATTCCCCATACGCGTTGATGGTAGAACACCTTTGCTGCCATAAACACGTTTCGGGTTTTCACCACACGCCATTTTTAAACCATAGGGTGCATCAGGAAATTTCATACCTTGCATTGTATGCGAAGGAACATTTTTAAGGGTTACACCACGACCACCAATCAAGTTTGCTGAGCCTGGTAGAATTTGTAATGACGTAATACCGCCCTCACGAGCACGATTAAAACCTGGGTCTTGTGGCCATACAGAATGCTCAACCCACACCTCTGCAGTCACAGGGCTGGTCATTTCATTACCATCTTGGTGAGATGCCACCGATGGAGTTGGATAAGCCCCTAAATGTGAGTGCACGTCAATAATCCCAGGTGTTACCCATTTACCTTGTGCATCGATTGTTGTATCAGCTTGAACACTTAACCCCTTACCAACTTGTTGTACTTTGCCGTCAACAAAATAGACATCAGCCTCGTCTAAACGCTCGCCGGTACCTGTTAATACAGTCGCATTAGTGATAAGGGTACTCGTTGAAGTAAGTGGCTGATAAGTGCTTGGATATGGGTTTTTATTAATTGAGACTCTAGGGTCTTGTGGGCCATTATCTTGACAGCCGGCTAACGCGACACCAAGCGCCATGACCAACAAGGATGGTGCAAATTTTTGCATTCTTACGTTCCTCTTTTTTATTATTTAATTACTTTAACTAATTGTTAATTTTAATGCGAGTAAACGAGGCCAGTGACCAATATACAAGATGAATAACTAGCCTCACAGAGCACTATTTCTTTATGTAATTGTTATATAGCTGCTCTAACGCACCTTCGGTAGTTAAGCTCGGATCTTTGTTGATAAAATGTTTCACTGTTCGTGTAACAAAATCAGAGTTTTGTTTGTGTTGCTTAGCAAAACTTTTTATTAACGTATCTGCGTCACTGGCAGCGGTTACTCTGTCATGGCGATGCCTGTATTGGCCTAAAGCGCGGTTAAAATCACCGTTATAATCTTCTACCACCAGCTTATAAAATTCACTTCGATCGACACCAAGATCATTAATGCAATAATTGAGTGCGTCTTTAAAGTCATAAAATGTCTTACCTTGCACATCAAATTCTGCACGTTTTTCGCGTACAGTGACACTGGCATCTTCAGTCGCATAACTATAACCTTGAAAAGCTAAACGCTCAGCCGCCTCTGCACCTAACTTCATACCGGCCCGAATACTATGAACAAACTCATCACTCATATCATCAAGTTCACTTTCATGCCACATATGGAAAATGCGTAGTGCCTTAGCGTATTTCGTTGTTATTTTCTTTTTCACTTTTATAAAACGTGCATCAATGGTGAGGACACGTTCATTATGCAGTAACGCAAAGCATTCATAACAGGCTGGAATAGAGATAAACTCAGCGTCCTCTCCTAGATCAACAATACTTTGCAGCATATGCAGTGGCGGACAATAATCACGCTCAGTTGCTTCACAGCCGCAGTAGAAACACTGATTAAAGTGTTTTGAGTTTACTGCATAAGCTTGTTGATAATAGCCAGATAGTTTTTTAGTCACTTATTCTCCTCACGTTTTAATAGGCGTTGTAAAACTGATTTAGCGCTAGTGTAAATACTCAAATGTAAGTACGAAGTTAAAACCATAAATTAAACCCAACGCCATTTCGCTTTTTCAATTCAAAGGCAAAAATACTTTTCGTTAATTGTGTCAAAAGTAATACTTAATATACTAACTTTTCAATGGGTTAGTTTAATTTATACATATCTTCATACTTACTTACATCTTATCGATTTTCATTAACAGCAACCAGATAAAGATAAGTTAATAATTAAGATGTTCTAACCAAATGGGATAAGCATTCAAACCATTTAATCGCTAAGACATCAACCGGAGAGAAATATGAATACGTTAACAACAACACTTGGTACAGCTCTTATTATTGGCTCATCTGTGATTACTTTTGATACAAATGCAGCGCAATTTGTAGCAGCAGATGATTCACCTGGCACGCAAACGTGTATGGCAATTGCCTCAAACAATCGTTTAGATCTTGTGCATAAAATGCGAGACTTAGGCATCAATAAGCGTGTAATTTCAGACAAGCTTCTATGTAATAATATGTCTACTGCAAAATTTGCGAGTATTTATGGTTTCAATAAGACAGCAAAGTATCTAAAATTAGAATCAACCCAAACAAGTATTCATGACTTGGCAAAAACAGCTGATGATACTGTTATTGTCATTGCTGGTTCTAAGTAAAGCCACTTAGCAACAGGTTTTATATGCCTGTTGCTAACCTTTAAATAAGTGCTGCTAGCAAGCCAAATAAGCCACCAAAAACGCCACCCCAAATCACTAACCAGCCTAAATGCTCTTTAATCATTGTTTGAATAATATTTTTTACCATTGTGGGTGTAAGCTCATTTAAGCGATCATCAACTAGCGCCTCAACTGTCGTATGTAATGAGCTGCCAATATGCGAACTTGCAAAAAGCTTGTCATCTAAAATAGCTTTAAACTCGTCGCTGTGTGAAATGTCAATTACCGCCTCTTTCATTTTCACGATAAACGGCTCACGCATCGGCTCTAAAGCCTGTCGGCCACCGAACATTCCTAGCATACTGCCAAATTGAGAAGCTTCAATCACTTCGATTAATGAGTCATAAGCGGGGCTCAGATTCACGTCTGCTATCACTGGCTCAAGGTCAATATTGGGCTTTGCCATTGCCATTACTTGATCAATTTTTTGCTCAGTAAAGAACTCTGTCATAACCAAGTTTTTAATCGCCACTTTAAACGATTCAAATTTAATTGTTATAACACCCGAACCATATAAAAAAGGGACCTTTTCAAACAACATGTGAATTGCAACCCAGTTTGTTATTGCGCCAGACAAGGCAAACAAACCCACTGATAAAACAATTTCATTGTCTAGCAAGAAGCCCAACAATACTAAAATCGCAGCGACAAGATTAGTCACAAGACTTTTGTTCATTCAATTCCCCAGAAAATCTTATTAATCTTGATAATATTAACGCTATGAGTTTGTTAATTCATCGTCTTTTTGCCATAGTTTAGTTAGATGGTCAAAAGGTGAGCAAAACCTATGTGGAATTCAGTGAATGAGCAAATTAGCCAAGCAATGCACTTTGACTTTAAACATACCTTTAAACGCCAATTACAATCACCTAGTAACGATAAATATTTTGAGCTTGCCAATGATTCACACCGTTACTTTGTAAAAGTTGCACATGTCAGTGAGTTAGATCGCCTTGAATGTGAAGCATTTAACCTTAAACTTCTTACCCAAGAGAGCCTGTTTATGGTTCCCGACTGCATCACAGTTGGCAGTAATATCGAATTTTCTTTCATTGTGCTTGAGTGGCTTGAACATGACAAACAACCGCATGATTGTTGGCACATTATGGGCGAGCACTTAGCAACTCTACATAAAAAACACACACAAGCCATGTTTGGTTATGACAACGACAATTTTTTAGGTCCGACAGTGCAACCAAATAGGTGGCATAAAAAATGGGATGTATTTTTTGCTGAGGAGCGCATCGGTTGGCAGCTTCAGTTGCTGCATGAAAAAGGCATAGAACTCGTTAATCAAGATATGTTTATTGCTTTTATAAAGGACATGTTACACGGTCATCTAGTCGAGCCATCTTTGTTACATGGTGACTTTTGGCGCAGAAACATGGGATTCATTCATGCTGTTCCAAGTATTTACAACCCTGCCTGTTATTATGGTGATCGGGAATGCGATATTGCCATGAGTGAGTTATTTGCCCCACTCCCAGACGCATTCTACAGTGCATACGATAGCCAATACCCACTACAAAATGGTTATCAGCAACGCAAACAAATTTATCAACTTTACCCTATTTTAAATAATGCGAATATTTTTGCTGGTCACTATCTGACTGAAGCTAAACAACAAATTAATTTACTCCTTAAATAATCTCCATGCCGCTGTAAAGCAAATGTCATAAATGCAAAATCAGAACTATAATTTGCCTTAGAACATGTTCAAATACAGGTGCTAGCCACTTGTTTATTAGCTGGCTAGTAAGTTATATCAATCGTATTAAATATAAATTCATTTTTGATGGGTTAGAGTTTAATAAAGATTGCAATTTAACTAATTCAGGCATGCCTGATTAAGGTAAAAGCTGATGAAAAATCATTTCACACAACGTATTTCATGCCCTCATTGTGGTCACCATATTCATGTTGCACTAGATGCCAGTGATGGTGACCAAGATTACTACGAGGATTGCAGTGCGTGCTGCAACCCTATTCACTTGAATATGCATATAGATTACGCACAGAACAAACTAGAGTTGCATGTTGATAGTGATGATGAACAAATTTTTTAATTTGCTTGCCGAGCTAAGTAGTTCTCAACTGTGTTGATGATAGTGTAAGTTTGTTGATCAACTTCAATATTGAGCCTGTCACCAACACTATATCTATCTAGGTTTGTTATAGCGAGAGTCTCTGGGATTAGGTGCAACCAAAAGCCCTTTTCATCGACCTCTCCTACCGTAAGACTTGCGCCATTTACACTCACAAAACCCTTATATAGAACATACTTTTGCCAAGTATTTTCTATTGCTAACTGAATTTTGCAGTTATCTTGTGTATGTGTAATTGCTAAAATTTCCGCCATGGTATGGATATGCCCAGACACAATATGGCCACCGAGTTCTGTGCCAAATGTTACAGAACGTTCAAAGTTAACCATATCATTTACTTTTAAAAGGCCTAAATTGGTTAACTTAAGGGTTTCATCTATTACATCGAAACTAATTATGGTGTTTTCTTGTGATATCTTTTCAAACTTTACAACCGTTAAACAACACCCATTGATAGCAATACTTGCACCAATTGCTAGGTTATTAGCATAAGCGTCCTTAACGTTTAAAGTGAGCCTTAAAACACCTTCTTGAGTCGCTATATGTTCAACTAGCGCTTGGGTCTGCACAATTCCGGTAAACATAGATATACCTTCTTTTCTTCACTAAATAAGTAACAGCGATTTTTATTGATCTATGAATAGATTACAATGGCTGCCTGTTTATTTAGTCGTGTATTTTATGTCTTTTTGTAGTTGGGAAGCCAAACGGTTAATTTCTCTAGCCATCCCTGTATTTTTGGCACAAGTTACCCTTATTTTGATGACGGTGGTGGACACTATTATGGCAGGGCAAGTTAGTGCAACTGATCTCGCTGCATTGTCTATCGCTACAGGTATTTGGAACCCACTAATGCTTGCATTACAGGGAATTCTATTAGCACTAACAGGGATTATTGCTCAATTTGCTGGCTCCAACGATAAACAAGGGATCAGCCATTATTTTCAACAAGGCTTATATTTAGCGCTGGTATTGAGTGTTATTGGACTAGGACTTGCAAGCCTTGCCGACATAGTGCTGGTTCAGTTAAATACATCACCAGCGATTTTAACCCTTTCAGAGCAATACATTTATTTTGTTAAGTGGGGGATTTTTGGCTTTTTACTATTTAGCGTATATCGGAATATAACCGAAGGTATGGGCATGACTAAGCCTGCATTTTATATCAGCTTAATTGGCTTAGCAGTGAATATTCCGGCTAATTATATATTTATTCACGGAAAGTTTGGTTTTGATGCCTATGGCGGTGCAGGTTGTGGTATTGCGACCGCCCTAGTGTTCAGCGCAATGGCGTTAACACAAGTTATATACTGCCACTTCAGTCAAAAAATTAACGCCAAATCTTTATTAGCAAACTTTGCCTTACCTAAAGTAACGACTATGTGGACAATTACAAAAGTGGGTATTCCAATTTCTTTAGCAACTTTTTTTGAAGTAACTCTATTTGCATGTATCCCTTTATTCATAGCGCATCTAGGAGCCGTTGCTGTAGCGGGCCACCAAATTGCTGCCAGTGTCACAACATTGTTATTCATGATGCCGCTGAGCTTATCTATTGCGATTAGTATTCGTATTGGAAACCTATTTGGCCAAAAGCATTACGAACAACTTAAAAATGCAGTTAAAACCAGCTATATTTTAGCCGCAATAATTGCCTTTATATTAGCCACTGTCACTTTTTTTGCACGTGATGTGATAAGTCAATTATATTCTGATAATCCTGAAGTACTCGCTCTTGCTTCATCAATCATGGTGCTTGCTTGTATCTATCAATTACCCGATGCACTACAGGTATCAGCTAATGGTATTTTGCGAGGATTAAAATACACTGCCCCTATTGGTTATATTACCTTTGTGTCATACTGGTTGATCGGCTTTGCTCTTGGCTACGTACTTGCTCGTACAGATTTAATAGTATCAGCAATGGGCCCACACGGCTTTTGGATTGGAATTATTGTAGGTTTAAGTGCTGCGGCTATTATGTTGATGCTTACAGTACATTGGCGATTTAACCATGCACCTTTTAAACATACCTAAAACTTTTTTGAAGCTCACTGTTATTATGGTGAGCTTCCTTGTCGTTGCTTGTTCTGAGTCTTCGGGAGAACTTAATCAAACCTATGCACAGCGGCTACACAATGTTCTTAAATTTAACGATTTTGAGTTAAAAAAGCCGACTACTTTCCCTGTTCAACATGACAAAATTGACGCACATAATAATACGACCATTGGCATGCTTGAGCTTGCCCAACTGCGTCAATGTAAACTCGCGATTCTAATCGCTGAGCACAATAACCAACTTGGCAAAACCGCTTCAGCTGCAAATATATTGAAATACCAATTAGATTTTTTACAAAGTGCAAATACTTGCTTAGCAACCCTTGATCAAAATGATGAGCTTTATAAAAAAATAGCATTTACAGCAGAGCAAAAAACAATCGCCCTACCTACTTTTTTTCAAGCTATGCTCAACAACGAACCAGAATTTAAACAAACTTGGCAGCTAACATCTGTGCATCTTGCAGAAGATACCGCTGGTTTTACTGAGACAGAACAGGCGATGAAAGAATTTGCCAAACTTGCTGAGCAGATAAATTCAGGTAATGTAAAAAATGTAGATACTGAGTCAATTGTTAAAAACTTACAGGTTTTGAACCAGTTCAATTACAATAAACTTTTAATATCAGCAGCAAGAACACAGATTAGTTATAATAACCAACTAACAAAACTTTTAACTCAGTTTTCAAGTAACGAGTTATGCCCTCTCAATAAAAATAAACAAAAAGCACGCACATTAAGTAATATCTTCAAAAAGTTTTATTTGCAGCAATTACAGCCCTATCAATCATTTTTGACAGGTAAGTTAGAAGCCCTACAGCCACTCTACTTACAAGTGTGGGGTGATACCTCAATGCATCGTTATGTATCTGCTTCTGGCGAACATGCTATTTTAGAGCAGCTAAAGCAATCAGCGAAAAGCCACGTACAATGGTGGCAAAACTTTTATAAAGAGTGTGAAATTAGCCCGTTATGAATAAAAAAACAGCACTTAACACAAAAATAGCTAATCCTGCTTGATTCACACAACTAGTCGCTATATATTAGCCTCCGTTGTTTAGCCAAACAAACAACAATTTTATATCAAAATACAACCGTAGCTCAGTTGGTTAGAGCACTACCTTGACATGGTAGGGGTCGGTGGTTCGAATCCACTCGGTTGTACCAAGATATAGGTATAACCAAAGGAAAAAGCACTACCACTCTTAATGGCCCAGTCCAAAGGTCGGTGGTTCGAATCCACTCAGTTGTACCAAAACATTTAATCCTCTTCAGAATTAAATGCCTGTACGACCGTAGCTCAGTTGGTTAGAGCGCTACCTTGACATGGTAGAGGTCGGTGGTTCGAATCCACTCGGTCGTACCAATTCTCTATTTAAGCGGTTTCTCCTAAAAATAAATAATTAGCTCAGTTGGTTAGAGCGCTACCACTCTCTATGACCCGTACCAAAGTCGGTGGTTCGAATCCACTCGGTCGTACCAATTCTCTATTTAAGCGGTTTCTCCTAAAAATAAATAATTAGCTCAGTTGGTTAGAGCGCTACCACTCTCTATGACCCGTACCAAAGTCGGTGGTTCGAATCCACTCGGTCGTACCAATTTATTCAAATTCTCATAATTTTATCGAGCTAAAATCAACATTATACAGTTGTAGCTCAGTTGGTTAGAGCACTACCGCTCTCTATGACCCACGCCAAATTCGGTGGTTCGAATCCACTCGGTCGTACCAATACTCTATTTCAGAGTCTTCATCTAAAAAATAATTAGCTCAGTTGGTTAGAGCGCTACCACTCTCTATGACCCGTACCAAAGTCGGTGGTTCGAATCCACTCGGTCGTACCAATTCTCCATTTCAGAGTGTTCATCTAAGAATAAATAATTAAGAGCACTGAATTTACAGTACTCTTTGATACTTAAAACCGAATTGAGCTTATACTAGCTGGCAACTTTAAGCCCGATGATACCCATTGCAATAAATAAGAGGCTAAGCACTTTTAGTAAGCTTACTCCCTCACCTAGCAATGTCATTCCTATGAGAGCTGAACCAATTACGCCAATACCCACCCAAACAGCATAGGCTAAACTTAAGGGCAAAGATTTAAGAGCCAAACTCAAGCAATAAAAGCTTGCAGACATAGTGAGGAGTGTTAAAAAAGAAACAAGTGGTTTGCTAAAGCCATTTGATTGCTTTAAGCCGTATGCCCAAGCAACTTCCAATAAGCCTGCAATAATAAGTAAGAACCAATTCATGGTCGACCTCTTTAGTATAGGGTCGTCCCCGAAATAAAATTAACATCATAAGGTCGTCCTCATGACGCGCCATCACAAAAAACGCGACGACCATTGCAAATTATCACATGGAAATATCTAAGGCAAATAATTCGAAAGTAATGCCTCCAGCCATGACTTGTGATCTAACGGAGCCAGAACTTCGTTATATTTTATTACAAATACAGTGTTGAAGACTAATCAAAAAGGGCTAAGCTTAACTTAAAAAAAGAAGCTTAATAAACTATGAAAGTACTTGCTGTTATTATATTTATCTTTTCGTATCAAGCATTCGCTGGACTTACTCCTATTACTTACCAACTCGATGGCAAAGAAGTTACTGAAAATGCTGTACGCTATAAAGATGGTTATGGTTACAACTTAGGTGCTAAAAAAACGCTTCGATTAGTAACCTTGGATTGGCCACCTTATATTGATGAAAACCTATGTAACAAAGGCTGGCTCTACCAATTTACGGTTCAATCTTTACTTAAAAAAGGTTATGGTGTCTATATTGGCTTTTACCCATGGGCTCGCGCTGTTAGAGAAGCCGAATTAGGAAAAGCCGATATCTTATTCCCTGAATATCTCATTGAAGACGATGTAATATCTGACAACTTTCTCAACCAAACTCGCAATAGTCTGTTAGCTTTAAGTCAACCAATGCCAGGTGGGGACTTATCTTTTGTAACTTTAAAAGGTAACTCGATTACATTCAATGGTGACCTTAAATCAATCAAGGAGCATGTTATAGGTGTAGTCCGTGCTTATAAAAACACCAAAAAACTTGATACGATGATCGACAACAAAGAGCTTGATACCATCGTCGCTAATAATGAATACCAACTTATTCATTTATTACTCAGCAATCGTGTCAGCCTTATTGTTGCAGACCTAGAGGTATTAAAAGCAAGCGTATTTAAATCAGAGCTATCTAACAGTGATAAGCAAAGAATTATAGAATCTCTAGTTGCTATAGAGCCAAGCCTAGAATACAAACCACTTTATTATTCTGTTAGCAAAGCAAGCCCAAATTGGAAAAGTACCTTAAAAGATCTCAATGATGAAATAAACACCATGCATAAAAGCGGCAAGTTTGACGAGTTCATCGAAGGAATGAAACAACAGTGCTACGGATTAGAAAAAGCGGCGTAACCGCCGCTTTATTTTGATAATATCAGTACGCGATTGAGTACTACTCAGGCACTCTAACCCAGCCTTCCATCAAAACACGCGCACTTCGGCTCATACTCGCTTTTGTTACTTGCCAATTACCATCAACAAGTGTTGCAGCAGCGCCCACTTTTAAAGTGCCAGATGGATGACCAAAGTTTACCTCTTGTCGCTCACCACCGCCTGCAGCAAGGTTTACCAAAGTACCAGGAATAGCAGCTGCAGTACCTATTGCAACCGCAGCGGTGCCCATCATGGCATGGTGCAATTTACCCATCGACATAGCACGTACCACTAAATCAATTTCTGTATCACTGACAACTTTTCCGCTTGATGCATGATACGTTTTAGCTGGTGCTACCCAAGCTACTTTTGGCGTATGTTGACGTGCTTTTGCTTCATCAATATGAGAGATTAGCCCCATTTTCAACGCCCCGTAGGCACGAATCGTTTCTAACTTTTCAAGTGCCGATGCATCACCATTTATGGCTTCTTGCAGCTCTGTACCATCGTAGCCAACTTCACTGGCGTTAATGAAAACTGTCGGAATACCCGCATTGATCATCGTCGCTGACAACATACCAATACCCGGCACTTCTAGCTCATCGACTAAGTTACCTGTTGGGAATAAGGCCCCTTCGCCATCTGCTGGCTCCATAAATTCAAGTTTTACTTCAGCGGCAGGAAAGGTCACGCCATCAAGCTCAAAATCACCGGTTTCTTGCACTTCGCCGTTAGTAATTGGCACATGTACTATAATGGTTTTACTTATGTTTACTTGCCAAACTTTAACTTCGACAACGCCGTTGTCTGGAATTTTGCTGGCATCAACAAGACCATTCGACACAGCAAAGGCCCCGACTGCTGAAGTTAAATTGCCACAGTTACCACTCCAATCAACAAACGCTTTATCGATAGCCACTTGACCAAACAAATAATCAACATCGTGATCTGCTTTAGCGCTTTTCGATAAAATCACCGTCTTACTGGTGCTCGAGGTTGCACCGCCCATACCATCAGTTTGTTTTTGGTAAGGATCGGGACTGCCAATCACACGTAATAACAGGTTATCTCTCGCCTCACCTGCCACTTGGGCAGGCTCAGGTAAATCAGTTAAGTTAAAGAACACCCCTTTACTGGTGCCGCCACGCATATAGGTCGCTGGCACCTTAATTTGTGGTTTAAATGCCATTGCTTAGTGCTCCTCAGATTCTAAGAAATCTTGCGCGAAACGTTGCAGCACACCACCCGCTGAATAAATTGACACTTCTTCAGCTGTATCTAAACGACACGTCATTGGTACTTCAACAGTTTCACCATTGGCACGGGTAATTACTAATGTCAGTGTTGCACCTGGTGTTGGTTCACCTTTAACACTAAAGGTCTCACTGCCATCAATACCTAATGTAGTTCGCGTGGTGCCCGCTTTAAATTCAAGCGGTAATACGCCCATACCAATTAGGTTAGTGCGGTGAATACGCTCAAAACCTTCTGCTGCAATCACTTCAACACCAGCAAGGCGTACCCCCTTAGCTGCCCAGTCACGTGATGAGCCTTGGCCATAATCTGCACCTGCCACAATGATAAGCGGTTGTTTGCGCTGCATGTAGGTTTCGATAGCTTCCCACATACGCGTCACTTTGCCTTCTGGTTCAATGCGAGCATATGAACCTTGCTTCACTTCACCATTTTCTTTAACCATTTCATTCAGTAACTTAGGGTTAGCGAATGTTGCACGCTGTGCTGTTAAATGGTCGCCTCGGTGAGTAGCATACGAGTTAAAATCTTCTTCCGGTAGACCCATTTTAGCGAGGTACTCACCAGCTGCACTTGACGCTAAAATCGCATTCGAAGGTGATAAGTGGTCAGTAGTGATGTTGTCGCCCAACACAGCTAATGCACGCATATCACTCAGAGAGCGTTCACCCGCTAACGCGCCTTCCCAATATGGTGGACGGCGAATATAGGTACTTTGTGGACGCCATTGGTAAAGTGGATCGTTGTCTTCACCGTAATCTACACTTAAATCAAACATTGGCTCGTAAACCTTTTTAAATTGTTCAGGTTTAACACTTTGTTTGATCACTGCATCAATTTCTTCATCTGTTGGCCATAAATCCATAAGGCGAATTTCGTTGCCTTGTTGATCATGCCCTAATACATCTTTTTCGATATCAAAACGAATAGTACCAGCGATAGCATAAGCAACAACCAGTGGCGGTGAAGCTAAGAATGCTTGTTTTGCATAAGGATGAATACGACCATCAAAGTTACGGTTACCAGAAAGTACAGCGGTTGCGTATAGGTCGCGGTCAATCACTTCTTGCTGAATTTTAGGATCAAGCGCACCACTCATGCCGTTGCAAGTTGTACACGCAAAGGCAACAATACCAAAGCCTAGTTGTTCAAGCTCAGGTAATAAATTGGCTTCTTCTAAGTAAGACTTAACCGCTTTAGAACCCGGTGCCAGTGATGTTTTAACCCATGGCTTACGAGTTAACCCTTTAGCATTAGCATTACGCGCAAGTAAACCTGCGGCAATAACATTGCGTGGATTACTAGTATTCGTACAACTTGTGATTGCAGCAATGATACAAGCACCATCTGGCATTAAGCCTTCTTCATTATCAACGACGCCAGTGATACCTGCTTTATCAAGTTCGCTTGTTGCAACACGGCGATGAGGATTTGAAGGGCCCGCAATATTGCGACCAACTGACGATAGATCAAAGGTTAACACACGCTCATACTCAGCCGTTTTAAGACTGTCACTCCAAAGCCCAGTCTCTTTTGCGTAAGTTTCGACGAGTTGAACTTGCTCTTCTTCACGGCCAGTTAAACGTAGGTAATCAAGTGTGTTGTCATCGATGTAGAACATCGCAGCTGTTGCGCCAAACTCTGGCGTCATATTAGAAATAGTTGCTCTATCTCCTAAAGTAAGTGCATCGGCACCTTCACCATAAAATTCAAGGTAGGTCGACACAACTCTTTCATTACGTAAAAATTCGGTGATCGCTAGTACGATATCGGTTGCAGTAATACCCGGTTGTGGCTTGCCTTTGAGCTCGACACCCACAATATCTGGTAAACGCATGTAAGATGCGCGGCCAAGCATCACGCTTTCAGCTTCAAGACCACCTACACCGACAGCAATAACACCTAACGCATCAACCATAGGTGTGTGGCTATCTGTACCAACTAATGTATCTGGGAATGCCACGCCGTCACGTTTTTGGATCACAGGTGACATTTTCTCTAAATTGATTTGATGCATAATGCCGTTCCCCGGCGGGATCACATCAATATTTTTAAATGCTGTTTTCGTCCAATTAATAAAGTGGAATCGGTCATCGTTACGACGGTCTTCAATAGCACGGTTTTTTTCAAATGCGTCAGGTTCAAAACCTGCGTGTTCAACCGCTAATGAATGGTCAACAATTAACTGTGTTGGTACCACAGGGTTCACTTTTGCAGGATCGCCGCCTTTTGCAGCAATAGCATCACGCAGGCCTGCTAAATCAACTAACGCTGTTTGACCTAAGATGTCGTGACACACAACGCGCGCAGGAAACCATGGAAAATCTAAATCACGCTTACGGTCAATCAATTGCGACAGTGCATCATTTAGCATTTCAGGGTCACAGCGACGAACTAAGTTTTCGGCAAGTACTCGCGATGTGTAAGGAAGTGTGGCATAGCTGCCTGGTTTAATAGCATCAACAGCAGCGCGCGTATCAAAGTAATCGACGCCGGTGCCTGCTAATGGTTTTCTAAAGTTTGTATTCATGATGATTCTACTTGTACTTGGTGACGGTGAACAAAGGTGGGCTGATTGTTTTTGTATTTATTTCGCCCCTTCATAAAGGGGCAGCTAAGCTACCCCTATCACTGATTTAATTAACGATTAACGCTCAGAAATTGGCGTATAGCTACGCGCTTCTGGACCCGTATAATCTGCACTTGGGCGAATAATACGGTTATTAGCACGTTGCTCTTTCACGTGTGCTGTCCAACCTGTTACACGGCTCATCACGAAAATTGGCGTGAATAACTTAGTTGGAATACCCATGAAGTGATACGCAGATGCATGGAAGAAATCAGCATTACAGAATAATTTCTTTTCACGCCACATAACTTCTTCACAGCGAACAGACACTGGATAAAGCACATCATCACCCACTTCTGCTGCCAGTTTTTCTGACCACTTTTTGATGATCACGTTACGTGGATCTGATTCACGGTAAATGGCATGACCAAAGCCCATGATCTTGTCTTTACGCTCAAGCATACCCATCAGTGCATCTTCAGCTTGGTCTGCACTTGTGAAACCTTCAATCATATCCATAGCCGCTTCGTTCGCACCACCATGTAATGGACCACGTAAACTACCAATCGCACCCGTTACACAAGAGTGAATATCAGACAATGTTGATGCACACACACGCGCAGTGAATGTTGATGCATTAAACTCATGCTCAGCATAAAGAATTAAAGACACATTCATTACTTGCTCAAACAGTGCTGATGGCGCTTCGTCATGTAATAAACGTAAGAAGTGTGCACCAACCGAATCATCATCAGTTTCAGTGTCGATGCGAACGCCATCATGGCTAAAGCGATACCAGTAACAAATAATACTTGGGAATACAGCAACCATACGGTCAATTGCATCATTCGCTTCTGAGAAGTCTTGCTCCATTTCTAGGTTACCTAGCATTGAACAACCCGTACGCATTACATCCATTGGATGCGCGTCTTTAGGAATGTTCTCAAGCACTGTTTTAAGTGCATCTGGTAAACCACGTAGTGATTTTAGCTTTGCTTTATATTCAGTCAGCTCAGACTCTGTTGGTAATTCACCGCGCGACAGTAAAAAAGACACTTCTTCAAACTGTGCTTTATCTGCTAATTCACTAATATCATAACCACAATAAGTTAAACCTGAACCTGACTTACCTACTGTACACAGTGCTGTTTCACCTGCTACTTGACCACGTAAACCTGCGCCGCCTAATGCTTTATCTACCATGAGTGTTCTCCTTATATGTTGTCGTTATGATTTTTTAGCTGAGAAAAGGTTATCGAGTGTGTTTTCATATGAGTGATAATCTAAAAACTCATATAATTCCGCACGGGTTTGCATATTGTCTAATTGGCTTTGCTGCGAGCCTTCGCTAAGAATAGACGAATACACATTAAGTGCTGCTTTGTTCATCGCTCTAAATGCACTGAGTGGATAAAGTACTATTTCAACACCCACTTCGCTTAATTGCTCAGTTGTATAAAGCGGTGTTTGACCAAATTCAGTGATATTCGCAAGAATCGGCACATTTAACGCTTTAGCAAACGCTTGGTAATCTGCTAGATCATGTACCGCTTCTGCAAAGATAGCGTCTGCGCCAGCTTCAACACACGCTGCTGCGCGGTCAATAGCTGCATTTAAGCCTTCTTTTTGGAATGCATCAGTACGCGCCATAATGTAAAAATCACTGTCTGTTTTAGCATCAACCGCTGCTTTAATACGGTCAACCATTTCATCTTTAGACACGATTTCTTTATTCGGACGGTGACCACAACGTTTTTGTGCTACTTGGTCTTCGATGTGGAAGCCCGCTGCACCTGCTTTGGTCATTTCTTTAACTGTACGAGCAATATTAAATGCACCGCCCCACCCTGTGTCAGCATCAACAAGAAGCGGTAAGTCGGTAGCGCTGGTGATTCGACGAATATCTTCAAGTACGTTATCAAGGCTAGTCATACCTAAATCTGGCATGCCGTATGATGCGTTAGCAACACCCGCACCTGAGAGGTAAAGTGCTTGGTGACCGGTTTTCTCTGCCATCATTGCGCAGTACGCGTTGACGGTGCCAACCACTTGTAATGGCTTGTTGTTGGCGATTGCCTGTTTGAACTTTAATCCTGCTGACATTGGATAACTCCTATCTTTGAACGGTTTCAGCTCTTTGGCTGACTCTATTTTTTAAATCTAAATTGTGACTGTTTAACTACGGCGCTACTGATTTTTTGCTGCGAGTAAGTCAAACTTAGTCTGAATATTTGCCTGAGACGCACTAATATGGCGCTTCATAAGCATTTCGGCTAATTCACCGTCATGGTTTTCAATGGCATTAATAATAGCTAAGTGTTCATCAAACGCTTTTGATACACGCGGACCAACCATCCCCATTTGTACACGGTACATACGAATTAACTGGTACAACTCATTACATAAAAGATGAATTAAGTGTGCGTTTTTCGACCCTTTAATAATCCGATAATGAAAATCAAGGTCGCCCGCTTCTTGGTAGTATGATTCACCTTCTTTTACACGCTGTGTTTGTAAGTGCTGGTTCAATAACTGTTTTAAACCCTGCACTTCTTCAGGTTCCATGTTGTCGGCAGCTAAGCGACAAGCCAGCCCTTCTAGGGCACTACGAACCTGATAGACTTCGATTAAACGCTCGGCGGTTAGCGCAACAACACGACAACCGACATTCGCTTTACGCTCGACCAAATAACAGCTCTCTAAACGATTTAGTGCCTCACGTAAGGTGGCACGGCTTACACCATAACGTTTAGCAAGTTCTGGCTCAGAAATTTTGCTGCCCTGCTCAATGGTGCCTTGTACAATTTCACGACGCATGTCGACAAACACTTGGTCTGATGCTGTTGTTATCGTGATATCGTTGTAGTTATCGTTGGCTTTTTGCTCTGTCATAAATAGGTCTATCAAAGTACTAAATTAAGATTGTCGACAATTTGTGAGTTCACTATGCGCCCTATCATTGCATGTGTCAACCTTGAGATCGGAAAAACAGACTAAAAAACCAGCAAAATGTCGACATAAAATGATATTTATCAAAAATAATGGCTATAAAAAACATTTATACTGGCAATGTGTCGACACTTCAATCTCGCTCTTAAAAAGCTAAAAATATCCCCCGATAGCGCTATAAATGGTATGATCCAGCTATTATTACGTGATGTGAGAGCCATTTAGTGGACGCTAATACATATATTCCTGACTCATTTATTGATGATGTAAAAAGCTACCTTCCTGAACATTTATCATTAGACGACTTTATTGCAGCCTGTCGTCGCCCACTGAGACGATCTGTTCGCGTAAATACTTTAAAAATGTCAGTCGCTGAATTTGAGCGTCAATGCGCCAAAAAAGGATGGGAATTAACAGCAATTCCATGGTGTGAAGAAGGATTCTGGCTAACACGTCCTAGCGACGAAGAAGCGGCCCTTGCCATCGGAAATACCGATTTACACTTAAGTGGTGCTATGTATGTACAAGAAGCCAGCTCAATGTTACCGCCGGTAGCACTGAGAGCCGAAGTTCAGCAAAGCGATGCGGTACTTGATATGGCATCGGCACCGGGGTCAAAAACATCACAAATCGCTGCCATGATGGATAATAGTGGCGTGTTAGTGGCCAATGAATTGTCATCGTCACGCTTAAAAGTATTAGCAGCAACCCTCAAACGTATGGGCGTAGGTAATTGTGCATTATCACATTTTGACGGTGTGATCTTTGGGGATTACATGTATGAGTGCTTCGACAGTATTTTGCTAGATGCCCCGTGTTCAGGTGAAGGCACGGTTCGTAAAGATGCAGACGCCTTAAAAAATTGGTCAATTGAATCTAATATTGATATTGCTGCTGTGCAAAAAGCCCTTATAAAAAGTGCCTTTTATGCCCTAAAGCCTGGCGGCACATTAGTTTATTCGACCTGTACTTTAACACCGCTTGAGAACCAACAAGTGTGTGAGTATCTATTAGCAGAGTTTCCTGATTGCATCGAAGTACAATCGCTCGATAGCCTGTTTGATGGCGCAGAAAAAGCGACAACCAGCGAAGGTTATTTGCATGTTTGGCCGCAAACTTACGACAGTGAAGGTTTCTTCATCGCTAAATTTAAGAAAATAGCGTCAAGCGATAACCCCAATCAAAAAGTTAAAAAAGGCGCATTTCCGTTTGCTGAGTTTGATAAAAAGCAAAGCCAAGCATTTATGCAAACAATTAAAAAACAGTTCGGTCTAAAATCACTCAAAGGCACGTTAATGCAGCGTGATAAAGAGCTTTGGTTGTTTCCTGATGGCTTTGATGAACTGCAAGATAAAATTAAATACTCACGTTTAGGTATTCAACTTGGTGTGATCCACAAAGGCGGTGTTCGCTTAACTCACGAGTTTGCCACTGTCTTTGGGCAAGATTGCGATAAAAATACCTTTGAGATGTCTGCTTGCCAAGCAAACGATTACTTTAACGGCAAAGATATTCGACTCGAAAAACCCACCCAAGATAATGGTGAAGTAGTGTTAATGTTATGTGGCTGCCCAGTAGGCCTTGGTAAGTGGCAAAAGAATAAAATTAAGAACTCATTACCTCGTGATTTAGTCCAAAATGCCCAGTTAATAACTTGGGTATAAGTTGCGTATAAACCTTGAATAAACACGCACCTATAATAGGTAAAACGTTGTAACAACTTGATTTAAAACCAATATAAAAATTGTATATTTATCGTGCAATTTTCCACTGGTTAACTACACTTAAAAGTACTTTCTACTTCTCCCTACTGAATTTAGAAGGTGTTTTTTTATAGTTAGCGCAGGCTCGCAAGAGCCACCCCCTAAGCCCAGAACAATGCGGATTCGTTCTGGGCGTTTTTTATGCAAAAGTCGCATTGCACTATTCATTGCTTTTTGATTCTATTAAAGAAAATAGATGAAAAAGGATTGAACATGTTAAAATCATCACGCTTTTTAATTACTGCATTTATCAGTTTAAATGTAAGCGCTCAGAATACTTCATACCAAGGCTTTTCCTACCCAGATAATGCCAGCAACGCAATTAGTATTACTTTTGATGATGCAAGACACAGCCAGGTCGATAATGGTCTATCGTTATTAAATAAATACAAAGTTAAAGCCACTTTTTATGTCTCACCCTTTAATGTTGAGGAACGAGTAAGTAAATGGCAAAAAGCTGTAAAAGATGGTCACGAAATAGCTAACCACACTAATAAGCATTTATGTACTGGTAATTTTGAATGGTTACGTCAACAAGGTTTGTCCTTAGAACAAGCTTCACTTGAGGATATAGAAAAAGATATCATAAACAGCCAACAGTATATTAAGCAAACGTTAGGTGTTGATGCAAGGGCATTCGCATACCCGTGCGGCAACACTTTTGTAGGCCGAGGGGCTAACACTAAAAGCTATGTTCCATTAATAGCCAAACATTTTGACACAGGCCGAACTTGGTTAGACGAAACAGCAAACAACCCCAACTTTACTGACTTTTCACAGTTAACAAGTCTACGGATCGATGGACTAACATTTGCAGAGATTAAGACAATGATAGAACAACATCGAACCAATAATAGCTGGATCATCTTGGCTGGGCATGAAATAGGCAAAGGTGGTCAATACACTACCGATATAAACGCGCTGGAAGAATTAATTAACTACTTACAAAAGCCTGACTCTGGTTACTGGTTAGAAACTGTTAGTGAAGTGTCTAGCTATATTAAGGAACATAGAAAAGACATACACTGATTTTAATCTGTTAAATAATGAAGTGAGTAGCTTACTTACTTCTTTTGCTTCAGATTGAATACTAAGTATTGAAGTTATTACAGCTATATTTATAAGCTGGTGTTTGTCTAACTTGCTGAAATTCATTTCCAAATTGAAGCGACAAACATACTATAGCTAAGCGATCCATTCGCTCTGCCATACTAAAAATATTTTTAAATTTATAACCATGTTTGGAAGCTAACTTAAGCTCATTTACGTAAAGCAATTTATACTCAGGAGTTAAATTACTCCAATGCATTAAAGTAACTTGAATAATGCCGAGGTGAGTATTAAATTCATATGGCCCCATTTTTTTCGCTTGTTTGAGATAACCATATACTCGCTCGGAAGGCCCTTCCCGAAAACTTACAACCTGAGCTAAGGCAACCCATGTTTGCGCCCAAGTGTCCCTAAGCTCAATCGATTTTAATAATGCACGTTCAGTTTGCTGATATGTATCGTCAACCTGATTAATTTGCTTAGCGGATAATAAATCAATTTTTGATAAACCTAACATTTTTATATGAGCCAAGAAATGCCAGTAATGAGGATGCTCAGGGTCCAAATCGGTTGCCAACACCATCGCGTTCTCTGCCTCTACAAGTGATGTGCTAGAAAAAGTACGTTCTGACTCTTGTGCGATGTTTAGTGCATTAAAATACCATGCATTAGCACGCATACTTTGCAAACTCGTATAAGCAATAAAAAGTACTAAGATAGCTAAAATAAAGCTAGGCACTGTTTTAGACATGTTAAACTGAATCATTAAACAAGCATTCTGTTAATTGTCGAGGGTTAGTAATGAAAAGTGAATTTGCCTGTTCTGCACCTATTAATTGCGACACAGTTTCTTTTGCTTGGCTAAGAACTGGGGGGCGGCGTTTAACTGAGTGAGTATCCGAAGCAATATAACTAACAAGGCCATCTTTGAGCATTTGCAATGATATCGCTTTTGCATTTTCTCCCCACTCACCTTGAATACTTGATGCTGTTAGCTGGAACTCGCAGCCTAATTGCTTTAAGTGTTCGATATAATACAAATTAGATTGAATATCGCGGTTACGCTCTGGGTGAGGAATAATCGCTCGAATATTATGTTTCTCAAGCCATTGAATAAATTTGTCGTAACCTTGCGGCATATGCGAATGAGGCAACTCTAATAACAATACATTTTTATTAGCTATTCGGCCAATAAATGGTAACTGATTTGTCATTATCAATGTCATAAGTTCTATATCGAGGCGAACTTCTGCTGCAGCAGCTAACTTTACTCTAATACCTTCATTTTTCGCATGTAGGCGTAAATTAGCCAAGCTCTCATAAATATGAGAACTTGAATTATTGAACCTACCTATATGTATATGTGGTGTGGCAACCATATGGGTAATACCATCATCTTCGGCCAGCTTTAATAGCGCTAAAGATTCCTCTAAATCTCTAGCGCCATCATCAATACTCGGCAAAATATGACTATGAATATCAAACATAAAGTTACTTAGTTACGCTTGAGGCTTTTCAGGTTGCTGTGAATAATCGTAATAATCATAGTAACCTTGGCTATGCTCATCTTTAGACTTGCTCATATCTACTTGATTAAGTAGTACACCTGCAACGTGAGCTTTAACTTCAAACAAGCGTTCTAGTCCAGCCGTGATAGGTTTAATACGCGTTATATCTGATTTAACAACATACACAACCGAGTCAACACTTTGTGCTATTACTAAAGCGTCACTGACCGCTTGAGTAGGCGGAGTATCAACAATAATATGGTCGTACTTGGCTTTTAATTCATTTAACAATTCAGAAAAACGACTATTTGATAGAAGCTCAAGTGGGTTAGATGGGATTTGACCACTGGGCATGATTGTCACGCCAGATTGAGAATCTTCATGTACACAATCGGCCAATTGATCTGTGCCAATAATTAAGTTACTCAGACCAGGGTGGAACACGGGTATATCAAACCGCTTTGCTAATGTTGGCTTACGTAAGTCAGCATCAATAAGTAATACCCTTCCCATTTGTGCTAGCGACATTGCTAAATTGGCTGAAGTTGTCGTTTTACCTTCACCTGGGGAAGTAGAAGTAACTGCAATAACCTGATGTGCACGATCAAGATGAGTCAAAAGTAAACTAGTACGGAAAGTACGCACTGATTCTGCAAAGCGACGATAGCTCTCATCTAAATATGCATGGATCGGAAAGAAGCTTTTCTTAGGAATCGCTACATGAGGTAACAAACCTAACATTCGCTGAGCTAGTTTATTTTCAACATCGTTTTTGTTCTTTACAGTGTCATTTAGAGCATCAAAAACAAATGTCATAACCATCGCGAAACCAAAGCTGGCTACAAACGCTAAAATAATAATTAGCTTTTTATTTGGTTTACTTGGGTTTCTCGGTGCATATGCACGGTCTGTAAAGCGAGCAGCTGCTGAACTAAAATCACTCGTTACTTCAGTTTCTTTAGAACGAGATAAAAAGGTATTAAAAATATTACGGTTTGTTTCTACTTCACGCTTTAGCTGGTTATATTGCGTTTCTTTACGCGTAACATCTTGGTACTCTGCACGGATCTTTGCTAAATCACGTTCAAGAGCTGTTACGGTGCGCGAAGTCCTATTCAACTCTTTTTCGATACCTGTAATTAAGCCTTTGATTTGCTTATTAAGGTTCGTTTTTACTGTTGCAAGCTCAGCTTTAGCTGAAATCATTTTAGGGTGTTTTGGACCATAAACCTCAGCCAATTCACTCACCTTTCGCTCAGCTAACACAACTTCACGTTTCACATCCTGTACCACACGATGAGAAGTAATTTCCGGCATACTACCAAGTAACTCAATGTTATTATTGCCATACTCGTTAATAACTCGGTTAATACTTTCCAAATTGTTTTTTGTAGCACGAGCGTCTACGAGTTGCTTAGAGGTTTGCTCTAGCTCTTGAGTTACAAGCCCTGCTATACCCTCAATGTCTACCAGCTTTTGCTCTTCTCGATAGTTTTGTAAACGAACTTCAGAGCTATCTAGTTGAACTCGTAATTCGGATAAGCGGGTATTCAACCAGCTTGAAGCCTGCTGAGTAATTCCCATTTTAGCGCGCATTTGGCTTTCAATGTAAACCTCACCAACAGTATTGGCAACCAACGCAGCAAGCTTAGGATCGCTTGACTCAAAGCTAACTTTCACAAGTTGAGTCTTGCGAATAGGTGAAACGGTCAGATTAGTTCTGAACGTAGCAAGCAAGTCTAACATTTTAAGCTCAGCGAGCTCTCGCTCTGAAAGCTCTGAACGCTCCGCCTTATTCAAAAAAGGCAAGATTTGCTGCGCCATCCCCTTTAACTCATCAGTGAATGAAGGCTTATTCACAAAGTCAGGATGCTCTGCCAAATTTAGCTTGGTAATTACCTCGCGGGCAATACTATCTGACTTGATAACTTCAAACTGGGTTTGATAATATTCTTTTTTTGTTGAATCTAAACCATAAACTTCATCAAAGCTTACAGCTTTAGTTTGTTCTGACTCAATCAGTAAGGTCGCAGAAGCTACATATTTGGGTACCAATGTAAGGGTAACCATCATAGTAAATAGAGTTATAACAATTGCAAAACCTAAAATTTTCCATTTGTTTTGCTTAATAACATTGAGATAAGCGCCTAAATCAATAAGTTCTTCGTTGCTATTAGGCTTTTCTGATAATGAATTCATTTTTAATTACTGCCTTTAACTGCCTAAAACAAACGCTGTTCTATTTTTATAGTGTCACCCGCAGCAATTTGGCTATTTAAATTACCCTTTTGTTGCTGCTCTTTAGTTTTCTCTTTAAAAATAAATATTTTATCGATTGAGGCTCGCTCAGTTAATCCGCCAGCTAATGCAATTGCTTGGTTTACAGTCATTGCAGGTTGGTATGCATACGCACCAGGCTCTTTAACCTCACCGTGAATATAAAACGGACGATATTCGACAACTTGAGCATATACATTCGGGTTGACTAAGTAGTCAGGTTGTAAGCCTTCGCTAATAGTTTGCTCGACTTGGGCAATATTTAAACCCACTAGCTTAACCTTTCCTAAGAAGGGGTAATTAATCTCACCACTATTACCTAGCAGTGAGGTTACATCTAGATCGGGCTGGCCAAATACTTTAATTTCTATTTTATCACCCGCCCCTAAGATGTAGTTTTTTGAATCATCTGCAAAACTACACACACTTAGGAACAAGGCTAAGGCTATTAAAATTTTGACCTTCATTCATTACCCTTTAATGCAAAAGTAAAATTAAGCCCCACAATTACACGATCAAACTCAATATTAGCTTGGTTTGAATTACGATCAATAAAGTCAACGTAACCCGATACCATACCAAAGTTGTTTGCTAGGTAGTTCAAGCCAAGACGTGCATTTTTAACTTTATCTTTACGATTAAAGTTACCCACGTACTCTTGGTCAACATAATTTGCACTTACTACTGAGCTTAAAGATTCGCTCCAATCATGTTGCCATGTAGCTCCATAGACGCTTTCACGAATGTAATCGCCTTGAACGAGGGGATCTTTTGCTGCACGGCTAGTAACTAGTTGTAATGATGTATAAGAAAGTGGCTTCCATACAACCGCAGCTTCCCAGCTTAAACCGCTGAAATTATCGCGAAGGTTTGACTCGAAATCTTTGTTTTGATAACCAATTTTAAACGAACCGGTTGTAATGGCAGTCGCTTCCCACTCCATACCTAATAATACTTTTACGTCATCTGAGTCACGCGAGATACCATTAGAATCAATTACATCGTAACGATAGTTTTCCTGCTTTACTTCTATAAAAGCACGGCTACCAGCTTGAGTATTGTAATAACCAGTAATACCAAGCATAGGTTTGTCGTAATCACGAAAACGAGATATCTCAGAAAAGTTTTCATAATTCTTATTATAGTAACCAGCAGTTAAAGCTACTTGTGCTTTAGAGCTGAGAGCACCGTACTCATACCTAGCAGAAAAACTCTGCTGCTTATAAGTGATCAAGTCATCAATAGTATTACCTTGACCCTCTGTCAAACCTGCACCACGTGCTTCTGACAACCAGTCAGCATCACCTTTTACATCTAAACGGTGCTTACTTGTAAACTCTTTGTGCATACCTGCACCTAAGTTTATTTGCGTAAAGTTATCAGTTGTATCTTTATTATGCAGAGATGAGCGTGTTGCAACATCAAACTCATAATTATCTGGGCCATCTTCAAACAGCGCATTTAAGCTTGGCGCTATTTCCCATATCAAGCGAGATCGGGTGTCTGATGGCGTCATAAAAAAGTTGTCATTGCTACTAACACCTAATTGGAGCGTAGGAGTAAGCTCTGCACCATCCTCAGTCATGAAACTGCCCGGTTTTAATTCAACTGCAACCGCAGGTGCAGATAAACCCAGTGCAATAGGTAAAAATAAAATTGTATTAGTACGCATTTTCACTTTTAAATCCCTTAAAAATTGTCATAAAAATTATTTTTACATCAAGCCATAAAGACCAGTGCTTGATGTAATGTAAATCGTATTCAACTCGCTTAGTCATCTTATCAAGCGTATCTGTTTCACCACGCCAACCGTTAATTTGAGCCCAACCAGTAATACCTGGTTTTGCTTTGTGTCTAATCATATAAAAATCGACTTTGGCTCTGTATTCTTCATTATGCGCTACAGCATGTGGTCTTGGACCAACTATCGACATTTCACCTCTTAAAACATTGATGAATTGCGGTAACTCATCAAGACTTGTTCTTCTTAAGAAACCACCAAGCTTAGTAATACGTGCATCATTTTTTGTTGCCTGTGTAACTACATCACTATTTTCAGTGACAGTCATAGATCTAAACTTCCACACTTTGATTTTTCGCCCATCTAAGCCATATCGGTCTTGTTTGAAAATTATGTTTCCCGGAGACGTCAGCTTAACTGCAGCAGCGATCACCAACAGTAATGGTGAAATTAATAGAAGAATTAATGAAGAAACAATAATATCTTCAGTGCGCTTAATAAACTCTTGTGCACCAATTAAAGGTGATTCAAAGACACTCAATGTATCTACATTACCGACATGTTCAATTCTTGCGTGAATCAAATTAGAAAGTAAGAAGTCAGGTATTACATGGACATCAACTGTCGTATTACCAAGCTGCAATAAAATATCAGCAATACGCTTTTCAGCTTTTAATGGTAATGCAATATAAAGTATATCGATCTGTCCATCTCGTGCCCTGTCAATAGCATTTTGAATGGTCCCTTCTACGTCATAATTTGCAGCTTTTTCAAACAAACGTTCTGGCTTACGGTCATCAAAGAAGCCCATAAACTTAAAACCTAACTCGCTATTTTTTTCAATTTCTTTATGTAAATACGCTGCCCCTTCAGTTGCACCAACAATTGCAACATTACGAAGATTTAAACCTAAGCGACGTTTATTACGTTTATATAGATGAACTGCCAAACGCCAGCTGAATAAAAGTAGCAAGCTAACAAAAAACCAAATTGTTAACCCTAAGCGAGACAGTACCTCTGTAAACTTAAAAACAAACGAGATACAGAACATCGTAGAAAATGCAACGACTAAAGAAACCCAAGAGCATAAGACCATGCTTCTGAATTTGCCCGCACGCCATGAACGGTAAGTAGATAATATTTCCGCACAATACATATAAGTAATTGTGATGGATAATGCAGCAGCAAGATAAGCTGAAGTAAAATGGATAGTATAAATACTATTTGCTATTTGAAATGCAACAAAAAGAGATAACAAGTCAAATAAGCGATAAAAATTTGCATCTGAAGAACTAGATGGTTTAAATGTTCTGCTTCTGTTCACTATATCTTCCTTGAACGGCAAATAACTAAAAAAATCAGCTGCAATAATATAGTGGCAAGAGCAACAGATCAACTAGAAATAAGTATAAAGTGCCAAGAAAATAATTGCATTAAACAGAAGTATAAAACAGAAACATTCATGAAAATGAACGCAATATAAACAAAAATAAACTCAACATTATTAAATTAAACAATTCAGGGAAGGTTCACCTCCATTTATTATTCAAACAAACAAAGGGATAGAAGCAGTTTCTTTACATGTATTTTTTCAAAAAAGACAAAATCGAACAAATTACATTCAAAATAAAATTGAAAGATTGGGTTTTATTTACAAAAAACGAATTGCAGCAAGCTAAATTATTCACAATAAATAAACATATTTAAGCAATAAACATGAATATTACTCATATTAATTTAATGTGACAGTAGTGACATTATATTACTTAATATGGGCGAAATCACATCAAGTTACCAATAAAAAAAGGTGAGTAAAACCCAATTCCCTCATCCACTTTAGCTATTCTAATTTAACAGGGAGTTAAACCAGTCCCACAGCCCAAAAGAAAAGCCAGAAAACATATCAATTCCCAATGCGGATTTTGCTAGATATAAGGTTACTAATATAATTAAGATGACGAACGAAACTGCCACACTTAAAATTACTGCTTGCCCAAACTTAGCTACTTTCTGCTCTTGAGAAGTTAACTTACGCCTATTTCGACCTGCCAAAAATACATAGTAGTACCGGTATTTAAATAATTTAATGACACCTCGCAGGTCAACAGCATGATTCCCCCATTGCCTTGCGCCAATTGCAATTTTCAAATGCATTAACTGCTCATCAGTAAATGTATCTTGAATATCCTCAGGCATTCTTTCCATCAAGCTTCTAATTGCAGGGTCATCGCGTAAATCAGCCAAAGTAAACCTTTTAAATCCATTTTAAAATAAGCGCTATTCTAACAAAATGAGCCAATTAAAAAAGTTAATTGGCTCGTTAAGATGAATGATTTAATTTAGATTACCAGAACGGAAAGTATTTGATTGTTCCCAACTGTTCTCTTGCTGTAAAGGCAACGAGCCATCTTGATTTATATTCGAACCAGAGAAAGAATGTTGATTCCAAATACGTGTAGCAGGTGACCACTTACAGCTTGCTGAGGTTTTAACAGAAATACCATTAGTTCCCGTTTTACCACTTGGCAAAAGTAATGTATTGGAAACAGAAATAATTTCTCCAGAACCATCACCGTCTAAATCGACTACTATTGGGTATTCCCAAATTGTACCTGAAGACTGCGCCGACGTATAAATTAATCTATTTTCCAATCCACTAAATATATTCAAACCAGTTTCATCAATGTTAACAATCTCATCTTTACCATCACCATTGAAGTCATACGTTATAACACCGGCTCGTTTACTTGAAGGATCATTAACTGCAAAGGAATTAATTAAAACACCGTCTTTATTCAAAACCTTAATCAATTCACCGCCTGCAACAACAATATCAGGTTCGGCATTGCCATCAACATCACCAATAGACGGAACACCGCCACCTGAGTCATCTGCTTGATACTCCCAGATAACTGAGCCATCATGTTCTAGAAGCTTAACAGTGCCATCCAGATCAGTCAGCACGACTTCTGGGTATGCATCATTGTCAAAGTTACCAATTGCCGAGAAGCCTTGTTGTGTATTTTGGTTCCATAGAATATGTCCATCTTTAGTGTATAAAACACCATTTACTAAGACTTCTTGTTGGCCATCTAGATCTGCATCAAAAGCGATAGAATCAACCATAGCAAAATTGCCTTTATTATAATCCACTGGCTTTTTAAGTTTAATGATTGAATTATCATCAAGATTTACAATACTATTACCAATAATAAATTCAGCAGAACCATCTCCATCAAGATCAGATATGGTCGAATTCCCATATGCAAAGCCTTTTGGAATAGCCTTAATCAATTCACCAGCATTACTATAAATCTTATAGCTGTGATCAGAGGAATCCCTTACTATAACCTCAACTAATCCATCATTATTAATATCTGCAGCAGAGATAGAATAAGTTGAACTCGCTTTAACTGTTTTGTAGTCAAAAGATCCGTCAAGGTTTTCTGTTTTCCATAATTCTTCACCATCGATACCGCTAAACGCTCGAACAATGCCCTGTGCACGATAATTAGCTATATTAAAAGTTACAGCTAAAATATCCGTCACATCTTTTTCATCAATTACGCCATCGCCATTATCATCATTTAGATTTACAGCTATCGGCGTTGAAATAACTTGGTCAAACTCGGGCATAAACTCACTGCCAGTCCAACTCCATTTATCAGTAACATCAATATCATTACATACTGGCTCAGTGATTTCAGGTAAGTTACCGCTGAATTCACCGCCTAACAAAGTCATTGAACCATAAAAGCTTTGACCAATAATTGGCATCTTAGCGACACCATGAACACCTCTAATATCAGCAAACGGAGCTAAAACAACGCCTTGCCAACGATTCCCTTTGATATCAAGTTTTTTGGCATTCGCAAAGTTGAATACAGTTTTAGTTGCATGATCATGTAAACTCGCAAAGCTTTTACCTTTTACAACAACATTATCATCGCCGCTAATATTAAAAACGACTGTTGCACCATGGGGGATCCCTGACACAGCGAAGGTATGTGCCTTAGCAAAATCCCGTGCGTCTAAGTTGAATACTTGTCTAGCAGAATTACCATCACCTTCTAAGTAAAGGCCGCCCCACATACTCTTTACAGTACCCGTCGTTGAAAGAGCACTTAATTCAGTACTTAAATCTTTATAGTATTGTTCTTGCTCATCAAAGTTGAATGGCATTGCAGATTCACTTTGATTCGATAGGATTTTAGAGCCCCACTCCATGCCCCACCGAACACTCCAATTAATATCCGCAGCACCGCTGGCGATCATACTGCCCACATATTGACGACCTGATTTGAAAGCGATAGTAGATTCACTAATTAAATAATATTCGCCAGCATTGTAGGGTCTTGTATAACCAACACTGTATCCTTTCAGACTTATCTCACCTGCTGCTATTGCGCCCTCAGCACGGCCTGAATTAGATTTAAAATCCTCAAAAACAAACGCAGAAAAATTATTGGCAACGCCTAAGTCTGCAGCCAAAGTTGTTGAGCTTGCTAAACTAATAGCAATCACTGTGCTTAGCTTTTTTAATTTTAGTAAAGAGTTAGTCATTATTTCCCTCGTAATGAAAGTGCGTCAATAACACCAAAAACTGTGTATTCAGCTTATAGTCATGTCCATGATTTAATTGCAGCGCATTATATATACAAATTAAATGCAAATAAACAAAAGACACTACAAAAGTACCACTTTAATGTTCCACAAAAAAGTACAAAACACAAAAATCAGTAAGTTAGGTAATAAAGAAGGATAAAACAAACCAAAAAATAACCCTAAAAGACCACTTTTAAGTTAATTTAACGTTAACTGAATTGGGAAGGTTCTTGGAAGCACGATCCAAACTTTTAGCTGAACTCAGTGGACTTGTCTGTTAGATGACAATCTCGAGCAATATTTCTATTTAGAAGAAAACCTGTCAGTGACTCAATCAACCAACAGGTTTTGGGCTTTTTCTTTTATTGCAGATAGTGTTTGTTAGGTAATCTTTATAACCGGTTGGAGGTTAGTTATTTAAACTCTATTTTCAATAGCCAATAATATATTTACTCTTATCATTGAGTAACTTTTTCAAGAATATCGCAATCAGCATACTGAGTATCACAAACGTAAGCGATAGAGCAATGAAATATACCCACTGAAAAAACGCCGTATCAGGAGTTGGCAGTTTTAAGTTTCTAAATATAAAGATTAGATAAGGATGTATGAAGAACACTGCAAAACTTGTACTTGCAAGATTGTCGAAAAACAAATTACTTTTTGAGTACTTTTCTAGCAATGAGAAGAAAAAGAAAGAGAGAAATAACTTTTGCAGAAACATCAGATCGATGCCGCCAAATTCAAAAAATGGCTTATGGTAGCTCCCTACATCACCTAAATAGGTCTGAACCAGTGTGAAACTAATTGATAATAAAAACAGCAGCCAAAATCGATTACCTTGAAAAGTGTTTAACAAAGGTTCTCTATACTGGGATACCACAGCACCAATTAGATAAATTGGGAAAAAAAACACGACAGAATGCAAGTGGTTCATATTATCGACAGGTCTATGAATAAAAATTGACACGCATGAAAGAACAAGAATGAGTGACACCTTAAATTTAAAATCTTTTTTAAGTATAAGAACCACTAATGGCGAGAGTAAAAATAAGAGTAACGCAAAGGGGATATACCAATACGCAGTCATAAAGCGGCCTGTTACTTCATATTTAAGAAAAGGTACCATAAACTGTGATATAGCTCCTTCTGAGTGAGGCAAAAAATAGCCATCAGAAATTGGGTTAGATACATATATATATAAGCAGATTGGTATGATCGACAATAATAAATATGGCCATACCAGCTTTGAAGCTCTGGAGAAATAAAATTTAGAAAAAGTAAACTTTTTTAAAAATACAACTTCAAAAAGAAAACCTGAAATGAAAACAAAGAGAATGGTACCACCAGATAACAGATTTCTAAAAAACACTTCCCAAAAACTATCTAAAGCGACACCTGAAACATCGAAAGAATGACCGAAGACGATAAACATAATGGCGATCGCACGGAAATTATTAATTGAATTATAAAACAAACTATGACCTTTTAAATTGGTTCAATTTCAATATTACTAATCTTCCCTGAAAAGCCAGATTTACCTGAGGAAAATCTTAAGCGGCCAAACTCAGGCTTACAAATAGGTACCCTACTATAAAAAACTCCCGTATCGTTGATACTTTTATGGAAATCGCCAATATTGATATAGGCTGATCCTTCATTCACTTGAACTTCGTATTCAAGTAAATATATAGGATACTGTAACTTCGTTTTAATAAAATAATCTCCAGTAACTAAGAAATCATCAGCTTCATAATTCTCAACGGTTACATTATTAGGCCAAATATTGTCACCTAACTCTTCCACGCTATATTGGTCAAAATTAGTTTCGGATAGTATCGGTTTTAAAGAAATAGATTGCATCGCACCAGTAAACATTGTTTGCGTACTTACTACAGAAACCATATCCTCTGTAGGCTCACAAACAATTGCTACAAAAGAATTATCTCCCTCTTTTGTAATTGGAATGCTTGAATCTCCGATGTTAAAAATTGGGGTACCCGATTCTATTTCGGCATCAAAACTTACACGGTATAAAGCATAGTTTAAATCCCTGTTATTATAGCTCCCGCCAATAATAGAGTATGGCTCTGTCATATCAGCAACGATATCTCCATCATGCCATATATTGTTGCCACTTGGGTTTACAGAAGAAGACATACCGGGAGTTTGAGGAGTTATCTCTATAGAAAATTGCACTAACCAGTTATGCAGCGGCTGCTGATCCACAGAAGAAATTAATGTCGATGTATCTCTGATATTAGTCACTGGGGTTTTCTGGTTTGCAGTGTTATACCTATCATCCAAGGTAAAGCCACTGTCTATCTTTCCTCCCACCTCCAGTGTGGTATTGAACTCAAGCGTTAACGTATCACCCTGAATTGATACTTGAGGAATGTATTCTATATTATTTGGAGAAATATACTTTAGACCGTAGCCTGGTGCTTCTGGCAAAGTATGAGTGTCAACAGTTAAATCCCCCTCTGGAACATGTAATTTCACAAAGGCTTTATTATTTTCTATTTTTAAAGATTCAGGTTGTAGTGGTTTCCATTTTTTATTGGATTCAAATGTAGAAAAGATTGCTTTTGCAAAATACTCACCTTGTAGAATATACCCTTTTGTATTTAAGTGGGTTCTTTCATCAGGTCTGTTAAAGTAATTTCTATTAAGAAAGTACTTTGGCATCACTAGAGAGACGGTTTCGTTATCGTTTGCAAATTCCCACAATGAAACAGCAATATCATGCCCATAACTAACGCCGGTTTGATCCACGAATAATATAGGATTGCGGGTTTTAGAAGAGGTAGTTTGTACTTTATTTTGGTAAGCATTATATAACTTACCAAGCTTTTGCTTATAGTCCTGTAAATTAGAATTTGCGTTAGATTCACCATGTATCCAAGTAATAAAAGGAACATTAAAACTTTCACCACTTTGAGCAGCTAACCTTTCCCCTGCTCTTAGCATTGTGAGCCCATTTTCAAATGGTTCAGTACCATATTCAAGTTTACTTATCTTTTGCCCTCCACGACCATGGGGAGCATAAACAAACTTAGGAAAAGGTTTGTTTTCAATAGAATATAAATACTCCAACATTTTGAACATTGAGTATGCATGTGTTTGTCTAGTCACATCTTTCAAAGGTTCCAAAAACCTTACGTCACTTTCTACTAACCTTTGATAATATCGAGGCGCAGTGGTCCTTACACCGTTGAACAAAAATACTTTGTTAGGATTAACTTCATTAGGGAAAATTATCGGATTCAAGTCTTGATCAGTGTGCCCTATACTTAATGACTGACCTGATGCTAAGACTAAATTGTAATCATCAATAGCGGCGAGGCTATTAGATGAGATAAAAAGAAGTAAAAATAAAATTAAATAGCGTCTCATTTTTCTTTACTTAAAACCATATAAATAACAGGGATTATAGAGTAGCCAGCTACACCGGATAAAAACGAGGCCTCAAATAAAGAGGTAATAACAATATAAACAGCCATCGAGTTACCCAATCTATTCTTGCATTTTACAACGAGATTATAGCCGAGAATTGCAGTTATACATAACATGCCACCAAGACCAAGACTAAAAAAAGCTTGTAAGACTAAGTTATGCGCATGAGCAGGTGTATAGCCAATAATATCTTCTAACGTTGGCAAAGCCAAAGACGTTACACCTATGCCATAGCCAGTAAAAGGCCTATCAAGTGCCATATCAAATACAGCTGGCCAGATATATGTTCTCCCTGTGAACGTGAGAACTTCTTCAGGATCACCGTGACGGGATACATGCTCAAGGAAACCATAGAAATCAAATGCAGCATATATTATTAATAAAGAGGTAAAAATTACACCTGATAAAATCACAAATAAAATAAACTTATTTCTTTTGTATAAAAATAAAGAAGAAAAAACAAATGATATAAAAGCGGTCTTACTATCGCTTAATAGTAAAGCAATTAAAGACAAGCCAAATGCAACTATAAAAAAAGACTTAGAGATAATGCTCTTGTTAAATGCATGTAACAAAAACAAGCAATATACGGCACAAAATCCCCCCATTGCATTCGATGTAGAGAAAACCCCACTCATACGCGGGCTCACAAATAAAACATCATTTAACCAATAAATATGTCTCCCTAAGTCGGGTAATGCCAAATAATAAAAGTATGAGAAACAAACAACTACGAAGAATGACAAAGAAATTGAATACAGGAGAAAGTCATCTCCAAACCTACTTTTTACATACTTAAAATAAAAATAAAAGGCAGCATAGGAAAGCACTACAACAAAGCTACGAAAAGGAAGCATTGAAAAAGGAAGCATCAAAATAGCTAAGAGAATAAAGGCAACAAATAACAACTCATGATTGTTAGACACCCTAAAACCAAATTTATAAAAATATATAAATGCGATTAAAATGCCTCCTCCCCATGCCATTAGTCTTAAAACGATTTGAAAATCGACACTATCACTTCCATATTCGCGTATTCTAAAAACAAATAAAGAAAGGATAATAAACATTGAAAAAAGAAATAAGTTAAAGAGCCTTATCCTATTCATTGTCGACTCCTTTCATAACAATCAAATAATAAGTAATCGCCAAAAACAGCCACCCCAAAAAAATAGAAAATGATGGTGAAATTTGTACATGAAGAAATAAATTCAATAATAAAAGAGATGACACACCTAAGCCTGATAATAGGTATAGCGAATTCATCTTTTTATACATATTTTTTTTCACGAGCAGCATTTCAACACTTCTAGAGCAGGATAAACAAGTAAGGATACCTGCCCAGAACAGTAGATCACCAAGCTTAGGAACAGCCTGATCGGCATACACAACTGGAAATAAATAAACAGCTATTAATAGACAAATAGATGAGGCAACTAAAGAAATCAGCATATATTTTTTGAACAAACTCTTTACAAATGTGTGTGCATCATTTTTTAAACTGGCGAGTTTTCTTTGATCAACAGCCTCCAGTGACTTAATCAAAATTTGTACTGGTTGAAACACAGAGCGAGCAATGAACAGTACAGAAGAAATTGTTGCAGGATATAAAGCCGATACTAACAAAAACGGGGAATGTACGAGTAATAATTGAGAGATGGATTGCACATTTCGATTTAATAAATGTCGTGTGTCACGAAACCAAAAAAAAATGTCTAACTTCTGCTCACCCGAGTTTGCTTTTTTAAATGTGACGAAAAGCGTGATTACAATTAATTCTAGTGCAAATAAACATAAATAGGTGTTTATCAAAAGCTCTATAGATAAACCACTAAACAATAAAGAAGCTGCAAAAGTAGATACCAAAACAACAGATACCAAAGCAGGTAAAAAGTACAGCTTACTTACCATAAGTAGATATCTAAATGATTCATGTATAAATAAAAAAGCGAATAAAGCTGGAGCTAGTAGCCACTGCCCCTGATATGAAAATGCAAAATAGGTGCTAATAAAAATTAACACTAAAAAAAGCACTAATAGGAAAAATGAGCAACTCAGAAACTCAATTATCCTGATTTTACTGCTCTTATCTTCTTTTAAATTAAAAGGAATAAGTACAATTGTTCTTTGAAAAGATAAGAAAATTAATGCCAGTGTCATAGCAACACCAAACATGACTACTGACTCATTCCCTTCATACTTGAGTAAAAGAAACGTAATTAAAAAGTTAGCACCCGAAGACAATAGCGAGTCAATCAATAAAGATAATTTATACTTCATCATCTATCATTTTTTTAATATATAAACCAAGGCTCTCTGTATCTTTCTCTTTTTCAGTCGTGAAGAAGTCATTCGTCTCGCTTAGTTTCTCGATCTCCTCGAAAGTCTGTTCTAAGTCTTCTAAATCACGGCACACTCTCATTAAGCTCGTTGATGAGGTTAATGGCTCAAATCTTGAAATAGTATCGAGTTGGTGATCATTTCTGTGCTCACCAAACCTAGCTAATCTAGGTACAACAATAAGCTTTTTATTTAATTCCAAACATTGAATAATGGTTCCCATACCGGCGTGAGCAATTACTATATCGCACCACTCTAGTTTCGCCTTGTACTCATTCGAACTCAAAAAATCAATCACTTGAATACCATCATAAGTATTCGAATCTTCACCAACCTGAGCAAAAACATCCAAACTTAGTGATTTATTAATATCGCTGATAGCCTCGATCAGTCGTTTAAAAGGTAATTGCGCACCCACAGTTACAAGCACTTTCATTATATAACTCGACCCTTGTATTCAACATTATCACCAGCTAAATCTGGCCATTGGGTTAATGTTTTATGTGCAAATTTCTTTGCCATTCGTCCCGAAGCGGATAATTGTTTTGTATTAGCAATACTATCTACCCACATGGTTTTTCTAAGTAATAGTCGGCCTATTACGATAGAAATTAACCCAGGCATTGCGCCTGTGGTTACTATCCATTTAGGTTTATGCTTTAAGACAAGTTTTAACATCTGAAAAGCGATGATTGGTGAACGGATTAATGTGTCTCTTGACACATCCTCAATTAGGGTTTCATTCTCAAAAGAAGGTGTATCGTGCGCATTTACTTTTGTTCGCACAAATAAAATGTCATTAGAATCAAAGTTAGCTTGTTTCATGATTCTGCTCAATTGCACATAATGACCACCCGTAGATGCAATTGCTATGAGCTTCTTACTCATTAATTAATATTCCTAAAGCTTTCGTTTTAATATTTGTACGAATTGCGACTGCAGGATTTCCTGCGACAATTGTCCCTGAACTTACATCCTTTGTCACAACAGCTCCTGCCGCAACAATACAGGAATCGCCCAAAGTAACTCCTGGCATTATGATTGAGTTACCACCAATGAAACAATTTTCACCTATTCTCACGTCTTTATGAATGTCTCGGCACATATCATGGGTGAGAATTACCGACCCAAATGCAATATAAGTACCCGCACCGATATGAACACCTTTAGGGTTTGTTTTATCTAGCTTCGCTTTCAATGAAATTCTAACGCTTTTATGTATATTCATTTTATAAAAATGGATATACCAAAGCGTAATAATAGATAGTATAAAATGTCGTACATAGACGTGTATGAATCTTTTCATATTCTCGTACTCTCGTCCCTTTCCCATTTAATTGTCTTTAATTTTTTAATTTGCAACTTCGCACGAAATGTCGCTATTGAAATGACCGTCGCATAAACTAAAAACTTAAACAACGCTTTCTCTTTGATGGCTATTTTAAACAAAGAAGAAAAACTATTACCGCCAGTAGTCGGTGAAGTAAACTTCTTCTTCAATTCCATATTGCCTAATTTACTTCTCGTTTTGATTTTAATAAGTGACCAAATTGTTCTTGGACTCATTACGACAGAATAGCAAGAAGGAATTGTTGTCAAGTTAGCTGAACCTAAAGTTCCCTTAACATAGCCATCATCAGCGATAACTTGTGGGAACTTCCCTAACATAGCACGGGCCTTTGGAGAAATAAGATATGCACCAGAATTAACCATGCCAACTCGATAAGCTGGAGTAAGTTTCAAAAAACTGTAGTACATGTTTGTTAACAAGCTACCATCTTGAACTATTTTTGTCTTTGGAGAGGCAAATAAATACTGCTCACTTTTAATAAACCTTAAAATACTTCTAATACTTTCCGTGCTTATGATCACATCAGCATCTTGAACAAGCACATGTTCAAACTGAGCAATTTCAAGCCCTTTATTTATAGCTAATATTTTTGAGCCAGTATCAAGCTCGACTACTTTAAATGAAGGAAATTTAGCTCTAACGAACTCGGCTGTATTATCAACACAGCCATTTGGCAAGACAATTACCTCAACCTCCAAACTCGAAAAATTCGTTAATTCGGATAACGTCCTTTCAATACATTTTTCTTCATTATATGCAGGTATTATAACTGTCAACATTTTAAGACCCTTATACTATAAAATATTTCGACCAATAGAATAATAACTAAAGCCTTTATTTTTTAGCCTCTTAGGTTCGAACAAATTACGTCCGTCGAAGATAACTGGAGTCGTTAGTAATAACTTTATCAACGAAAAATCAGGTGCTTTAAAATTTTGCCACTCAGTACAAATAACAAGAGCATCTGCATTATTTAATGCTGATTCTTTGGTTCCCATAAAGCTTAAATCATTTCGTGCGCCATAAATGCGCTGAGTTTCTTCCATCGCTTCAGGGTCATATGCTTGCACTTTTGCACCGGCAGCCCAAAGTTGTTCCATAAGTACTCGACTTGGTGCTTCTCGCATGTCATCAGTGTTTGGTTTAAAGCTCAAGCCCCACAAAGCAAACACCTTGCCTTTTATAGCATCAGGATTGTTTAATAAATCGAAGTGCTTCGTAATATATTCGAATAATTTATGCTTTTGCGCATAATTAACGGCTTCAACAGCTTTTAAAATTTGTGAGTCATAACCCAGGCTGTCAGTTGTTCGAACCAGTGCCTGAACGTCCTTAGGGAAACAAGAGCCACCATAGCCACAGCCTGGATAAATAAACTGGTAACCAATCCGAGGATCTGAACCAATACCATGGCGTACATGCTCAATATCAGCACCAACGCGCTCAGCAATATTTGCCATTTCGTTCATAAAACTAATTTTGGTTGCAAGCATACAATTAGCAGCATACTTAGTAAGCTCAGCGCTTTTAATATCCATTACGATTATTTTTTCGTGATTTCTATTGAATGGCGCGTAAAGTTCACGCATTTGCTCTTCTGTATCAGCTGAGTCAGTGCCAATAATTATACGGTCTGGACGTTTGCAGTCATTAACCGCTGCACCTTCTTTTAGAAATTCAGGATTTGATACAACCGAGAAAGTTAAACCACTTCCACGGTTATCAAGTATCGACTGCACAGTCGCTTTTACTTTATCTGCAGTGCCTACAGGAACCGTTGATTTATCAATAATAACTTTGGGCGTTTCCATGTAAGTAGCGATTGTCTCCGCTACTTTTAATACATATTTTAAATCTGCAGAACCATCTTCGTCAGGCGGAGTCCCGACAGCTATAAATTGTAGATCACCAAACTCAACCCCAAATTTAGGATCGGTAGTGAAAGTTAAACGACCTTCTTCAAAGTTTTTTTGTACTAAAGGCGTCAAACCTGGTTCGTATATTGGAATTATTCCGTTCTTTAAATTTTCTATGCGTGTTTCATCGATATCCACACAACACACATCATGACCAGCGTCAGCAAAAACTGCGGCTTGAACCAAGCCAACATACCCAACTCCGTAAAAAGTTACTTTCATTTTATCCCTCTTATGATGCGATGAGTTCTTTTACATGTTTTGTAAATTCTTCACCCAGTAGGCTTGATTGCATCGCATACTCTACGTTAGCGAGCATATAGCCAAGTTTTGAGCCACAGTCGTGTGACTTACCTTTTAAATGATATGCTTCAATTTTCTCGATATGACGTAATTGCAACAACGCATCTGTTAGTTGAATTTCACCTCCAGCCCCAGCGGGAGTACACTCTAATAGATTCCAAATAGCTGGAGATACAACATATCTGCCTGTTATTGCAAAATTGCTAGGGGCAGCGCCTAGCTGAGGTTTTTCCACCATATTAGTGATAGTTGCATTTTCACCTGCCTTAATTGTTTTACCGCTAAGATCAACAACACCATAATTTTGAACCTGCTCATACGGAACAGGCTCAACCATTATTTGATTATGTTGGCTCTGCTCAAATTGCCTGATCATGTGTGCTAAATTATCAATCTTAAGGTTTGACTTATATTCATCGATAATTACATCCGGTAACAAAATAGCAAATGGGTTATTACCAATTATTGGCCGAGCTTCAAGTATTGCGTGCCCAAGTCCTAGGGGGGCTGACTGGCGCACCGAAATAATACTGACCCCTTTAGGAATGATTGAACGGACTTCCTCAAGCAAACTGCGTTTTACACGGGCTTCAAGTGTAGCTTCTAACTCAAAACTAGTATCAAAATGGTTTTCTATGGCATTTTTTGAGGCATGTGTAATCAGAACAATTTCTTTGATGCCTGCTTGAACAGCTTCATTTACAACATATTGGATAAGAGGTTTATCAACTAAGGGGAGCATTTCTTTGGGTGCTGCTTTAGTAGCTGGTAACATACGAGTACCCAACCCAGCAACAGGCAAAACAGCTTTTGAAACTTTCACTAGCAATCCTTTTCTATAACTTCATACAATATAGCTATCGCTGATAATCTATTAGTTTCAGCGAAACTTTGAAGTGCTACAATCCATATGGACCGTTATTATACACAACACAAACAACGGCTCAATATAAAAAAGAAGCCTTTTAGATTGTTTTTTGTTACCGAAAAGTTAACATTAAAGGTTTTGCTTTTTTTATAACCTATCATTTTAATTTTAATGGGAATATAATCACCCTGTTTATTTTCTAGAGATGGTATTGTGCGTATAGGATTTTGCATAATTATATTTGTGTCTTTTTTTGTTTGTGCACAGGACATGCTATTGCATTTGCGTAACAGCGATATAATTACCCGTGCAAAACAGTTATACGGAGATACTGGCCATCACAGAATAAAAACATGGCTAAGTTTTATTGATGATTCTGCGAAAAAAAGCGAATGGCAAAAAATTCATTTAGTTAATGACTTTTTTAACACACATATAAAATACAAAACCGATGAAGAGCTGTGGCAAAAGAAAGATTACTGGGCCACTCCACTTGAGAGCCTTGGTGTGGGTATGGGTGACTGCGAAGATTATGTTATTGCTAAATACTTTACATTAATAGCACTCGGTGTGCCTGAAGAAAAAATAAGATTAATGTATGTACGCCAACGCACAGTTAACCAACCACATATGGTACTTATATACTTCGAAAAACCCAACCAAATACCACTCGTATTAGACAACTTTGATACTAAATTGGTACCCGCAAACAAACGCAACGATTTAAAACCTATATACAGCTTTAATGGCCAAGGCTTGTGGTTGGCCAAATCTAAAGGCTTAGGAAACAAAGTTAAGAATAGCAATGGCGTGTCTGCTTGGAACACTATGCTAGAAAGAATTGAACAAGGTGAGCTTGCGCCTTCAAATAGTAACAATAAAGGAACTAGTAGTTATGTCTCGAATCTTTAAAGATGGCTTAAGCTTAAAAACTCAAGTATATAGCTTGATCATTTTAATTTCTGTTACATCATTTTTTGTACGTGTTTTTACTGACGTAGATACCACCCGTCATTACCTGCAAACACAAATGGCCAGCCACGCTCAGGATACAGCAACTAGTTTGGGGCTTTCCATATCACCTTATTTAGAAGATGATAACATAATGATTGCAGAAACTATGGCGACCGCTATTTTTGATTCTGGCTATTACAATGAAATAAAATTTACTGATATGCAAAATAACGTCGTATTTCAGTTACAAAATCCGAAACGTGTTGAGTCCATTCCTAGTTGGTTCATTAATCTCTTTGAATTGAGTGCCCCAACGATGCATTCTGAAATCAATAGCGGCTGGATAATAGCAGGTACACTGGATGTTTCTAGCCACACCGGCCAATCATACTTGACCTTGTGGCAACACATGTTGCGTAGTCTATACAGTTCATTCTTATTGCTTGCAGCATCCTTAGCTGTGGCATTTTTAATTTTACGCGCTGTGTTCAAGCCTTTAAAAGCAGTGGAAAATCAAGCTAAATTAGTCACTCGTAAGCGCTTTACTCTTAATGAAGAAATACCTGTTGCACGTGAATTACGTACCGTGACTCAAGCTATTAACAACATGGTGAAGAACTTACAGAGTACTTTTGACTCATTAACCAAACAAACTCAAACGCTCACAGAACAAGTATACATAGACTCAATAACTGGACTTGGTAACCGCAAGTCATTTGAAAATTACTTTCACTCAGTCGTAAATAATATTTCGGATGACTCACCCATAACGGCAATGATGCTTACCCTTCCCTCATTAAACAACATAAACCAAGTAGTGAGTTATCAAGATGGTGACCAACACGTTATTGATGCTGCTGAATTGCTCACACAGTCTGCTAGCGAACTACCGAATTCATCAGTATTTAGACTGAACGGTGGAACTTTTATACTATTGGCTCCTTACGATTCTGTGTTTTTAAATAAAGTGCGTCTGGAACTTAATGATAAGCTAAGCCAAAAAGAAAATAGCTTGCACATCAACGGTTACGCAAACTTAGCACTCGTTGCTATCGAAAAAGGGGCGAGTATTGGTGAAGTCTTGTCATTACTGGATACTGGCTGCACAACTGGCGAAGATAATAATATAAGTTGTAGTGATAAAAGGTCACTATTTAGCGTTAATCAATGGCGCACCCTAATCAAGTCAATTATAAATGCAGGGGAAGTAAGCTTTTCTATTCAACCGGTAAAAAAAGCAAACAAAGCTAATTCACAGTGTTATTTTGAAGTTTTTGCACATTTCACTCACGAGGGCGAAAAAGTAAATAATGCACACTTGTTTGCCATGGCTGAAAAGTTAAACTTAACCGAAGAGCTCGATAAAAAAATTATACTGAACTTTGTCAACATTAAAGAACGATACCCAGATGAGGTATTTGCATTAAACATTAGCAAGACTTCGTTGTACTCAACAAGCTTTATAGAATGGTTAACTTTGTTCTCCCAAGCGAAACCCGTTATTAAAACTAACTTACTGTTTGAGCTTCATGAAATAAGCTTGCTTTATAATGTGCACGTAGCCTCTTTACATATAGATGCTATAAAAGAGCTGGGCATTGGGGTATGTATCGAGCATTTTGGCACAAGTTTGACCTCATTCAAGTATTTGCAAGGTCTTGATATAGAATATGTTAAAATCGATGGCAGCTATATTCAAGATTTAGTAACTAACCCACAAAGTCAGTTTTATATCCAGACTGTTAATAATATTTGCCATGGTTTTGGTATTAAAGTTTTAGCTTGTTTAGTTGAAAAAGCGGATACTTTAGAAATGCTTGAAAACTTAGGATGTGATGGTTTACAGGGTAATTTGATACTGCCTCCATCAAAAATTATTAAATCTAATAATAATGGCGTGAATAAAGAGTTTACTTTTTGCGCCGATGCGTTAAAATTTTGCAATTAGTACTCAACCAAGGGACGAGAAATGAAAAAATTAATTTTTGCTAGCTTAGTCGCTAGCGCAACTGCTATCACAGCCCTTCCAACCTACGCACAAACGGACAACGATGCTGTAGTTCAAGAAGTTAGCACAAATAACATTATCGACGTTCTTAATAACGCAACAGCAGAAACCTCTTCGGAGCAATTACGTGAAGATTTAGTTGAAGCGATTAGACGTATTTGTAAAAACAAGGAAGAGATTAAATTAGACGACAAACTGTTTAAAGGTGCTTGTGGTTCTGCAGATATGGATGCAATGGTTGCTACGGTTGTTGCAAACTTTGGTGTTGACAGCCCACTGATCTCTGACTTTTTAGCAGCACTTTCTGATGCAGGTTTTGATAGTGATGCAATCACTCTTTCTGCAATCACCGCTGGTATTGATCCGACTGTCGCATCAGAAGCAACAGCAGCGGGACCTGGTGCCGGCCCTGCACCTTCACCGGTAGTTAGCTTACCAACTCTTCCTACACCTCCAGGTGCTGGTGGTACAGGTGGTGATGCTGGTATCTCTGAAGTAGAGAATTAATCTGCACTTTTAGTCTATGTAAACGCAGCCAATCGGCTGCGTTTTTATTTTGTTTGAGTTTATTTTGAATCGTTTTATTTTCTTCTTTATTTGTTTAATCTTATTTTTACTTCCTCTACCTTTGGGTAGTTATAGACCTTGGGCAGTCTTAGCTATAGGCATTTTAATCTGTTTTAATTTTCTTACTCACCTTGCTAACAGTGCTTTAAATAGTGACCAAGCGCTATTCCCTCCTCGCTATAGTTGGCCTATATTGGCAAGTTTGAGCCTCGTCATTCTAGTATGCTTTGCTCAACTGTTAAGCATTAGCATTGATCCATTTCAAACTAAACAGATGTTATTAAAAAGTACATTTCTACTCATGCTAAGCTGGTTAATATTTACTTATTGCAATAGTACACAGAAGATTAAGGCGTTAATTTACACTGTTATTTTCGCCGGCGTTTTTCAAGCCTTGTATGCTACTTACTTAAACTTATCACCAGATTTAGTGAGTCCCCTTTTTGGATATAAACACACAGATCGCGCCATTGGCACATTTACTTATTCTAATTTTTTAGCTAATTACTTAGCCCTGTGTTTATGCTTAGGTATAGGTTTATTAGTTAGCGAGTTAAAGCGTACAAAGAACGACTATAAGCTCTCTTTTAAACAAAAATTACGTGCACTTGCAGAAGTGTCCCTGAGTTCTAAAATAATCTTACGTGTATCTTTAATTATCATTATAGTAGCGCTCATTTTAACTCGTAGCCGGATGGGTAATTCAGCATTTTTTATTGCTCTTGTAGTCGTTAGCTTATTGGCATTATTTTTTTATAAGCAAAAACCAAAAGCATTTAAGCCACTTATCATCAGTTTTTTTATAATTGATTTAATTGTAGTTGGGGCGATTTTTGATGTAGAAAAAGTCAAGCAACGCATAAGTGAAACCAGCTTACAATCTGAAACACGTGATGAAGTAGTTCGCGATTCAGTGCCACTTATTTTAGATAAACCATTGCTTGGCTCTGGCGGTGGTACATTCTATACGGCGTTTCCTGCATACCAATCTCAGCCTTACTCTGGATACTACGACAACGCCCATAACGATTACGTACAGTTTGCAGTTGAGCTAGGCATACCTACTACATTATTGTTAGGAGTTCTTGTTTTGTATTGCTTGTGGTTATGCATCAATACGATGCGAACTCGCAAAACAGCATTGTATCAAGGCGTTGCTTTTGGCTGTGCTACAGCTATTGTCGCAATGATGCTACACTCATCAGTCGACTACTCACTGCAAGCTGGTGCAAACTCAATCATGTTCATAGTTATTTTATGTTTGGCTATATTAACTAATCAATTGCCTGCACCGAAGCGAGTAAGAAAAAAGTAGAAAGGTTATAATCGATATCAATTCGCTAAAATTTGCTGAGTTGATAGAACTCGCTCACTTAAATTACTGCTCTTCTAAATCAAACTCTGTGATGCGATTATCAGCATGAATGAGCTCGTAGCGTTTTAATAAACCACTGTCGAGCTCAATTAAGCTGATTGCCGCATCACTCACCAAGTACTTTTGGCCTTCTCCTTTCGTTTTGTGTTTATCAACTTCCATTTGCCAACGCTTAGTAAAAAAGTTAAGTGGGCTTTTTGGCGCGTAGAGAATTGAATCTAGTTTATCTAACACATTGATAAGCTTTCGAGGAAACTCATTTTTAATGCCACTAGCAGTGAGCTGCCAAATACGGTTTTTATGTTTACCAAAGCGTTTTTGCACAGAGAAACAAAAGGAGTAATGTACATCACCAGAAAGAATCAAGGTTTCTTTTGGCGTATCTTCACGACGGAATGTATCCAACAACTTTTTGGCCGAGCCCTCATGGGCCATCCAATTTTCTACATCGACAAGTAAAGGCTGACCACAAAAATTAAAAATCGCTTGGATTGCTTCAATTGATTTAACACCAAACACTGGGGCTGGGGAAACAATAATCACTTTATCGTGAGATAATAAGCTTTCTTCCAATTCCGTAAGCCTCTCCCAATCAAGTAATCCTGAAGGTTCATTGAAGTTTTGCTCATTGCGCCAACGGTGAGTTCGGGTATCCAGTACCACCACTTTGGGTATGGTATTAAGTTCGTAGTGCCAATGATTAAAATCTAAAATGTGCTTATCGAATCCCTTAAAATCCCATAGATTAGTTGAAAAACTTCGCTTAAATGCAGGCAAAAGCTCAAATGTTTTGTCACCGGCATCATTACCAATCCCTTGCATTAGCCAGTAACTAATTAAGCCATTATTTACAATACGCTTACTAGCTGGGTGCTGATAGATAGCTTGCTCCCACCCTGCTGTTAAATTCCAATCATCAGTGACATCGTGGTCATCAAACATCATTAATGTTGACACATTCGCAAATAATCTTTCAACACTACGCAGGCCTTGTGCGAATCCAACCAGCGCTTCTTTTTCAAGTTTAAATAAATTAGCGTATTTAGGGGGCAATGCAGGACATTCGATTGCGTCAAATTCAATTAACTGCCAAGTAACCGCACTAAAGTTTAGTAGATAAAGCGCTATAAACTCTTGAAAATGAATTAAGTGATTCTCAGCTTTTAAGCTTGAAAAATGCGGTTCGTCTTTTTTAAGCCAATAACCAACACCAAATTTGCTTCGTTTTTGCCAAGGCACCTTAGGTAAGTTTAAATGGCGCTGGTAAAGTTGCTGCTCGAACCCTGTTGGTAAATCTAAATCAAGCTCAGCCTCTTCAAACAGGCCAAATAAACTAATCACTTTTTCAATCGCGAGTAGCATGGGCCCTGCTACGTCATCCGCGTATATTTGGTCGCCAGATAACAGTAATAAGTCAGCACCTGCATTAAGCGACTGACGCTGGTCATTTTGCCAATTATCTGCAGCAACGAGACTGTCTTTTGCGGGGTGATGAGGGTTACGACACGAGCCATGAAGAATTCTATCGAGCCTATTAGGGATCACAAATGCAGGAGATTCCGCACGTTCATAGCAATATGCTGACAAATCAAGGCAATTTTCTTTATCATGCAATATGTAGTAGATCAGTGAGTCAACCGCAAATTCGCCACTGGCAGGCATTACATTGATAAAATTTAAATAAATGTTTTGCCCAAGTTGGATAGACTCAAAGTTTGAGAAGGTTTCAACACCTGTGAACTCAATTCGGTATTGGCAAGGCGTGGTAGTAACAAACTGAAAGCACACTCGCCCTGCATCTGCACGGCGTACCATTGGCCCCATAATTAGCTGAGGTAAGTTCGATACGCCGCTCACTATTATGCCCTTTTAGCTTGCTTAAACAACGAGTAAAAGTTATTGGTTGTTGCTTCGGCTAACTCGTTGAAACTAAGCCCCTTCAGTTCAGAAATATAATAAGCAACATCTTCAACGTAGGCAGGTTGATTTGTTTTACCACGATATGGGACAGGCGCCAAATAAGGAGAATCTGTTTCTATTAATAAACGGTCAAGCGGAATTTGCTTAACAACATCTTTTAACTCAACTGCATTTTTAAACGTAACAATACCTGAAATTGAAATATAAAAGCCCATATCAATGGCTTTTTTGGCCATATCCCAATTTTCGGTAAAGCAGTGTAATACCCCCCCGCATTTCTCTGCGTTGTGTGAACGCATTAAGTTGATGGTGTCTTCTCGAGCATCTCGGGTATGAATAATAAGCGGTTTATTAAGCTCATTAGCAACTTCAATGTGGCCAACAAAACTTTCTTGTTGAACAATATGTGTATCTTTTGAGTAGTAATAATCAAGCCCTGTTTCGCCAATCGCAACCACTTTGTCGTGACTGGCAAGGTTGATCAGTGTTTGCTTATCAAGCGCATCCTTTTGATCTAGCGGGTGTACCCCACAAGATGCTGATACATCAGGGTAATTTTTGATTTTATCCAACATGCTTGGAAACTGATCTAATGTAACGCTAACACAAAGAAAATGCTCAACTTTTTTCGCCCGTGCATTTTCTAACACTTGGTCTAAATTAAGGTCGAGTTTATCGAAATCAAGGCGGTCTAAATGACAATGTGAATCTACAATCATGGTACAACTTTTATTACATGGTATAGGTCGGATTGCCTGAGTTTAACATAGTCCCAAGTAGTTTTTCGATTTTAGCATTCAAATTGGTTTTATCATCAATAAAGCTTACACCGATACCTGGTGGATTAGAGCTCTGAGCCCCTTGAGGTGTAATCCATGTAACCTTACCTGTAATTACATCATCTTCAAGTGCATCAGGTAATGTTACTTTTAATGCTAATGAATGCCCCATTTCAAAACGCATATTCGTGCGAACAAATAAACCACCGTTTTTTAAGTAAGGCATATAACAGCGATATAGCTCGTCTAAGTCTTCAATATCTACTAGTAATTCTTGCACACTATGTCCTAATTTTGGCTCTCACGTAAAGTCAACGCTAATTGTGAAATGGCAAGTGACATATTTAAGCCAAGCACATGAGAACTATTGTAAAGAAACTCAGAAAGTGCAGTTTGTGCTTTTTGATAGCTAAAAAAGTCCATACCTAATACTAATTGCGTTTTAAGGTGTTCAGTTAAAAACAGAGCAAATACATTAACAAGACTATGATCTTTATTTAATATATCGACTAACGTGCTGAAATTATGGCTGTCTTTTATCTCAGTTGCAAATTTATAAAGTAAGTCAACAGAGCCTAACTGATGCTCTTTATGCCACTGCTCCACTAAAAGCGGTTGACTAGCAAATAATGCTAACCAAGAGTAATTAGGAATACTTAAAGAGGCTAACCATTGTGTCGTAATTGAACTATCAACTTTGACTTCATGCACAGCACAGCGACTTAGAATAGTCGCGGGCAATAAAGCTGTTTGCTCACAGGTTAAAAGCAAATAACGGTTTAAGCTTGGCTCTTCAAGTGTTTTTAATAAGGCATTCGCTGCCGCAGTGGTCATTTTATGACATTGTTCAAGAACAACTACTTTGTTGCCATTTTGTGCCGCGGAATGATTAATAAAGTGAGTGATATCGCGAATTTCATCAACACCAATTGTTTGTCCATCAACTCTCACAATTCGCTTATCTGGATGCGTTCCTGCTTGATTAAGCTGACAACTTTTACAATGACCACACGCTCTTAATTGCACAGGTGAAGCACATAGCAGACCATCGGCGAGTGAATCGACTAAATGTTGTTTACCCACCCCTTTATCACCATTAAACAGCTGTGCATGATGAAAACGCTGCTGCGAAAAGCTATGGGCTAATTGCTGATAAAGACTTTCAAGCCATGGCAAAGGCATATTAGTTTAATCCAGCAAAAAAGTTGTCAAGTACAGTAATTATTGCCGCATGCACCTTGGGCATTGTTTGGTTTGCATCCACTGTTTTGATACTACTGTCAGTTTTAGCAATTTCAAGGTAGCGTGCGCGAGTGCGCTCAAAAAAGCCTAGCGCCTCTTGTTCAATACGGTCAAGTTCACCACGGCCTTTGGCACGAGCAAGACCGACAACAGGGTCAATATCTAAATAAATGGTCAAATCTGGTTTTAACCCTTTTAATACCATATCAGCTAAAAATGATAACTTAGTTTGCTCAATGCCACGACCACCGCCTTGGTAGGCTTGTGATGAAAGATCATGGCGATCGCCTAAAACCCATGTGCCTTTCTCAAGGGCAGGATTAATCACATTTTCAACTAACTGAGAACGTGCAGCGTACATAATCAATAACTCAGTTTCACCCGTTACTTGTTCTGTGTGATCTTGCTTAACAATATTGCGAAGTTCTTCAGCCATTGGTGTGCCACCAGGCTCACGCACATTCATAAAATCGACTTGTTTGTTCTCTAAATAAGCTTGGCATACGGCTATTGCCGTTGATTTTCCAGCACCTTCGAGGCCTTCAATCACTATAAATTTCGCTGTCATATGACTCTATTCTGGTTATTTGTTCAACTGGTACTGCTGCACAGCACGGTTATGCTCTTGTAATGTCTTCGAAAATTGATGGCTACCATCCCCTTTCGATACAAAATATACATACTCAGACTCAGGTGGGTTGACCGCTGCAAGCAAAGCTGCTCGAGATGGCATTGCAATCGGTGTTGGCGGTAGTCCTTTAATTTTGTATGTATTATACGGCGTGTAAGTAGTTAGATCTTTGCGCTTAATATCTCCGTCGAAATTAGCACCTATACCATAAATCACGGTTGGATCAGTTTGCAGTCGCATATTGCTTTTCAAACGATTAGTAAACACCGCTGAAATCATGGGTCGCTCGCTTGCAAGGCCTGTTTCTTTTTCAATAATAGAAGCAAGAATCAACGCTTCATAGGGCGAATTTAATACTAAATCTTGCGCTCGATTTTGCCACGCTGTATCTAATTCTTGCTGCATTTTACTGTATGCACGTTTTAATAAGCCGCTGGCGCTATCTTCACTATGGTAATGATAGGTGTCAGGAAATAACCAGCCTTCTAAATTTTCTTGTGTGTTACTTATCTGCGTCGCTAAATTTTCTGTATCTAAATCTTGGGTTAAATAGGCTTGCTTTTGGATATTGGCAACGACGTCACGAAGTGGCTGACCTTCAATAATGGTGAAGCTAAAGCTTACTTGTGCGCCTTGATTGATGCGGCGAATATTATCAATAACAGCGCTTGTATCCAGTTCATAAAGACCCGCTTTTAAATCAGTAAGCGTAGGATCTAATTTAGCGAGTACTTGAAACTTAAAGCAGCTATCAACCCAGTGATTTGTTTGCCATGCTTGGCAAAGCTGATTAAAGCCAGTGCCACGCTCTACTTTGAATAAAGTATTGTCTTCAACTTTTAACGGCATTTTCAATGCTGATTGAAGTTGTTGATAACCAATACCACAACATAGCAATGCTAATAATAGCACGCTAACAATGACTTTAATCACTGACTCTCCTTGGCAAATTGCGCCTTTAATAATGCTTTACTGTACGTAATATCAAACTGTGTATCAGCAATGTTTGCTACAGGAACCACGCCCATTAAACTGTTACACATAAACACTGCATCCATCGCTAAAAACTCATCAACTTGGATTGCTTTAAACTTAATGGCTAACTTATCACATAAAGCGCTTAGATAAACCCCTGTGATGCCACAGCAGTCTAACTTGGGGGAAACGATTTGACCGTCTTTAATCGCAAATAGATTTGCTGCAGAGCACTCAATCACATTGTCATCATAATCAAGCACTATAACGTCATCACACTCGATAGAGTGCATGTGATGTTTGATAAGCACCTGCTCTAAGCGATTCAAGGTTTTTAGTCCAGCAAGTAAAGGTTGATGTGAAAGCCTGATATCACTGATTGCAAGGCTTACACCCTGCTCTTGCCAATTTTTATAATGTGAAACCTGAGGTAATACGCTGATCAGCACTTGGACAGTTGGCTCGTCAGGTAAACCATAACCCCGTCCACCTGCGCCACGGGTCACGACAACTTTTAATATGCCACTGCGTGTATCGCAAATCGCTTTGTTAACTACTTGCTCTATTTCGTTTAAATCTAATTCAGGGAAAAATAATCGCTCAGCGCATTCAACTAAACGCGCTTTATGTAAGTCCCAATGCTCAATGCAAGCATCAACAATAGAAGCTGTTGTAAAAAAGCCATCACCATAATTTAAACCACGATCTTGGGTGCTTATTGTGGAATCTGAATTGGTTATTTTTATTGTCTGTTTTAATTTGCTCATACAAAAAAGCCCAGTTAAACAACTGGGCTCTTCTTTTTAGTCCGTTGTTAAAAAGAATTATACCTTTTTAAACAGCAACGAGCCATTAGTACCGCCAAAACCAAATGAATTACATAGTGCGTAATCCAATTTAGCGTCACGTGCAGTGTGCGGTACATAATCTAAATCACAGCCTTCATCAGGGTTATCAAGATTGATAGTCGGGCTTACTTTCTGATCAACCAATGACAAGATAGTAATGATCGACTCTACCGAGCCTGCCGCACCTAACAAGTGACCCATCATTGATTTAGATGAACTTACCATCACATCTTTCGCTGCATCACCAAAAATAGTTTTAACGGCTGATGTTTCGGCTTTATCACCTGCATTAGTCGATGTACCGTGAGCATTAATGTAGCCAACTTGGTCTGCATTAACTTTTGCATCGTTTAGTGCATTTTCCATCGCAAGGGCTGCGCCAGCACCGTCCTCTGGTGGAGACGTCATGTGATATGCATCACCACTCATACCAAAACCGACCAGTTCAGCATAGATTTTCGCGCCACGTGCTTTAGCATGCTCATATTCTTCCAGTACGATAACACCTGCACCATCAGCAAGCACAAAACCATCACGGTCTTTATCCCAAGGGCGTGATGCTGCTTGTGGATCGTCGTTACGAGTTGATAATGCACGTGCAGCGTTAAAGCCACCCATGCCAATTGGTGTCGATGCTTTTTCAGCACCACCGGCTACCATTGCATCTGCATCGCCGTATGCAATCATACGCGCAGCATGACCAATGTTATGCAGGCCTGTGGTACAGGCTGTAACGATTGAAATATTTGGACCACGTAAACCGTGCATAATCGATAAATGACCAGAGATCATATTGATAATGGTCGAAGGCACGTAAAACGGAGAAAGCTTACGCGGGCCGCTGTTTAATAGTTTAATGTGGTTTTCTTCAATTAAAGTTAAACCACCGATACCAGAACCCACTGCTACACCAACACGAGTGGCGTTTTCTTCAGTGATCTCTAGACCAGAATCTTGTAGTGCTTGTACACCCGCTGCAATGCCATATTGGATAAACAAATCCATTTTCTTTGCATCTTTCGGTGACATGTAAGCTGATGCATCAAAGTCATTCAGCAAACCTGCGAATTTGGTGCCGAAACTTGAGGTATCGAAATGCGTGATAGTTTGAATACCACTTTTACCGTTTAACAAACCTTGCCAAGTAGATTCAACATCATTACCTAGCGGTGTCAACATTCCTAAGCCAGTTACGACGACTCGACGTTTAGCCACGGGTTGCCTCCAATAAGGAAATTATTTTAGGTGGGGTGTATACCAAATTTATTAGTATCATTCTTCAGATAGACTAAGGGCAGCGTAATGCTGCCCTTAAAATCAAAATGCGTAAAATTACTCAGCGTGAGCTGTAACGTAATCGATTGCAGCTTGAACTGTAGTGATCTTTTCAGCTTCTTCGTCTGGGATCTCAGTATCGAACTCTTCTTCAAGAGCCATTACTAGTTCTACAGTATCAAGTGAATCAGCACCTAAGTCATCTACGAAAGAAGCTTCATGTTTTACTTCTTCTTCTTTAACACCTAGTTGCTCAATGATAATTTTCTTTACGCGTTCTTGGATGTCGCTCATTCTTCTTTCCTTTATTAAAAACGCCAATGCGTTATTTTCAGATTGCGGCGTAGTTTACGCCGCATAATTCTGTGATTCAAGGATTTGCTGATAATAACTTATCTGGTCAAACCTCTTGATTGGTATTTGTTCATTTATCGCTTATTTTCACAGCGAATTCAAGTATGTTTAAAGCAAGATCACAAAAAATTCAATATTTTTCGATAAACTTTCGTTAGCTTTTTCAAGCTAACTTTCATTAAACCATATACATCGCACCATTTACATGCAATGTTTCACCTGATACATACGCCGCTGCATCTGACGCTAAATAACACACTGCTGCTGCGATTTCGTCAGGTTGGCCAAGGCGACCTGCAGGTACATTTGCAAGCGTAGCTGCTTTTTGCTCTTCAGTCAGCTCGTCAGTCATATCGGTTTGAATAAAACCGGGTGCAACAACGTTTACTGTAATACCACGTGATGCAACTTCTCGCGCTAATGACTTAGTAAAACCAATTACACCCGCTTTCGCTGCAGCATAGTTAGCTTGACCCGCATTACCCATCGTGCCCACGACAGAACCGATATTAATGATACGGCCGTTTTTCTTTTTCATCATAGGGCGTAAAACAGCCTTAGATAAACGGAAAATTGAGCTTAGGTTAGTATCGATGATGTCATCCCACTCACCGTCTTTCATACGCATTAACAAGTTATCGCGAGTGATACCAGCATTGTTAACTAATACGTCAATATCACCTAAATCAGCCTTGATAGCAGCAAGTGTTGCCTCAATCGACTCAGGTTCTGTAACGTTAAGGGCATAACCTTTACCGTTGTCACCTAGGTATTCACTGATTTTAGCAGCACCTGATTCGCTTGTTGCAGTACCGGCTACTTTTGCACCTTGTGCAACTAACGTCTCTGCAATCGCTTTACCAATACCACGACTTGCCCCAGTGATAAGGACAACTTTGCCCTCAAGAGAAAATAAATTTGTCATTCTATTCCTACTTATTTCGCTTCATCAATAGCAGCTTGCGTATTAACCGCAGCGCATACCATTGCTTTATCAATTCGTTTCGCAAGACCCGTAAGTACTTTACCTGGGCCAAACTCATAACTTTGTGTAATACCTTGTGCAACTAATGCCTGTACTGTCTCAGTCCAGCGTACTGGGCTGTAAAGTTGACGTACTAATGCATCTTTAATTGCCTCGCTTGACTGCGCAGCTTTTACATCAACGTTGTTGATGACATCACACTTAGGTGTATTAAATGTTAAAGCAGCTAAATCAGCAGCTAATTTCTCAGCGGCTGGTTTCATTAGTTCACAGTGAGAAGGTACACTTACTGCCAGTGGTAAAGCGCGTTTAGCACCTGCTTCTTTACATGCTTCTGATGCACGTTCAACCGCGGCTTTATGCCCTGCAATAACAACCTGACCTGGTGAGTTGTAGTTAACTGGTGAAACAACTTCACCATTTGCTGATGCTTCACACGCTGCTTTAATTTCGTCGTCACCTAAGCCGATGATTGCAGCCATAGAACCAACACCCGCAGGTACTGCTTCTTGCATGTATAAACCACGATTTTCAACGAGTTTAACGGCTTCGCTTAAGCTTACAACGCCAGCACAAACTAATGCTGAATACTCGCCTAAGCTGTGACCAGCCATAACAACCTCAGCATCAGGGTTTGCATCTAACCATTGACGGTAAATAGCAACACTAGCAGTTAAAAGTGCTGGTTGTGTACGATGGGTTTGATTTAATTCTTCTTCTGGACCATTTAGTACAAGCGCAGCGAGATCATAGCCAAGAGCCTCAGATGCTTCAGCAAATGTTGCTTTAGCAATTTGTGAATCAGCTAATAGTTCAGATAACATACCCACAGTTTGTGAGCCTTGACCTGGGAATACGAGTGCAATTTTATGTGCCATACTTTGCTCTTATAATTAAACAAAAAAATATTCTGTAGCAGGCAGCATAACAAGTTTTAACTATGCTGCACTACTTTGTTGTTGGATGTGTTTGCTCAAAAATCGCAGCGATTTTTTCAGGGAGTTGGCGTTCGACTTCCCGCGCGGCTTCATCAATAGCAGCATGAAACGCCTTCGCAGAGGCATTACCATGGCTTTTAACAACAATACCGCGCAATCCTACCAGACTTGCGCCGTTATACTGGTCGGGGTTCACCCGTTTGTAGAGCTTTTTTATTACTGGGCGCAGTAAAAAAGCCAAACTTTTGTATAAGAAATGTTTGTGTAAGGCTTTGGTGAGTTTATGCATAATAAGCTTGGCAATACCTTCACAGGTTTTAAGTGCCACATTACCTACAAATCCTTCGCACACAATTACATCGGCTTTGCCACTGAAAATATCACTGCCTTCGCTATACCCTGTATAGTTGAGATATTTACACTGCTGCATTAATTGTGCAGCTTGTTTTATTCCTTCATGCCCTTTGATGTCTTCAGAGCCAATATTTAATAAACTGACTCTTGGGTTTTCGCAATCAAGGGCCTGCCCTGCTACCACAGAACCCATAATGCCAAATTGATAAAGTGTTTGCGCATCACAATGCACATTCGCCCCTAAATCAAGTAAGTAAACAGGTGTTTTCCGTTCAGTTGGAACAGCAGAAATAAGGGCAGGACGTTTTACACCTGGCAGCATTTTTAATACGTAATGCGCCATAAAAAACAACGCGCCCGTATTACCGGAGCTTACACAGGCTTGCGCTTCACCCGATTTAACTAAATCGAGGGCAACTCGCATTGATGAATCTTTTTTAGAACGAACCGCTGAAGCAGGCTCACACGCATTTGTGACAACTTCGCTACAATGGCGAATAATTAAACGAGGATGAGATAACGAATCGAGTGCTTCGAGTTCTTTTAAAATAACTTGCTGATTACCACATAAGATGAGTCTTAAGTTGGTATTAGCATTTACCGCGTTAACGGCAGCGGGGATAGATGAACGGGGGCCATAATCGCCCCCCATCATATCTAACGCTATGGTTAGATTGGTCAGCATATAGCAATCTCTTAGTTAGAAATTACTTTAACGCCTTTGTAGTAACCGTCAGCAGTTACGTGGTGACGACGATGAGTCTCACCAGAAACTTGATCTACAGTTAAAGTTGGACCATTGATCGCATCGTGTGAACGGCGCATGCCGCGTCTTGCACGAGACTTTTTGCTTTTTTGTACAGCCATTAGTCTTCTCCTAAGAATCTTTCTTAAGTTGTTTCAAAATATCAAATGGATTTGGTTTGTCATCTTCTGCTGCTAATTTACCAAAGCTTGAAGGCTCTGATGAATAACTGCACGAGGCTTCGTTGTGTGTAGGCACTATTGGAATAGCTAAAATCAATTCGTCTTCGATTAACTCAAACACGTTGATTTCACCGTTTTCGTCCAGTTCTACTTCATCGTAACCTGCAGGAAGATGATCTGACTCTGCATCCAAACCGACTGGCGAATACACAAAGTCTTGATCCAAATCCAACCCTAAATCACCATTGCATCGTTGACAAGTAACAGTTACATGTGTTGATAAGTTACCACTTATCACTACCAAACCTTGCTCATCAATTTTGCAATGAATCTTTACCGCTATTTCACCTGCTTCCTCCTGCACAACTTGCTCTAAACGAGAAAGTTTTTCAAGCGGAACAATACCGTCATAAGATAAACGATGTTGTGCTGCTTTGCTGGGATGAAGAGTGATGGGAATTTTCACCTTTTGCATAGGGGCTGCATCATATAGATAGTTAGTAAGTTAGTCAAAGTAAAAAACCATTTTTAGTCGGTTTTTAACGATCTTCCGCTTTGTTTTCGGGTTCATTGTGGCTTATCCTTGGCGAAATACAATTTTCATCCAGAATTTTTTATGAAACCAACACTTATATTAGCCTCAAGCTCACCATTTAGACAGCAATTATTAACTAAGTTCAACTTACCTTTTCAAAGTTTCTCTCCAGAAATTGATGAATCCCCTATCGCGGGTGAAACACCTGAGCAACTAGTAAAGCGTTTAAGTGAACAAAAAGCGCGTGTAGCAACACAGCATTTTGATGAAGGTTTAGTAATAGGCTCTGATCAGGTTGCAGTATTTAACAATGCGATTTTAGGAAAGCCCCACACTAAAGATAATGCAGTTGCACAGTTATCCTCATTCAGTGGTCATACGGTTACATTCTTAACAGGTTTGAGTGTTTTTGATGTCAAAAGCAATAAAGCTATCACTACTGTGGTGCCTTTTGAAGTGACATTCAAAACACTAACACTTGCGCAAATAAATGCTTATTGCGATGCTGAGCAGCCTTATAATTGCGCCGGCAGCTTTAAAAGTGAAGGGTTAGGTATTTGCTTATTTGAAAAGCTCAGTGGCGATGACCCAAATACACTGATAGGTCTGCCACTGATCACTTTAACTAAACTGCTGGCTGAATTTGATGTTGATGTGTTAACACTGCAAGAGGCGTAGTTAAAACTTGTAGTAATTGTTGGTATGAATCAACAACACATAATGGCGTATGTTGTTCTAACTGCGCCTTACTATGGGCACCAAAACTGACACCAATACAGGCAATACCCGCAGCATTGGCCATTGCCATATCCAGTTGACTGTCACCAATCATCACAGCGTCGCGCTCAGCTATGTCTTGCTCGCGTAAAATTTGCTCAAGCATATCTGGTGATGGCTTCGACTTAGCATCGTCAGAGCACTTTACATTAACAAAGTACTTACCAAGGCCTGATTCTTTAAGTAACCTATCGATACCTTCACGCCCTTTACCGGTAGCCACCGCCAATTGCATACCTGCGTCGCTTAGCTGATTTAATACCGTTTCTACATCAGCGAATAACGGTGTAGGTGTGACATCTAACTCACGGTATTGGGCTTTGTAGCCTGCGACTAGCTCATCATTTAAATGTAAATGCGCCGGAAAAAGTGCTTCAGTCGCTTTGGTTAGCGATAAGCCAATCACATCTTTTGCTTGCTGCTCTGTTGGTATATCGATACCAAGCTGTTTGGCAGTATTTTGCAAACACGTAACAATTTTCGGCACAGAATCCATCACCGTGCCATCCCAATCAAAAATAACCAGCTTAAATTTGTTCATTATCAGCACGTAATTTTTTAATACAGTTACTTAACGCTTTGTCTAATGGCGCTTCAACATGCATCGTTGTTTCGTTTTTAGGGTGCATAAAGCGTAAATCATGGGCATGTAAAAACAAACGATTTAAACCAGTCAGCTTATTCACGTATTGGTCAAACTCTGCGACACCGTATTTATCATCACAAGCAATAGGATGCCCCTTACATTGTGTATGCACACGAATTTGGTGAGTACGGCCAGTTACCGGAGACGCTTGCACTAATGAACACTCTGCATATCGCTCAAGCACCCGAAAACGTGTGTGCGATGGTTTACCTTCGGTGTTATCAACCCTCACAACACGCTCACCTGATTTTAAGGTGTTTTTACGAAGTCCTTCGGTAACATTTTTAGTTTTAGCATCCCATTGACCATCGACTAATGCCCAATAGTTTTTCTCCATGGTTTTTTCACGTAACTGCTTATGTAAATCAGTCAGCACTGAACGACGTTTAGAAATGAGCAAACAACCCGATGTATCGCGGTCTAAACGGTGCACAAGCTCTAAGCTACGCTCTTCTGGACGAAGTACACGCAGTGCCTCAATTAAGCCATAACTTAGGCCACTACCGCCATGCACGGCCATACCAGAAGGCTTATTAATCACCATCAAGTACTTATCTTCAAATAAAATAGCGTCTTCAAGCTGTTTAACTTTGTCGAGCTTTTTAGGTACGAACTCTTCTTTTTCAGCCACTTTGATTGGCGGGATTCTTACAACATCATCAAGTTGTAATTTATAAACTGGTTTTATACGTTTTTTATTTACTCGTACTTCGCCTTTACGAAGAATTTTATACACTGCACTTTTAGGCACACCTTTTAGGTGAGTAATAAGAAAGTTATCAATGCGTTGACCCAAATGGTCTTCACTGATGGTAACGAATGATACTTGTAAGCCGGTTTTTTCTGACATTGCCTAATCACTGATTTAAGTAAATAATTTAGTTGCTAACGCGGTTGTAATAGTGGGATAATCACTAACGCAACGTAAGTTTGCAATTAACAACGGTGCTTTTTATCACATTAATACATTCGTGATGCATATTCTGGGTTGCCGATCATACAGATCCGCGCTAAGTTTTCCAAAGCTTTTATAACTGCCCAGCCAACACGAGCGTTCAATTATCGGCGATGCGCGTAATATATTGCCTGCATAATTTGAGCACGAATGTTGATAAATGATTAAAAAAGCAATTGAACAGATAAATTGTCTGATAGTGACGACGTAAAAACGTCGTTCAGAATTTACAATTGTAGCAAGACATTGAATCACAATTTGAACATGGTCGACTTCTGGACAGAACTCGTAATAAAGAGCCGTAGATAAGAACGGCAGTTTTGGCACCAAAAAGAATTTAATAACGTGACAGCATGTTATTGTCAGCCACACCATAGACACGCTCAATGTATGCATACAATAAAGGTTTTTGACCTTAACCAGTCGTGAGATTGCACAAAAACAACCGTCAAAAGCTACTGAACAGACGAGATGAATCGTCATGTCAGCGACAGAATTAGTAGAGTAACAATATGAAACGTATGCTAATCAATGCGACGCAGCAAGAAGAAATGCGCGTTGCACTGGTTGATGGCCAGCGCCTGTATGATTTAGATATCGAAAGCCCGGGTCACGAACAAAAAAAAGCCAACATTTACAAGGGTAAAATTACCCGTATCGAACCATCTCTTGAAGCAGCCTTTGTTGATTACGGTGCTGAAAGACATGGTTTTCTGCCATTAAAAGAGATCGCACGCACTTACTTCCCACAAGGCTATACTTTCCAAGGTCGTCCGAATATTCGTGACGTAATTAAAGAAGGTCAAGAAGTCATTGTACAAGTTGATAAAGAAGAGCGCGGCCAAAAAGGTGCTGCGCTAACAACCTTTATCAGCGTTGCTGGCAGCTACTTAGTACTGATGCCAAACAACCCACGTGCTGGGGGAATTTCTCGCCGCATCGAAGGTGATGAGCGTACTGAATTAAAAGAAGCACTAAGCCGTTTAGAATTACCTAAAGGTATGGGCTTAATTGTTCGTACAGCCGGTGTTGGTAAATCATTTGAAGAACTTGAGTACGATTTAAAAGCACTGTTAGTTCATTGGGAAGCGATTCAACAAGCTGCTGACAGCGGCCCAGCTCCATTTTTAATTCATCAAGAAAGCAACGTTATTTTCCGCGCTATTCGTGACTATCTACGTCGTGATATTGGTGAGATTTTAATTGATAAAGCACGCGTATTTGAAGAAGCAAAAGCGCATATTGAGCGCTTCCGCCCTGACTTCATGAGCCGTGTGAAACTGTACCAAGGTGATGTGCCTTTATTCACACATTACCAAATCGAAAGCCAAATCGAATCAGCATTCCAACGCGAAGTTCGCTTACCGTCAGGTGGCTCAATTGTTATTGACCCAACAGAAGCATTAACGTCTATCGATATTAACTCATCAAAAGCCACAAAAGGCGGTGATATCGAAGAAACGGCGCTTAATACAAACTTAGAAGCGGCTGACGAGATTGCCCGTCAATTACGTTTACGTGATTTAGGTGGTCTTATTGTTATTGATTTCATCGATATGACTCCACCTCGTCACCAACGTGAAGTTGAAAACCGTTTAAAAGATGCAGCGCGTCCAGACCGTGCTCGTGTACAAATTGGTAAGATCTCTCGCTTTGGTCTACTTGAAATGTCACGTCAGCGCTTACGTCCATCATTAGGTGAAGCAAGCCAAGGCCCATGTCCTCGTTGTAGCGGCCAAGGTACTATTCGTTCAAATGAGTCAATTGCCCTTTCAATTCTTCGTTTACTTGAAGAAGAAGCGATTAAAGACAACACATCGCAAGTTAATGCGCAAGTGCCTGTCGCTGTTGCCGCTTATTTGTTAAATGAAAAGCGCCGTAGCGTACACCGTATTGAAAAGCGCCATAATGTTGATGTCGTAATTATTCCAAATCAACATTTAGAAACACCTCATTATGAAGTGGTTCGCTTACGCAAAGATGAAACAATTGAAACCGTAAGCTACGAGCAAGTCGTTGCGCCTGAACCAGAATCATTCGAAATGGCTAAATCACCTTCTGCACCTGTTCGTGAAGAACCTGTGTTAAAAGGTGTTGTTATGCCTACAACGCCTGCTCCTCAAGCTGCACCAAAAGCTGAACAACCGGCTCCAGCGGCTAAAAAGTCTGAAGGTGGTTTATTTGCTGCAATTGGTAAGTTCTTCAAATCGTTATTCAGCAATGCCGAAGCTGAAGCAGAAAAAGAGCAAGAAGAGAAAAAAGCAGCGCAAAGACGTAGTAACAATCGTCGCAACAACGACAACCGTCGCCGTAGCAACAATCAACGTCGTCGCAATTCTCGTAATAAGCGTCCTGATGATGCACAAGCTAAAGAAGAAAACACAAACACTTCGAATAAGCCTGAGCAAAAAGAAGGGAACGAGAACCGCAACAAACGTCGTCGTAATTCTAACAACAGAAAACGTAATGAAAAACGTAATGACGATGTAGAACAAACTACAAAAGGCACTGCTCAAGAAAAACAATCTGAGCAACCTAAAGAGACAAAGCCTAAGGTTCGTCGTCAACGTCGTAACTTGCGCAAAAAAGTTCGCGTAACAGACGAAAACGCAGATGAATCAAATACAGTAAACACTACGACTGAAACAGTTGAGCAAGCAGAGAAACCAGCTAAGCCTGCAAAAGAAGCTGTAGCTGTTGAGACTGAACAGGCAGAACAACCTGTTGCTGAAAAGCAAGTACCTACAGAACCTGTAAAAGCTGACACTGAGCCTAAACAAGCAGAGCAAGCTGAATCAGTGGTTGAAACATCAACTGAAGAAGAGCAAGCCCAACCACGTACTCGCTCTCGTCGTTCGCCGCGTCACTTACGTGCCGCAGGTCAACGTCGTCGTCGCCCAGAGCACGATGAAAAATCGAGTGATGAGAAAACTGATGCACCAGCATTCATCCCAGTTGCAGATCAAGCTGCTGCTGAATATGAAGCTGAACTAAAGGCAAAGCAAGCTCAAACTGAAGAACCAGTAAAAGCTGCAGAACCAGTACAAACTGAAGAACCAGTACAAACTGAAGAACCAGTACAAACTGAAGAACCAGTACAAACTGAAGAACCTGTGAAAGCTGAAGAACCAGTAAAAACTGAAGAACCAGTACAAACTGAAGAGCCAGTAAAAACTGAAGAGCCAGTAAAAACTGAAGAACCAGTACAAACTGAAGAGCCAGTGAAAGCTGAAGAACCAGTACAAACTGAAGAACCTGTAAAAACTGAAGAGCCAGTACAAGCTGAAGAACCAGTACAGACTGAAGAACCAGTACAAACTGAAGAACCAGTACAAACTGAAGAACCAGTAAAAGCTGAAGAACCAGTACAAGCTGAAGAGCCTACTAAAAATGAGAAAACAATTTTAGTGAAAGGTTCAGCAAGCGCTGCAATGGCTAAACCTGCACCAGTTGCAGATAGTGAGCCACAGCCTACTCCAGCAGCCATGTCGCATGATAAGCGTGTTGCTATTCCAGACAGCGGCTTACGTGCAGGTTCAATAAAGCCTGCAGGAAAAGCAAATGCTGAAATGGCAAAAACAATGCTAGTAGACTGATAAGCTTCAGCAAATAAATGAAGCCGCGTTATCAACATAACGCGGCTTTTTTTATTTTTACTGAGTTACATAAATACCAACGCACTTAATAAGTGTATTAACGGCCTAACTTAAATTTCAACCTTATTGATCTGAACTTGTGGTTGTAAGTTTGTAAAGTTCGGTAAATCTGCAAGGATCTCCTCTGCATGAGGGCTAAATGAATCCTCAAATGCTTTTAAAGAATCAAACATCAAATGTCCAATCGCGATAAAGGCAGGTTTTTCATTAATAGTCCCGCCCGATAAACCAGAGTCAACACTCACTCCAATCAACGCGTCCCCCAATAATCCTGAGACTAGTGGAAAATGAGTATTTACATAATAATTTATGTCAAAGAATGCCTTGTCACTATTAGGATACATAACACTTACTTTTATCATTGTTTTCACCTTTAGTTATAAAGTTAACCCTAGAGCCAAACACACATAAAACCTAAATAAGGCACATTAAACCTACTGTATGTTGGGTAAAGTTACAATGGCCTTTTAAGATGGGATTTATAAACTAAGTTAGTTGATAACGCTGACTACAGAGCAATAGTAAGTTAACGAAAATACACAAAGGCAGGCAAATACTGTGTAAAACTAAAGGCCTTGCGGCCTTATGTAAGAATTAGCTCACAGATAGACGCCTAGTGCCTATTTCATTGGCTGTACCACCGACAATCACTTTCTTAATTTGCTTATTATTAGATTCAACTGACGCGGTAATTAATGAAGAACAGCCCATTGCTCGACCTTGCTCAAATACAAAGTGATTATTCGAATTTATAAAAACATGCTTTGTTAAATAACAGGCAAGCGCCCCACTCGCACTACCTGTTGCGGATTCCTCCGAAATACCAAATAAAGGCGCAAAATTGCGGCAGCTTGCAGTTATAGGGCTTTGCGTGTTCTCAAGCTCAAAGGCGTGAATGCCTACAACATTATGTATTTTACTAAAATCAGCAATCAAAGAGTCATCGCAACTAATTTTATCGAGTGTACCAAAAGGGACAGGCACAATTATATCTGCCAAGCCTGTTGATATAACCTCAATAGGCATCTTGGTTGATGATAATACACTCACATCAATCCCGATTAATTTTGCTATCTCATCGTATCTGAACGTGCCTAAAAACTGCGGTAAGGCTTGCTCCATGGTAACTAGGCCACTTTCATCAATGCTGACACCAAGTAAACCTGCTTTGGTTCTCTGTGTATAGCTACCTGCTTTAACAAGGCCATGTCGAAACAAAGTTGAAAACACAGCGAGTGTCGCATGACCACAAAAATCGACTTCAGTAGTGGTCGTAAAAAATGATACCGCAAAATCAGCTTCAGGGTCGCGTGAAACAAACGCCGTTTCTGAAAAGCCAACTTCTTGAGCTATTGCTAATTTCTGACTATCAGAAAGCTCATCGGCATTTAAAACAACACCTGCAGGATTCCCACCGCTCTCCTGTGCAGTAAAGGAGTTAACTAAAAAGACATTAATATTTTTCAAATCGATTTCTCATTGTGGATATAACGACTGTGACTGAGTGCGTGACATCAGCTTTTCAATTTCAGCAATCACCATATCAGGCTCATCATTTTGTACAAAGTGATAACTATTACTGGTTAAAACACTTTCTCCTTGCGGAAACTGCGCAGCCCACTCTGAATGAAGTTTCCCCCAAAGCTCCCTTCCTTTATCGGTAAAAAATAAAAGTGGGGGGTTAGCAAACTTTTTAACAGAAGCAATGACTGTAACTGGTATATCAGGAATGTCAGGATAATCAGGTAATGGACGCTTAGACCAAAAATCCAAATACTGATTTGACATTCCAGTCGCAAGATCGTCTAACTTTACCTGTGCTATCTCTTTTTCTGCTTGTTGCAAATCTATCTGGCGCATAATATCAACATCATGTTCAGACGCAGGCTCAATTAACATCAGTGCAGAGAGCTTACCTGGATAACGTGAGGCAAAAACCCTTGCTATATAAGCACCATATGAGTGAGCAATATAAATAACAGGTTCATTTATATTCAGCGCTGTCAGTAAGGTATGTGCTTCATCTGCATATTCTTCAGAACTGTAGTTTTTAGTTACTTTTTCGGAGCCGCCATTGCCAATACGCGAATATCTAATCACCTTAGCTTTGCTTGATAATTGTTCAAATATCGCATCCCAATCAGATAAACCTGCCGAACCACCCGCCTCAAGAAAAAGAGTGTGTTGGCCATGGCCTTTTATTTCGTATTCAACCTTATAGCCGTTCACTTTTACAAAACCCGTTTTAGCTACAGAACTAAACGTAACAATTGCCAGCAATAAAATGCATATTGATTTCACTTGTTATCCTTATATATTCGTCAGTGATTTATTAGATCTTCCACTGTAATATTACTTTTATACGTAAAGACAATGCTTTGCCGCTCTGTTATTGCAAAGAAAGCGACGCACCTTATACAGCTTGAACATGATTACCAGTAATCAAAGGTTACCACCATATTCATTACTAAAATCATGAATTCATATACTATTTTCTTTTCTTGTCCTCAACATAGCTTTTAACGTCCAATAAAATTAGAAAAAGTACAAATGATCCACACCACATAGCAAAGACCCATACCGCAGGCAATAACTCAGACCAACTGGTTATATTGATTACTTGATAATAAAACACACCTAATGAAATTAATGGCAATATGAATAGAGAATAAAAAAGCAAAATAATTGAACGGGACAATAGTTTTTGATAAATATTTTCTGTTTTAGATCTAAGCTCCACCAGAGCAAAAACACATTGCGTGGCTATAAAAAGCATAAATACTTGCAAAAAGCTCCAGCCTATAGCTGCTAAAACTGCAATCCATTGCATATATTTCTCCATAAAATTAGTGAGTTACGTAGAATATTACTACAATTCTGCCTTAGGTAGCTAACACTGTTTTAAAAACAACCAAGAGTCGTCAGTGAAAGCGATAAAAAAAGCCCAACTACGGCAACAGCTGGGCTAAGAAATAACAACTCACAGTAAACCTAGTGCTACTAACCTTCTTCTTGCTCCATAAAGCGCTGAAGCTGGTCTTTAAGATTAGGTGGAATGCCTTTTATCACAAGCGTATCTGTTGCTTCGTTGTACGTAACACGTTCACCTAAATGTTTACGCTCAAAGCTGACACTTACGCCACCACCCATACCTGAAAATTTCACCATGCTGGTGACGGTCTTTTTATCTACAGGGAACGATTCTTCTAAGTCGTAGCTCTGCTCCTGGCAAAAGCTTTCAAATGGACTATCGTCATTTTTTGATAGTGTAGCCGACAGCTCTTTAACATTGGCATCTTCCCCTGTCGTTACGCAGTCATTACAATAATCAAAAACTTGTTTGCGTAGCTCGTCTTTTTCTGACTTATCGTATTGCTGTTCTGATAAATAATCTTCTACGGCATTTAGCATCACTTGGCTTTGTTGCTTAGGATCAATTCCCTCTTCGCAGCCTAAAAAGTCTAAAAAGAAATCTGCAACTTTGCGACCCGCACGACCTTTAATGAAAGAAATATAACGATTATCCTCTGGTTGCGTATCCCATGCGGTTAAGTCAACACGTGCAGCCAATTGCATACGAGAAATATCTAAGTGACGCGATGATGCTAAATCAAGCTCAGACGTAATTGAATAATGCTCTTTAATGTTGATCATAGCAATTAACAGGAAATCACTTGCCACATACTGATAATGACAAAAAACTAAATAACCTGTTTCATTAAAGGCATACTTATTGAGCTCTTCCTTTAATACGTTAGTTGCTTGCTCGGTCATATGCCAAAAGCCGAGCTCATCATTGCGATAGCTTTGCATCGCCGATGCAACCACACTGTTTTTATCACCGCTAAACGCGCAATAACCTTTACCCGGTTTTCCATTGTATGCATGGTGTAACTGTTCAATAAATACAGCGACTTTGTCGTTAACAACCATCTCATCATTGCGTAAATGAATTTCTGTATCGTCGTCCTTTTTGTCTACATAATGAACGACTAATTTTTTAACATCTATTGTCATCTTTGTTTTTCACGCCTCTGGTGTTAAAATACGGGAATATAACTCTTTTTATCGAACCAACTGATGCCTATCATATCAAAATATTCCAATGACCAAGTAGAACAAATCGTTGATCAGCTGATTGATGTACTGACAGAGCATAAAGCGCCTGTTGATTTAAGTCTTATGTGTTTAGGAAATTCTATCACGCATATTTTAAAAGAGCATGTCCCGTCAGAGAAAAGACAAGCTGTTGCCGACAACTTTGCAAAAGCATTAGCACAGTCGGTTAAATAATATTTATGAATTTATCGCAACAAAGTCAATTCTCATCAAAAGTAAGTCAGCTTTTAAGCTGGGGGCACTGGTTTACCTTCGCAAATATCGGCTTAGTGTTATTTATTAGTCTGAGTTATTTATTTGCAGACAGCGCACCGACCACCTTTATGGGGGTTGTATATATGTTGGTAACCTGGTTAAGTCATACCAGCTTTATTACTTTTATTGCCTTTGTTTTAACGATATTTCCATTAAGTTTAGTCTTTCCATACCCGCGACACATACGCGGTATGGCTGCACTTATAGCCACTGTTGGGGCATCACTTTTAACACTTGATGCCTATGTCTATTTTAATTTAGGTTATCACTTAAACTCATCTGCATTACCTGAAATTGTCTCATTGTTATGGCATCGTTTAACCAGTTCTCCTGCACTTACAACCTTACTTGCAGGCGGTATTGTGCTGCTTATTCTCGCGTTTCAGTTACTTGTGAGTAATTATACTTGGCATCATCTTGCTCGTTTAAAGCAATACAAATTCGCACGTTATGCAACTAGCACTATTTTAGTGTGTTTTGCACTTAGCCATAGTATTCATATCTGGGCTGATGCTAACTTAAAGTTTGATATTACCAAACAAGATAATGTACTCCCGCTGTCATACCCAACAACAGCCAAAAGCTTATTAGCTAAAAACGATTTACTCGATATAGAAAGCTATAAAGAAGCGCACGATGTCAGGCTCGACCCTCATAACGTTGGCTATTTACCACCCACGCCTATTGAACAATGTAGTGTAGAGACTGCCGCTAAAGTAGATATTTTAGTCTTTTCAGATAATCAAGCATTAGAGCAGTTTGTAGCCGATGAGCCGACTTTACGCAAAACGGACTTATTTCTTCAACCTATTGAAACAGAAGACACACTATTTAGTTTGTTATACGGCTTACCTGCTTTTTATAAAGCCCCTATTATTACTAATCAGCAATTGCCGCTATGGGTTAATGAAAAACGTTCATTGCATGTAGAAGGCTTTAATCAATTCGATTATGTGAATATTACTCAGTCAGATGCCGCCGTTAGACTCATTAATGCGTCGAACACAACTAACGTTCGTGAAGATGCAACCACTATTTTTGCATTTAGCCTAGCACAGCAAAACAACGGTATTGTTACAACTTCAAGACTTTATAGCTCAGATAAAAAAGTTGTCCAAACTGACGGACTTATTCAGCCAAGTGATATTATCGCAACAAGCATTGGTCAATATCTTGGCTGCCAAAGCTTAGCTAAACAAACAATGCTGGGTAGTAATTTGTATAAACGCCATGACGACACAGGTGTAAACTATTCTCAAAATGTCTTTATTGCATTTAAAAAGGATCGGATCACACTAATAGATTCAGATGGCAACTTTAAAAATATATCGGCCGCACAGGGTTTTGCTATTGAGCAAGGACTCGACATTCCATTTTTAGTACAGAGCATAAAAAAACTAAAACGCTTTACCCCTTAATATGCTAAAAATGACGGCTTAATTATAGTTACTCAACACTATTAATTTAGAGGACATGGATGTCATGAAAGCCGTAATCCTTTTTTTATTTAGTTTTCTGTTTTTTATCTACCCTACAAAACAGTTTGCAGCTCAATACTATAAGTGTACGACAGATAAAGGCACTATTTTTAGTCAACAACCTTGCGGTAGCCGCGCAACTAAACACACCATCAATGTAACTGACCCTAATATTGAAGCACCGAAAGACTTTGTTAAGCAGTTAAACGAATTAGAGCGCCAGCAAATTGTTCGTAACCTTGAGGCTGAAATACGCAGTAATAAACACAAGCTTGCCATTTTAGACCGTGAGCGTGATCGCGCCCAATTTCAGCAAGAGCAACGCCTTAACAGAATATTATCTGATCAAGACAAAAAGCGAATCGAAAAAGACATCAAGCAACAGCTAAAATCAATTAATAAGCAATACAAACAGGATGTTGACGTGTTAACTAAAAAACTCGCTAGATTAGAAAAAAAGTTAAAGCGATATAATTAGTTATGTTTAACTATTGGGTTTCATGATTAAATAACATATTCTTAACACGCTAGAGTTAAAGCTCTAATATAAGTGTATTGAGTTTTTAAGAAGGGGTTTATATGCAACCACAACATATTGCAGAGCTAATTTTATCTGGCTTTCGCAATCACTATAAACTTTTTCAAGCAATAACAGCTAAAGCCCCCTATGCCTTTGCTCAGCAAAATTGGCAAAAGATTAATGAAATTAGCAAACTCAGGATCAGCCATTACGATGATCGGGTAAACGAAACAATTACAAAACTAAAATCGTTAAACGAGCAACAAATCATCGAGCTTGATCAAACATGCTGGTTAGAAACCAAGCAAATCTATCAACATTTTTTAAGTTTCCACCCACAAGCAGAGCTTGCCGAAACATTTTATAACTCCGTTTTTTGTCGACTATTTCATCGTCGCTACTTTAACAATGATTTTATTTTCGTCGAAGCAACACTCGCTGATGCACCTGCGCTTCCTGTTGAGGCTGAGTATAGAAGCTATTTTCCTGTTGTTGATGGCTTAAGACCGACTATTCGTAAAATCATCACCCAATTTGATTTTAAAGCGCCATTTGTGGATTTAGAACGCGACATCCGCCTATTGGTAAAGGCCTTTTATAAACAAGCACCCGATACACACCATCAAGCGTGGCAAATGCGTTTTGATATCCTGCAAGCACCTTTTTACCGTAATAAAGCTGCCTACATTGTTGGTCGTGTGGTGTCACAAAGTGGTGTGCAGCCTTTCATTATTGCTGTTTTACATCATGAAGACAAAGGCTTGTATCTGGATGCGCTACTGACCAAGTCATCACAAATGCGAGTTATTTTTGGCTTCGCACGTGCTTATTTCATGGTTGAAACCCATGCGCCATCGGCACTCGTTCGCTTTCTAAACCAACTTATGCCAAATAAGACCTTAGCGGAACTATACAATGCTATTGGCTTTCACAAACAAGGCAAGACAGAATTCTATCGTGAATTTTTAAGTCACTTAAACCATTCTAAAGACAACCTCGTTATAGCCCCAGGTACACCGGGGATGGTGATGATGGTATTCACCCTCCCCTCGTTTGGTTACGTATTCAAAGTGATTAAAGACACCTTTGGCGAAAGCAAACCGTTTGGCCGTGATACCGTATTGAAACGCTACCAACTCGTTAAAAGCCATGACCGCGTTGGTCGAATGGCAGATACAATAGAGTATTCGAACGTCGTATTTCCTCTTGCTCGCTTTGATAGTAAATTACTAGAAGAGTTACATAAAACAATTGGCTCTTCGATGATTATTGAGGGCGAGTGGCTGATTATTAAACATTTATATATTGAAAGGCGAATGACCCCCCTTAATATGTACCTTGAGAATGCCACTGAGCAACAAGCGTTTGAAGCCATTGAAGAATACGGCCAAGCTCTAAAAGAAATGATTGCCGTCAACATTTTTCCAGGTGACATGCTATTAAAAAACTTTGGGGTGAGTAAACACAATCGCGTTATTTTTTACGATTACGATGAAGTTCAGTATTTAACTGATATGAACTTTAGAGCATTGCCAAAAGCAAAATCATATGATGATTATTTAACAAATGAGCAAAGCTACTCAGTTGCGCCACAAGATGTTTTCCCTGAACAATTATGCACCTTTGTCACGGCAAACCCTGTATATAAGCAATACTTGCTGAGTACTCATCCAGAGCTTGAAGACCCAGAGTTTTGGCAACAAGCGCAAAAGAATATAAAACAAGGCAAGGTGAGTCATATTTACCCGTACCCTGCCGGACAACGGTTTATCCATTATTGGTAAACACTAAGGACATGCAATGAATATAAGTAAAATAGATTTAAACTTACTTGTTTACCTCGATACGCTGCTTAGGGAGTGTAATGTAACAAAAGCAGCCAACCAGCTGAGTATAACTCAGCCAGCAATGAGTAACGGCCTCAAGCGTCTTCGCAATTTATTTAACGATCCTATCTTAGTTCGCACCAGTGAAGGTATGGTTCCAACTGAACGTGCTAAAGAACTGCAACCTGTGATCCGCGGCATTTTAATGACGTTAGAAGAAACGCTTGCTCCTAACCGCGAATTTGAAGCATCGCAAAGTAAGCGAGTCTTTCGTATCATGGCCAGTGACTACGCTGCAAGCACCCTCGCACCACGCTTACTGAGTAAATTACACGAAGAAGCACCGGATACAACACTCGATATCTTAACACCAAGCGATGTGACCTTTCATGATGTTGAAAACGGTAAAGTTGATATGGCTATAAATCGCTTTGAAAACTTACCACAATCATTTCATTATAAGCAGATTTGGAAAGATAGCTTTTGTTGCTTAGTAAAAGCCGATAATCCTATTATTGAAGACTTTAGCCTTGATAGCTATTTAAAAGCCCGCCATATCTGGGTAAGTAAAACAGGCTTTGGTGTTGGCGTGGGTATGGACCCTAAAGATGTGCAAAAGCTTGGCTGGGTAGATGAAGCACTTGCTCATTTTGGTAAGCACCGTAATATTGCAACCTTCACACGTAACTACCACGTAGCCATTCACTTAGCAAAAGAACAAAACCTAGTTGCAACTCTGCCTTCAAAAGCAGCCAATATATACCTAGATGACCCTGGTTTAACGATTCTTGAGCCACCCTTCCCAATTCCTCCATTTGAACTCGATATGATCTGGAGCCCTTTATTACACCGTGATGCCAGTCATATATGGTTACGTCAAAAAGTGGCTGAAGTCGCAGATGAGCTTAAGTAACATTTTACCTATTAATTTGTAATTATTGCTGATGTTTGCTTTAACGAGGACACATCAGCCCCTTTCTTATCTCTTTATAATTTCACAAGTCATTGAAAATAAAACCCTTATAAATAATTAACGACTATGGAACGTGTCTTGCTCTAATTTATGTGCATTGTTTTTAAGTTATTAAATTTAAATTTTAAAGAGGTCATTATGCAAACACATCAAGGACATGACGTTCATCATATTGCAGATATCATTCAAGTTATGAACAGTGGTATCGATTTTTATGAAAAAGCACAGGAAAAGGTTGAAGATCCAGCCATAATTGCACTATTTCAACGCATGATAGATGCTCGTAAAGTAAGCATAGAGCGCTTACAACCTTACGCCATCAATGAAACTGGTGAACGCGAAAATGGCTCTGCATTTGCTGTAGAAGCACGTAAAGCCTATACCGCGTTAATTACTAAACTTGGCGCTGATAAAGATAAAACCTACGTTGATGAGCTTGAAGAAGTTGAAGACAAAACACTTGCTGAAATTAAGCACGCACTCGACAAGCCTCAGCCACACGACTGTGAAGCAGCGTTATCAAAAACACTGCTAACTATTCAAAGCTGTCACGCTGAAATGAGTAAGCTTAAAAAACACTAACTTGCTAACTAATCAAAGCCCAGTTCAGCTGGGCTTTTATCTATTTAGATATTGGTTTGTATTTTCCCTGAAAATTTAACAATTAGATTTGGGTATCATCTGAAAGACAACTAAGAACTAATTCACCATCCGTAGTTCGTTCTTTGCCAAAGTTCGGCTAAGGTCCAATAACTGACCAACAAGCACGACTCGTTACTGCCCCACTTCGTGTTAACGCAATAGCTCTAGAACTCTGCATCAAACGAACATTGAATATTTTCTTTTGATATAGTTTTTATATTTAGAATTGCAACTTTCCCCCATATTCAGGAAAATTAGTAATTTGCGTATATTTATCGTCAGACTATTTCACCAATCTTAAAAGACCTTATTAACTAGCAAAAGGTCAGCTAATTTGTTAAAAACGTAGTAATCAGAAAAGTGAGCTGTTTTGTTGTAAAAATATGCGCGATGAGTGCACTATTAAAATGTTAGCATTCAATTGGAGTCATGTGAAAAATTCAAAAAATTTAAACGAATTCCAAATCGAAAATGATGGGACGTTGGATTATCTAAAATTAGAAGATAATAGTACTTCGACAGAACAAGGTATTTCTGTTTATTTTAGAAATATTGAGGAAAACCTTGTTAAATACATTGAGCAAGCACCTGCCGTGTTTGGTGCTGTAGCTTGGCTTACTAGTAACAACATACTTGATTCTCTAGCTAAGGTTGAAAATGTTCAAATCATTGTTCAAAAGGAAGATTTCCTTAAGCCTGACACTGGCTACATAGATCCAGAAAGTTGGAAATCTAAGCTCCATGGAAAATACTCTAAGTTAAAGTGCTCAATACATCGTGGTGAGTTTGAATACTGGATCTTAGGTGCTACATCTCTTGAAAGTGACTACTCGTTAGATCCTGTAAGGTGCTTTGGTAACTATAATTTTAAAAAGTTACCTGCTTTTCCGAGAATGCATAATAAATTTTTGGTTTTTGCAAATGTTGAAGTAGTAATGGACTGTGGTATGTATCCAGTCCATGTAATTAAACCATATGCAGTTTGGACTGGTTCATTCAATTTCTCAGAAAATGCAACTAACTCTTTAGAGAATAGTTTGTATATTACAGACAAAAAAATAGTCAATGCTTACTTTAAAGAGTACACACAAATAGCGGCTGTTTCTGAAAAATTAAATTGGGATTCAAAATGGATAAAACCAGAATGGCATGTGGGAGTGTAAGTATTAAAATGCTAACAAGCACTGTAAACGGAACTCGAACAGTTGGCTCCGCTTCGCTCCACATTTTAGCCAACGATTCTCGTCCGCTTAAGTGGGCGTTAGAACTTAATCGAGCTACGAACAATACAAGGAGCCCACATGGCTGAGGTAATAGAAGAAAATACATTATTAGAGTCAGCAACCGTGAGTTTATTACGTGTTCAAGAGTTCGACGTAGATCAACTACCTAGAGTTAATGAGCTAGGGAGCTCACTGAATTTTCAAAATTCAATTGAGCCGGCAAAACGGCTGATATCTTTGTATAAAAGATTGTCTACAACAGCGCTTGAAGATTTTCCTGATAACGTATTAACACAAATCAAGCAGCAGTGTGATGCAGGCTACCAAATAAATACTCTAAAATGTTTTTGTCCACAGACGGGTTATAAACATAACTCGCCTTTGTCCAAAAACGAGTTTATCCTACAGTCTGCTTATCGCGAATATAAGACTGTCAGATTTTATCAAGGCCTACCAATAAAGCCTGACAGGATATAGTTAAAGTTGATGATAACTAAGCACCCAAAAAAGAGCGATTCAACTATTTAACATCAAGCTCCATTACAACACCATCTTCATCGTCTTCTTCCGTCACAACAAAACCAAACTGTGAATAGAATTTACGCATCACATGATGACCTGGCATGTAGAGTATGGTTATTTTTTTACACTCTGGAATAACTTTCATCTCGTTAATTACTAATTCTGTTGCGATTTTACCTATACCTTGGCCTTGATATTTTACATCAACCATAAACTGAGCAATGTAAAACTCATCAGGGAGTCCTTCTTCAAGTTCTTGGTAGTATTGAATAAAACCGACGACTTCATTTTCGCGATATATTGCTCGATTAACATAATGAGGATAAAAGCTAGATTCAGCGATAGACTCTGAATTTAACGCGACGTAATCCTCTTGCTCTTTAGTTATTTCTAAGTGAATTACATCCACCCAATTGTCCTTCGTAACATCACGCAAAGTAACGTTCATAAACTTCCCTTTATATTCTTTTCAAGAAAAGTATATATATGGGTAAAGTGAATAAAAACAATGCTTAATTAGAGGATAAGCCTTTGAGTGTGTGCGGCAACTTTTAGTTAAAATCGCTTGGTAGATAGATCACCCAGTTCCTTTGGAAATCAAGTTCTAGGGATCTACATCAAGCGATTTAGTATGGTTTATTGCCCCGTTAAACGCTTAGCAAATGAAATAGCATAGGCTGTTGAGCGTAGCTTAAGTACTTTGTCATCACTTGGCATAAAGCCTTTAGACAATAGATTTGGGTCATAATTTGTGAGGTCGCAGCCTGATTCGCCCGTAGATTCTATCGTAAGCTTTCCTAAATTAATTGTTGTGCGATCAACAGGCCAACGAACTGAAGGATCGGTTAATGCATCACCCTGCTCGGCTAACTCTGCTTGAAAACGATAATGAACCTTCCCTTTTGCTAAATCCTCTTCAAGCCGCTTTGCAAGAAATGACTTGGGTAATGTTTTCATTTCCTCTTCTGTTAGCACTTGTTCTGGCTCTTCTGGCACCATAGTCCACCTAAAGGCATGCTTAGCGCCCTTTTCATCAACCATGTAAAAGGTATGCACACCAAAATAACGCGAAGACACATACGATGCAGGCGGATTATGGCTTTGTAGCCAATTAAACTGCCCTAAGGTACTCGGGTGTTGTTGCCTGTATGCTTTCACTTTTGCAAAATCGATTTGACCCGTTTTTTCGTCAGGTAATAAAGTGCTTAGCAAACCAAAAAATGCTTCAGGGCTGTTACCTGCAAAAACAGGCGTGGTAAGCCCTGCGATATTGTGCACATCGCCATTTTCTAGCACAAACTGCACCCCCATACCACGTGGTGAACGTGATGTTTCATCAGCGTGAGGGTTACCACCGCCCATAGAAAAACGGATATTCGCTTTAGACGGCGCATTAAATAAAGGGCTGATTGAATACTGTTTTGCGGCTTGATTAGGTGTAAATGTGCCGACAGCGCACACACCTTTGGCGTGACCTTTTCTGATACCTGGCTGCTTACCCGAGAGCTTCTCAAATAAATTTATGAAATCTTGCCCATTTACTGATTGCTCCGCAAAACTTGCTGTGGGTATAACAAGACATACAGCACAAACCAAAGACTTAATTTTTAGCATTTATCCATCCTTTTAACTTAGTTACATCGAGATGACCTAACAAAGCTTATTATGATTTCATTAAAGTTAATAAAAAAAACTCCACCAACAAAAACGCTACAAACATTTAATAAACTTAGAATAATTATTTAACTACCGTATTTTTAAAAGCTGCTAACTTTAAATTTAGGATCCGAAAACTGCTGTGGCGCCCAGCAATTTAAAAATAATCCGTGTTCATAACACGACTGTGGCTAGTGCACTTAATCATAAATTTTGTGTCTTGGCCAAAAACAACAAGGACCTAATTATGGTGAAACAACATAAAAAGACCACTGCAAACGCTGATGTAGATATGACCCCCATGCTCGATATTGTGTTTATCTTGCTTATATTTTTTATCGTAACAACCTCGTTTGTTAAAGAGCGCGCAATTGAAGTTAATCGCCCTTTGGCAAAACCAACTCTTGATAACCCGAAAAAACAAGCGCAATTTACTATCACTGAAAATGATAGTATTTACTTTGCAAACCGGCTTATAACACCAGAGCAGATAATCGCTAACCTCGCGTTATTTGCCGCACAATTTGAAATGACAAATGTGCAAGTTACAGCGAGTGAGCAAAGTAGTCACAAAACCTTGGTCACCTTGCTTGATAAAATAAAACAGTATCAAGATGTTCCAATCTCTATAAGCACGTCTTTATAACTAAAAAAGGGCCTAACGGCCCTTTGCAAGTTTATAATAATAAAGGAATCTAAAGGGAGTTTAGAACTTGTACTCTGCACCTACGTAGTAGTATGCACCGTTAAAACCAAATGGTGCTGAACGACGCGAGTAAGTGAATACACCAGGGCTTGACACTATTGTGTTGCCGTTTGCATCAACAATCGTACCCGAGCGCGAATTACCAATGGTGTTCTTATCTGGATAAACATCAAATAGGTTATTAGCGCCAATGTTAAACGATAAGTTTTCATCGAAGAAGTAACTCACTTTCACATCCGTTAAGATTTCAGCACCGTATGTTTGGCGTCCGCCGTCTTCCACAGTGTACTCACCATAACGGTTTAGTGATAAGTTTACTGTCCAGTCTTCAAGTCGGTAAAGTGCACTTAAGTTAATGCGATCTTCTGGCTGCCACTCTTCGATGATTGACGTTTCTTGAGCAGAAAACACATCTTCAACAGGAATAGTTTCAAGACCACTGCCTGATGGCGTAAATAAATCAACCACATCTGTTTTGGTGAAGTTAGCAGCAAAGGTGAAATCGAGCGTGCCGCCAAGGCCTTCAGTGTTCCATGTGGCAACTAAATCAACACCTTCTGTTTCTGTGTCCGCACCATTTAAGAAAAACTGACCAGCCCCTGCGCCAGAGCTGACAAGTGCAGCATCAAGTGTATCTGATAAACCTTTACCTAAACGGTTAGAAATAACGATACGGTCATCAATATCAATCGAATAGTAGTCAATGGTTACGTTGATATTGTCAGTCACGTTATACACAATACCTAAACTACGGTTTTGCGATTTTTCTTCTTTTAACTTAGGAATACCAATCGATTGCGCGAGTGTACTGTCGTTTCTAAAAGTACCCACTTGTTCAGCCACTAAGCTGCCATCATCGCCAACAACAAACTGTGTACTTATGTTATTAAAGTAAAGCTGTTGCATCGACGGTGCTCTAAAACCTGTACTCAATGCACCGCGTAAAGAGACATCTTCAGTAATCGACCAATTAGCCGCTAGCTTAAAGTTAACAGTGTCGCCAAAGCCTTTGTAGTTATCGTAACGAAGCGCGCCTGAGATAATAACATCATCGATCACGTAAGTTTCAGCATCCGCATAAAATGAAATCACATCACGTGATTCATCCACAGACGACGCAGGATCAGAACCACCAAAGCCTTGTGTACCACTGGCTGCATCTTCACTACCCACACCACCACTAAGGCCTGAATAAATGCTTACACCATCAACGGTGTCGTAATCACGATAAGCATATTCACTGCCCTCTAAGATGCGAAATTCATCTGTGCGGATTTCAGCACCCAATGCTAATGAAAAATTATCGTAATCTTTTGTGTAATCAAGATTAAGTGTTTGTAGAGATAATTCTAGGCCATATGCAAACGCTGAACGCGGGATGGTGGCACGAATTTCATCTGCTGATAAACCTTGCTCATAACGAAGTAAGTTCGCGTACGAACCATTAATTGTGTCACTTGTGGTGTAATCAATGCTGTTTTCACCGTAGGTGTAAGATAAATCAATGCTTGAGTCATTATCGAACGACTTTTTAAAACCTACGTTATAAGACACGTCATCAATAACGGTATTAATTTTCGGTAAGAAGCCCATTGGAATTGTTGCATCACCGTCTTGTAATACAGGGTTACCAGTCGCATTGGCGTTATGGCGGAAAAATGCCGCTGATTCATTTTCACGGTTTGAATAAGTGATAAAGCCATACAGCTCACCACCAGCAAGTTCATAACCAGTATTAACGGTTAAAGCAAATTGCTGAGAATCAGCATCACCAATTCTAAATGTATCACGCGGTGCTGTTAGTTCGCGTGGGTCACCAGCAAGTAAAGTGCCGTCATCAAGCTCCGTACAACCATAAAATTGACATGAGCCATGAAGGCCAGCACGGTTGGTTGGAGCGCGATCACGGTAGTTAATTGTGGTATTTAAATAACCATCATCACCTAGGGCAAAACCTGTGTTAAAATCAATATTAACGGTTTCGCCATCACCCTCTGAGTATTCACCATAGTTAATGGCTGCTTTACCACCTTCTTCAGCATCTTTTAACACGATATTGATAACACCGGCAATCGCATCTGAACCATATTGCGCGGCTGCACCATCACGTAAAACTTCAATGCGCTTAATTGATGCCGCAGGAATAGCATTCATGTCAGTACCTGCGGTACCACGACCTACTGACGTATTAATATGGATGATACTCGCTTGGTGACGACGCTTACCATTGATAAGTACTAAAGTTTGGTCGGGCCCTAAACCACGTAGTGTTGCCGGACGCAGCGCATCAGTACCATCACTGATAGACGAGCTGGAAAAGTTAAAAGAAGGGGCGATAGCTTGAAGCATTCGGCCCACTTCTGTTTGTCCTGTATTTTCAAGTGCCTCCGCACTTAAAATATCAACGGGTACCGGTAAATCCTCAACTGAGCGCCCTGCTACACGACTACCAACAACAGCGATTTTCTCGATATTTTCTTCTGCAGCTTGTTCTGCTGCAAATGCCTGATTATTGCTTGCAAGTAGTAACGGCACGACTGCAGCACTGACCCCTGAAAGGTTTTTCATGTTGTTATCTTTCCTATTGATTTGTTTGAGTTTTATACTCAGTAAACCAGTTTGATCAACAACCGCATCGAGCTTAGTTCCTTGAAGCATGGTCTCAAGTGCATCTAGCTTGGTATAAAAACCAAACACCGACTGTGCTTGATATTGCTTAGCAAGCTCAAAAGAGAAAATAACCGTTTGGTCTGTTTGCTTAGCGAATTCAATCAAGGCTAAATCTGCTCGTTGCGCTTTAATATCAAATTGCAGCATTTGCTTTTCAGCAGCAATGGCTGGTTGCCCCATACATAAGCCGTAGACAGCCATCGACGCTGGAAATAAATGCAATTGTTTACTGCGCAACTTAATCAAACAGTTCAGAAAGAAAAATCCACTATGTAAATTTAACTTTTTTTTATTTAATTTTTTGTGATTAACATTAACAACGTGAAAATCATTTTTTTTCATGAGGGAAATTAGCTTTTACTTTCAAAACTTAAACTAACACGATGCTCGCCCAAGCGTTGATGTTTAACCGCTAAATTAGCGTGTAACGACTCAAGTAATCCTTTTATATCGCCAGCCTTGAAAACGCCTGCAACTTTTAAAGAAGTTAAATCAGGATCAGTCAATTCAAAACGGGTAGCCGTGTAACGACTAACCTCTTGTAGCGCTTCACCCAAAGGCTCACCATTAAAAATAATCATGCCATGCTGCCATGCTAAATCTCGCTGTACATCATCCATCGACAGTTGTTTAACAGGCTCTGTTTTACTGTGTTTTATAAGCGCTTTTTCACCCGAGACAACCACGTTCGCATGGAATTTTTTTATCGACAGGCTCTCGTTTGAAGCATCTTTTAAATGCTCAAAGTCATTTGCATCAACAAGCGTGTGTGGCTCAGCTATCATTACTTTGCCCTCTGTGACTACCAACTCAAGATCTGATGAAGTGTTACGCTGAACATTAAACACGGTGCCAAGAGCAGTAAAAGACTTGTCCCCAGCAATGACTGTAAAAGGTCTGCTCGCATCCTTGGCGACATTGAAACGCCCCTCGCCTCGATTCAATATAAGTTGACGACGATCGCCCGTGTATACCACTTCTAACTTTGTATTGGTGTTAAGCTGAACAATCGTGCTGTCTGGCAAGACATAGGTTGCCTGCTCACCGACTTTGGTTCGATAAATCTTTGTAAATTTCGCATGGTCGTCTTCAGCTGATTGCCAATAACTTGAGTAAATCAGTAAAACACAACCCAGTAACATCACAACTAGAAAACTTGCTGCGGTTGCCAAGCCAAAAACCGCTGGTTGTTTATGCTGAGTTTTTTCAGGAAAAAGGCTACTTAGCTCATTGAGCACACTCATTTCATCCCAAAGTTGAGCGAGTTCAAATAACGCATCTTGATGGGCACTGCTTTGTTTTGCCCATTGTTGTAGCTCACGCACTTCTTTATCAGATAAGCCTCTGTCAATTGCGCTTACCCAACGACTCGCCTGAGCTTGAATCATATCTTTCGACGAAAAAGGATGAACATTACTCATTTATTCACCTCTTTGGCGGTTACATCAGTGGTATTTAATTGATTTAGTTGCTGAGTGTCATGTGCTTTCATGGCATGCAATGCATGCAGGAGCCCTTTGGCGATGTGCTTTTCAACTGTACTTTCGCTCAACTTCATTTTAATTGCGATTTCCTTTTGGCTTAGACCATAGACCTTTTTTAAAATAAAACACTTTTTAACTTGAGGGCTCAACTCGTTAGTCACGCGGCAAAAAAATAAAAAACGCTCTTTCGAGGTGACTTCATCTTCAAGTGCCATTGAGCGCATCTGATTGGTGACTTGTTGATGCTCATCAAGGGACTCTTTGTATTTATTATCCCATTTCGCAACGTGATTTAATGCCAAGTGCTTCGCAGTTTTAAGCATATAACTGTGGGTATATTCAATATTTTGCTTAAGATCAGCCTCGTAACTTTTAATAAACGTTTCTTGAATTATATCTTCAACGTCATCAGGGCTGACAATACGTGCAACAAATCGTCTGAGTTTGCTTGATATATCAGTAAATGCGGTAATAATTCCTGTCTGTTCCGTCATCCGTAACTCGCACTTGTTATTTTATAGCTAAGGTTACGAGATTTCATTTTAATTACAAGACAATTTGTTAATTTTCTGTTCCTCAAGTAAATAAAGTTTTCATGAAATTATAAAAAATCTCTGTTTTTCGAGTGACTAAACTGTTTTGAGGCTTTAAAAACCAAACTGGCGCATCTGCATCAGCGAGACAATTGGGTAATATTTCAATTAGCTCGCCTTTACTAAGTTCATCCTGAATGGCTATACGCGATTTAATAGCAATACCATGCCCTGCAATTGCTGCTTGAGTCATGTTATCTGAGTTTGAAATAGTAAACCGAGTACGCGCATTGTGATGAATAACTTGATTATTTTCGATGAGCTTAAGCTGACGCTGCCACGGTAAACATACCCAATAATGATCAACTAAATCATCCACAGACTTGGGCATGCCATATTTTTCAAGATAACTTGGTGCGGCACACAGAATACGGGAATTAACAGCAAGTTTTCGAGATAATAAATTAGAGTCAACTAACTGTCCTACCCTAATCGCCACATCTTGGGCGTCATCCACTACATTCACAAAATGATCTGTAATCATAAAATCTAATTTTAAATCAGGGTATTGTTGCTCAAACTGATTAAGCCTTGGCATCACAAATTTAGAAAAGACCCATGGCGGCATGGTGACACGCAATAACCCTGATATTGCCGAACCTCTTGCACCTATTTGATGTTCAGCATCATACAACGCTTCCAAAATTGCACTTGCGCGTTGGTAAAAGACGTCTCCTGCCGGTGATAACCTTATTCGCCGACTGTCTCGAAAGATAAGCACGGTAGAAAGTGCCTTTTCGAGCTTACTTAAACGATGGCTCACTGTTGCTGGCGATAAACCTTGTGCTTTTGCTGCCGCCACGACCCCTTGGTTCTCAACAACCGCTATAAATGTTTCTAAATCGGATAGGCTATACATACTTTCAGTTCAACATTTTCGAATTTAGCTTTCACTTTTGCCTAGTATATATAAAAAAATAAAACACTATACTGCATTTTTTATCCTAATGGTCTGGAGCCACACTATGTCTTTAAAAAGCCAAATTGACGCATTCGAAGTACAGAAAAAAGCAAATGTTCCAAGCGATATCCTAAACTTAATGGACATTACCACCGAGAAACTGATCGCTGAGCAGTTAAATCAACATGCATTACCAGTAGGCGCCGTATTTCCTGACTTTAGCCTGCCAAATAGTCATGGTGAAACCGTGACACTCTCGCAGTTATTAGACAAAGGACCTGTGGTGCTTAGTTTTTACCGTGGCGGTTGGTGCCCATACTGTAACTTAGAATTACGTGCGCTAAATGCACTGAAGGACGAGTTTGCTAAACACCATGTTCAACTAGTAGCAGTTTCACCACAGTTACCTGATCAGTCGTTATCAACTGAACAACAGAATGAATTAGCCTTTACGGTCTTATCAGATGTTGAAAATACACTAGCAAAAGCATGTGGATTAGTGTTCACATTAGATGAGCGCTTAATTCCAGTATATAAAAAGCTGGGCTTAGATATTCCTAGTGCAAATGGGGATGACAGTTATGAGCTTCCTCTGCCTGCAACCTACGTTATTGATAAAGACCGTACTGTTCAATATGCATTTGCTAAAGAAGACTATACTCTGCGTGCAGAGCCAAGTGACGTATTAAATGTGGCAAAAGGGTTGCAGAATGCGTAATGTCAGTCTATCAACTAAATTATTATGTGCTTGTATATTAATGTTTAGCACCTTTATTGGGAGTGCAGCTGTGGCAAAGAGTCAACCTCTTAAAACCCCAAAAGTAATTGTATTTGATGTTAACGAAACCTTACTTGACCTTGAACAAATGAGGCATTCTGTCGGTGAAGCACTTAACGGACAAACACAACTATTGCCTCTTTGGTTTTCGACCATGTTACATCACTCATTAGTTAGCACCGTGACGAATGACTACCATGATTTTGGTGAAATTGGTGTCGCAGCATTAATGATGGTGGCAAGTAACCATCAAATTAATATTACTAAAGAGCAAGCAAAACTAGCGATTGTACCACCGCTTTTATCTCTTCCAGCACACCCTGATGTAAAGCACGGACTTGCTCAGCTTAATGATAAAGGCTTTAAGTTAGTAAGCTTTACTAATTCATCAAATAAAGGGGTAGCAGCGCAATTTAAACACGCTGAGTTGACGAGTTTTTTTAGCGACCGATACAGTGTTGAAGATATCAAGGTATATAAACCCGATCTTCGCTCGTATCAGTGGCTACTTAAACAACTTGATGTAGCACCGGATGAGGCGCTGATGGTGGCCGCCCACGGTTGGGATGTCGCCGGTGCAAAAGCCGCAGGTATGCAAACTGCCTTTGTTGCAAGACCAGGTAAAGCGCTGTATCCACTAGCGACAAAACCTGACTACATTGTTAATGATATAAAAGAGCTCGCTTTACTACTTAATCGTTAATATAAACCCTATGAAGGCTACAAACGGTAGCCTTCATACTTTTTGTTGTTCGCTTCGCACACAACCCAGTAATTTTAATGTATAGAGCATTCATTATTTAGTCTAAAAAACAAACCAAAAAGTAAACTAAATGGTGTACCTTTGAAAGTTTTAGGTATACACTGATTGCGCTTAATCCTAGCATGGTTCGCCTTTTCATGACTTGTGGGCTATCGACTATGCTTACTATACTTAACAATTGGACTGTGGAGTAAACATGCGTCTGTCTTTCGCACCTGCCAAATTATCATTATCTTTACTATTTTTGATCGCTGCACCACTTGTATTGCAAGGCTGTTCCGAAGCCCCTAAACAACAAGAGCAAATGCATCCTGCTGCTGTTGCTACAATGACCATAAAAACAGAAGATGCACCATTCACGATTGAATTACCAGCAACCCTATCAGGCTCTAAAGAAGTTGAAGTTCGAGCGCGAGTAGCGGGTATTTTAGAATCGCGTAACTTTGAAGAGGGCCAGCGTGTTGAGCAAGGTCAATCACTATTTACTATTGATCTTGAACCATACCAGCTTGCTGTTGATCGTGCCCAGGCGGCTCTTGATGGTGCTAAGGCATCGCTGGTACAAACTGAACGAGACGTTAAACGTTTAGGAAAACTGCGTGCAGAGAAGTCAGTTTCACAACGCGATTATGATAACGCGAGCTCAGCTAATGATATTGCCAAAACAAACCTTGCAGCGGCCAAGGTTGCGCTAAAAGAAGCACAATTAAATCTTGAATATGCCCAAGTAAAAGCACCTGTTGCCGGTGTGATGGGACGTGAATTTGTTTCTGAAGGTACGTTTGTTTCAGGCCCCGACGTTTTACTCACGCAAATGACCCAGTTTGACCCTATACGTATTCGGTTTGGCTTGTCAGAACGCGAACAACTACAAATGCGTCAAGATGTTAAAAATGGCTCACTAACTTTACCAGAGCAAGGCCATTGGAGAACGCAAATAAAACTTCAAGATGGTTCTTTATACGCTAAAACTGGCGAAGTGAACTTCTCTGATGTACGAATTAATCCGAACACCGGCACCAGCGAGTTTCAAGCTGTGATCCCAAACCCTGATTTTCAGTTACGACCAGGCCAATTTGTCCGAATTGAACTAACTGGCGCGGTACGCAAAAATGCCATCATCGTACCACAGCGCGCCGTACTCGATAACGGCACGGGCAAGTTTGTTTATGTTGTGAGTAAAAATGAACAAGGTATGGATGTAGCACTACCTGCGCCTGTTGAAGTGGGTGAATGGATTAAAAAACCAAACAATGAGCAATTCCAAAATTTTTGGTTAATTCGCAGTGGTTTAAAAGAAGGTGACCAAGTTATTGTTGATGGCATGGCGCGTATTTTCTTCCCAGGTATGCCAGTCAATGTTGGCAAACCAGCCGCTAACTCAAGCCACGCAGAATAAGCACAGGGAGTCTTATGTTTTCTCGTTATTTTATAGACAGACCGATTTTCGCGTTTGTTATATCGATTGTTATTGTGCTTGCGGGCCTTGCTGCGATGCGCAGCTTACCTATTGCTCAGTACCCTGAAATAGCGCCTCCTGTAGTGCAAGTGACAGCTTCCTATCCAGGTGCGTCTGCCGAGGTACTCGAACAAACAGTGGCAGCGCCGATCGAAAATGCAATAACAGGTGTTGAGGGCATGATGTATATGTCGTCTACATCAACTAGCTCGGGTTCGACCACAATCGAAGTAACATTTGAAATTGGCACTGATGTCGATCAGGCCGCAGTCAATGTTAATAACCGTGTTAAGCAGGTTGAAGCCCGCTTACCAGAAGAAACACGCCGCCAAGGTGTGGTGGTACAAAAAGGCTCTTCTAGCTTTTTACAGGTGCACGCTTTTTATTCCCCTGATGGTTCTCGCTCAAGTTTGTGGACATCAAACTATGTCACTATGAATGTGCTGGATCGTATTAAACGTATTCCAGGCACTACGAGTGTGCAAATATTTGGTGCGAAAGATTACGCAATGCGTATTTGGTTACGTCCAGATGTTATGAGCCAGCTCGGTGTCACTGTTGAAGAAATCTCAGCCGCCATTCGTGTGCAAAACTCACAATATGCTGCCGGTAAAATTGGTGCGACACCAACGTCTAAATCTCCTCAGGAACTGGTTTACAGTGTTACCGCACAAGGGCGTTTGTCAGAGCCTGAGCAATTTGAAAATATTATTATTCGCTCAAATCTTGATGGCAGTAGCTTAAGATTAAAAGACGTAGCACGCATTGAGCTGGGTTCAAAAGACTATAACTTTAAAGGCACAATAAACGGTAAAGAAGCGGTACTGTTGGGTATCTTCTTACAACCTGGCGCCAATGCCCTAGATGTAGCTGAAGAAGTAAACAGTGTTATCGAAGAAATGAAAAGTCAGTTCCCTATCGGGCTTGCTCATTTAACCTCATATGACACAACTCGCTTTGTGGAAGTGTCGATTCGTGAAGTAGTAAAAACACTGCTTGAGGCCATGGTATTGGTATTCTTAGTCGTGTATTTATTCTTACAAAACTGGCGCGCGACCTTAATACCTACTCTTGCAGTGCCAGTATCACTACTGGGCACATTTGCCGGCATGTATATGCTGGGTTACTCAATTAACTCGTTAACCTTATTCGGCATGGTGCTGTCGATTGGTATTGTTGTTGATGATGCTATCGTGGTGCTTGAAAACGTTGAGCGTATCATGCACGAAGAAGGACTAGGGGCAAGAGACGCCGCGGTTAAGGCGATGGGTGAAGTTAGCGGTCCAGTGGTAGCGATTGTACTAGTACTGTGTTCAGTGTTTGTGCCTATCGCATTTTTAGGTGGCTTAACTGGTGAATTATTCCGCCAATTCGCAATTACCATTTCGATTGCTGTAAGTTTATCGGGTGTGGTCGCCTTAACAATGACGCCTGCTCTTTGTGTGCTTATTTTAAAACAAGAACACAAGCAAACAGCCCGTTTCTTCTTATGGTTTAATGCTACTTTTACAAAAATCACAGGGCGATATGTTGGTGCCGTTGGCTTTATGATTCAACGCGGTTTACTCGGTTTAATTCTTATGACGGGGATGATTGTTGCAACTATTGGCCTTTGGCAAAATACGCCTGGTTCATTAGTGCCTGATGAAGACCAAGGTTATTACATCTCTGCGATTTTCTTACCTGACGGGTCATCACTTGAGCGCACCGAACAAGTCACGCAACAAGTTGTAAAAGCAGTACAGTCAAACCCAGCTAACGAGAACGTGGTGGCCTTTACAGGTTTTGACTTTATTGGTGGTGGTTATAAAAATAGTGCTGCCACTTTATTCGTGACACAAAAGCATTGGGATGAACGTGAAGTTGATACCAAAGCATTGGTGCAAGAACTATTTATGAAAACAGCAGGTATTAAGGAAGCGCTGGTGCTTGCCTTTAACCCTCCGGCTATTTTTGGTTTAGGTAATACCGGTGGTTTTGAGTTTTACATTCAAAACAAAGGTGATAGTGACCCTGATAAGCTACAGCAAGCCATGCAGTTAATGACAGCCGAAGCGCAAAAGAGCCCTATCATCAGTGGTCTGCAAACACTCTGGCGACCAGATGCCCCACAATTAAAAGTGGATATTGATCGTGAGCAAGCGCGTGCTATGGGTGTTGAGATAGATGCTGCATTTAATGCCCTAGCGGGTAACTTAGGTACTTATTACGTTAACGACTTCAATAAATTTGGTCGCGCATGGCAAGTACTAATGTCTGCTGAACCTGAGTTTAGAATGAAGCCTGATGACATTGGCCGTATCTATGTTAAAAACAACCAAGGTACTATGGTACCGCTTTCAGCCTTTACCACCATTGAGTATAGTCGTGGTCCAGAAAACCTTAACCGCTATAACAACTTACCAGCTGTTAAACTGATGGGTAATGCAGCGCCAGGCTATAGTTCAGGTCAAGCCATTGCTGAGGTTGAACGAATTGCACAAGCCGTGTTGCCCCCTAATATGACCTACGAATGGACAGGCTCTGCATTCCAAGAAAAACGCAGTTCGGGCACCACAGGAATTGCCTTAGGCCTTGCTGTGATCATGGTATTTTTGATTTTAGCAGCGCTGTATGAACGTTGGTCATTACCATTTTCAGTTATGCTTGCCCTGCCATTTGGTACCTTTGGTGCGCTTATAGCAGTTTGGGTTGTTGGCATGACAAACGATGTGTACTTCCAAATTGGTCTGGTAACACTACTTGGTCTTGCCAGTAAAAACGCGATTCTTATCGTTGAATACGCCTTGATGAAACATCAACAAGGCTGGAGCGCAAGTACTGCTGCACTTGAGGCTGCACGTTTACGTTTTAGACCAATCATTATGACTTCGCTTGCATTCATTTTAGGCGTAGTGCCTTTAGTGCTGAGCTCTGGTGCAGGTGCAGGTGCCCGTCATAGTGTTGGTACCGGTGTAATGGGCGGTATGATGGCCGCAACATTCCTTGCAGTATTCTTTGTACCGCTGTTCTTTTATTGGTTAACAGCGCGTAAATTAACTGAAAAACGCTCAAGACAAGAGCTTGCTGATGAGATAGCAGAACATCATCAACAAGAACATGTCAAAACCCAAGAGGGTAACCTGTAAAAAATGAAGGGCAAACAATGAGTTTGCCCTTTTTTTTGATTATTTGATTACTAGCAATTTACAGCTTCCAACGCTAGTATTAAGGAAAGATGTGTGGAGTACAGCATGAATAATCAAAAATTAGCCGAATTTGAACAGTTTTTTCAAATCAACGAGAGGAACCGTGTCAATTTATATGCCGTTGAACCAAGTGCTGTGCCAAAAACCAATGCTGAACTTGAAGCGGATATCCCTGCCCTGTTTAAACTTGCCAACGAAGTAAACGAACTTGAACAAACAAGCTTACGACCACTGCGTAATCTAGGTGATGTTGCACAAGAACTGGCAGTCTTTTTACAAGCGCAATCTCGCAAAATCGATTTAATTATGAGTCACATCTTAGCCTCAGAACAGCCTGAAGATAACGCTAACTATTGCGATAGTTATGGCGGTGGTGGTGTAAAACTTACCTCAGCTGATGTGTATGAATTAGGGCAAACATTTCGCACTAAGCTATTCTTACAACACGAAGCATCTGCCATTTATTGCTATACCGAATTAGTGGCTATTGAAAAATGCGATGATGATAAATACCAATATACTTTATTGTTTACTGCCATTCGTGATGCTGACCAAGATTTAGTCGTAAGAGCGGCCTTGCACGCACAAACACGCCAACTTAAAAAACGTCAGCAAGAAAACAATCAGCAAGACAGTTAAAAATCACGCTTTATCGCGCACAAAAAGCTGACATCTATGGCTAAAATGCTAAACTAGCCCCACCTTAGTTTGTTTAATACCTTCATGAAATTTAGACTTTTACCTGAATGGGCTGAGCAAGATGCCGTTATGCTCACTTGGCCTCACCAAGACACAGATTGGGCAGCAAATTTAACAGCTGTTGAGCCTGTGTATCTAGCACTTTGCCAAGCAATAAGCCAACAACAAGATGTTGTTATTGTGGCTCATGATAATGCGCTTAAAGCACATATTGAGACATTACTTGAAAACGCAGTAGTTGATGCTAAACGCATTCACTTTGTGGTGACACCGTGTAACGATACTTGGGCACGCGACCATGGTCCATTAACCTGTGCGAATATTGATGACGCAACAGAATTAAAAGTAATGGATTTTATTTTTAATGGTTGGGGCAATAAATTTGCAAGTGAACTTGATAATCAAATTAATCAAGTACTTGTAAAGCAAGTCGCTAATCCTAAAAATGGTTATCAGCAAAGTGAACTGGTTCTTGAAGGCGGTGGCGTTGAAATCAACGAACACGGTGTGCTACTCACAACGAGCGAGTGCTTGTTAAACCCAAATCGTAACCCAGAACTTACAAAAGCAGATATAGAAAAAACGCTGGTTGAGCAACTAGGCGCTACGTCGTTTCTTTGGGTTGATCACGGTTACCTTGCGGGTGATGATACCGACAGCCATATTGATACGCTGGTACGTTTTGCTCCAAACAACACCCTCGTTTATGTACAGTGTGATGATAAAGATGATGAGCACTTTGCAGCCCTTGATGCAATGGAAAAGCAACTGCAATCATTTAAAACAGCTGAGGGTGAAAACTACTCACTGATTGCCTTACCTTGGCCAAAAGCAGTGTTCAATGAAGATGGTGACAGACTACCTGCCACATACGCTAATTATTTAATTATCAATAAAACCGTTTTAGTACCAATTTATGGTGATGAAAACGACCAACTTGCGCTTGGTCAGGTTGCCAATGCATACCCAGATCACACTGTGGTGGGTATTAATTGTGTGCCAATTATTCACCAATTTGGCAGCTTACACTGTATTACAATGCAATTACCGCGCGGCTTTTTAGCAGGAACAAACAATGACTAAACCAACGCATTTAAAGGTTGCTCTTGTTCAGCAATCAAACACCGATAATGCTGAAGACAATATGGCTAAATCAATTGCTGGTATTCGTGATGCAGCAAGCCAAGGCGCTAAGCTTATTGTTCTTCAAGAGCTACACCGCAGTTTATATTTTTGCCAAACCGAAGATGTAGACGTTTTTGATTTAGCAGAAACCATTCCGGGCCCAAGCACAGATACCTTAGGCGCACTTGCCAAAGAACTCAATGTGGTGATCGTGTCATCATTATTCGAAAAGCGTGCTACAGGACTTTATCACAATACTGCAGTGGTGCTTGAAACTGACGGCAGCATTGCCGGTAAATACCGTAAAATGCATATCCCTGATGACCCTGGTTTTTACGAGAAGTTTTACTTCACACCGGGTGATTTAGGTTTCGAGCCTATTCAAACCTCTGTCGGTAAATTAGGCGTATTAGTGTGTTGGGATCAGTGGTTCCCAGAAGCTGCACGCTTAATGGCAATGGCCGGTGCTGAAATTTTAATTTACCCAACAGCCATTGGCTGGGACCCGCGTGATGAAAAAGATGAGCAAACACGTCAAAAAGACGCCTGGGTTATTTCACAACGCGCTCATGCAGTTGCCAATGGCGTGCCGGTGATCAGCTGTAACCGTGTTGGTCACGAAAGTGATCCAAGCGCTCAAAGCGAAGGTATTCAGTTCTGGGGTAACTCGTTTATCGCAGGCCCTCAAGGTGAAATCTTAGCCGAAGCGAACAACAGCGATGAGCAATTATTAGTTGTTGAATTAGACCAAGCACGTAGTGAAAACATTCGTCGAATTTGGCCTTACCTTCGTGATCGTCGTATCGATCACTATCAGGACTTAACCAAGATTTATCGAGACTAAGCAGTAAAAACAGTTTAAAGGAGTAGTAAATGGCGTTTGCGCAATGGGCAGCATTGCCTTGGGTAAAATCTGAAAAAGATAAAATTCAATGGGGACAACTTACCGGTAGCGGACTTAGCATCGCCATCGCAGAAGGTGTAAAACAACACAACGAGCTGGTTGTGATTGTCACCCCAGACACACCAAGCGCCCTACGCCTTGAAACTGAACTCGAATTTCTATTGCCTGAAAACCCAGTCATGGTCTTCCCTGACTGGGAAACACTCCCATACGATCATTTTTCGCCCCATCAAGATATTATTTCTGCGCGCTTAGCCACGTTAAATACCTTAAAAAAAGAACAACAAAGCGTATTAATTGTGCCTGTATCGACCTTGATGCTACGTACTGCCCCTGCTTCGTTTATTTATGGTTCAACCCTTAACTTTAAAGTGGGTGATACCTTAGATACTCACACACTGCGTGAAAACTTAGAACAAGCGGGCTATTTACATGTACAACAAGTGATGGAGCACGGTGAATACGCTATCCGTGGCTCTATCGTTGATTTATACCCTATGGGTAGTCCTCACCCATTTCGTTTAGACTTTTTTGATGATGAGCTAGACAGCATTCGTTTGTTTGATGTTGAAAGCCAGCGCTCAGATGAAAAAGTCGACAAAATTGAGTTACTGCCCGCTCACGAGTTTCCAACTAACGACTCAGACATTGAGCGTTTTCGTATCAATTATCGTGAACAATTTGGCGCAAGCTCTGAGCAAGACTCCATTTATATGCAGGTGACTAAAGGAACCTGGCCTGCGGGTATCGAATATTACATGCCACTGTTTTTTGATGAACTGGCAACCATCTTCGATTACTTACCAAGCAATACAACCTTTATGCATTTTGGCGATATTGAGCATGCTGCTGATCAGTTTTGGCATGATGTGAATGTACGCTATGAAAACCGCCGTGTTGATCCGCTCAGACCTTTACTTGAACCTGTAAAGCTGTATCAAAGCGTTAATGAACTATTTGGTGAGTTTGGTAAATACGCACGTATTCGTTTATCGCAAGCTAAGTTAGGCACCAAAGCGGGTCACACAAACCTTGCTAGCAAAGAGCTGCCGAATGTGCGTATTGATCATAAGTTACATGAACCGTACCAAGGTTTAATTGACTATGTTGCCAGCGAGAAAAAACAAAAAGGCCGCGTGCTGCTCTCGGTTGAATCGGATGGCCGCCGTGAATCATTACTCACCTTATTAAAACCAAGTGGTTTAAAGCTCAAAGAATTTGAATCGTTTAGCGATTTTACCAATAGCTCGAGTGATGTTGGCCTTATTGTTTCACCGCTTGAACAAAGTGTGGTGTTAGACGGTAAGCCGCGTTTAACCATTATCACAGAGCAAGAATTATTAGGCATTAAGGTCTCACAACGTCGCCGTCGTAAACATAAGTATGAAGCCAGCCAAGATGCGCTTATTCGTAACCTTGCTGAACTACGCGAAGGCCAGCCAATTGTGCATCTTGATCATGGTGTAGGCCGCTATCAAGGCCTTGAAACAATCGATGCTGCCGGTGTGATCACTGAATTTGTTACGATCATCTACGCCAACGAGGCAAAATTATACGTGCCCGTTTCTGCGTTACATATGCTTAGCCGCTACTCAGGTGGTGAAGAGGCCTCTGCCCCGCTCCATAAATTGGGCTCTGATGCATGGGAAAAAGCAAAAAAACGTGCCGCTGAAAAAGTCCGTGATGTGGCTGCTGAGCTATTAGATATTTACGCTAAACGCCAAGCAAAGCCTGGCAATAAATTTAAGCTTGATGGCAGCGCTTATCGTCAGTTTAGCGATAGCTTCCCATTTGAAGAAACTGACGATCAACGCAACGCCATTGAGTCTGTGCTCGGTGATATGCAAAGCAAGCAAGCGATGGACCGTTTAGTATGTGGTGACGTTGGCTTTGGTAAAACCGAAGTGGCAATGCGCGCAGCCTTTGTAGCCGTGAATGATAACAAGCAAGTTGCGGTACTTGTACCCACCACACTGCTTGCACAGCAGCATTATGAAAACTTTAAAGACCGCTTTGCCGATTTACCAATCGAGGTTGGCGTTTTATCGCGCTTTAACTCAACCAAAGAGCAAAAAGATACCCTAGATAAAATGGCCGAGGGTAAATTAGATATCGTCATTGGTACTCACAAGCTTATTCAACAAGATATTCAATTTAAAGATTTGGGCTTACTGATTGTTGATGAAGAGCACCGTTTTGGGGTGCGTCAAAAAGAAAAAATCAAAGCATTACGTGCCGATGTCGATATTTTAACGCTCACTGCGACCCCTATCCCACGTACGTTGAACATGGCAATGAGTGGTATGCGTGACTTATCAATCATTGCCACACCGCCAGCGAAACGTTTAGCGGTTAAAACCTTTGTTAGACAAAGAGATGCTGAACTTATTCGCGAAGCCATTCTGCGTGAGATTAAACGCGGTGGTCAGGTGTATTTCTTACACAACAATGTTGAAACGATCGACCGAGTTGCAGAAGAAATCACTGAATGGGTACCCGAAGCCAGCGTAACAACCGCACATGGTCAAATGCGAGAGCGCGAGCTTGAGCAAATTATGAGTGATTTTTATCACCAAAAATATAACGTGATTGTGTGTACCACGATTATTGAAACCGGTATCGATGTACCGACTGCCAACACCATTATTATGGATAGAGCGGATAAACTCGGTCTTGCACAGCTGCATCAGTTGCGTGGTCGTGTTGGCCGCAGCCACCACCAAGCGTATGCCTACCTACTGACTGGCAACCCCAAATCGTTAACTAAAGATGCCGTTAAGCGCCTAGAAGCAATTGAATCACTGGAAGACCTAGGAGCAGGTTTTGCCCTAGCAACGCACGATTTAGAAATTCGTGGTGCCGGTGAGCTGCTTGGTGATGACCAATCAGGTCAAATGCAAACCATTGGCTTTAGTTTGTATATGGAAATGCTTGAACAGGCGGTTAACTCCCTCAAAGAAGGGAAAGAGCCAACCCTTGAGAACTTGCTCGGTCAGCAAACTGAAGTTGACTTAAAGCTGCCTGCGTTATTACCTGATGATTATATTCATGATGTAAATGCGCGTTTAGGTATCTATAAACGTATTGCAAGCTGTGCTAACCTCAATGATATGGACGAGTTACAGGTCGAGCTGATTGACCGTTTTGGTCTGCTGCCTGACGCCACGAAAAACTTATTCAGCCTGCAGCAATTAAAACTACAAGCAAGTCATATTGGCATTAAGAAGATTGAAGCAAACCCGAAAGGCGGTTATTTTGAGTTTAGCCAACATACAAAGGTTAACCCTAGCTTCATTATAGGTTTGATACAAAGTGCACCGCAGGTGTACAAAATGGATGGCGCAAACAAACTGCGCTTTGCTATTAGCGAGGCAAACCCTCGTGAACGCTTAAAAATGGTCACTGCAATGATTGCAGATTTCGAAAAAAAGGTTAGCCATTAATGTTGTTTAGAAATAGTTTTATTTTGCTTTGCTGCTTATTTACGAGCTCAGCCTTTGCAACTCGCTGGTTCGAAATTGAAGTTCTTATTTATAAACAGCGCCCTGCCCCTTACTTACAAGAAGATTTCAGTTTAAAACACGATGAAATCAATGCAAAAAACAAACTGGACTTGCTCACGCCAGCCCTTGAAGAACAAGCAAGGCAAGCCTGTATAGAGGGTGACAGTCGTTTTAAATCAAACTCATTTACAGACAGTCTAGTTAGCAACTCACCACACTCTAACGTGTGTGATGATAGTGTTGACTTTTTATCTAGCTATACGCAATTACCTGTTACACCCTCAGTTAAGTCTCGTGAAGATACTAATGAAATATATCTTATCGCTTCATCAGATTTACAATTTACTGAACAAAAAAACCAGCTGGATAGAAAAGGGTTGACCCCTATTTTACATACCGGTTGGCGTTTCCCTGAAATGAGCCAATCAAGAGCGCCCAGTATGCGCCTATTTGCTGGGGAGCATTTACAAGCTGAACAATCAACTACTCCAAATGTTGATAACGACTTTATAAGCTTGGTCTCACCTACACAGCAATATATACCTGACACAATACAAAGTGCTCCTAAGTGGGAGTTAGATGGTTTAATGAAAATCTATGTACGCCATTACCTTTTCATTAATGCCGACTTTGATATTAGCAAACGTTTAGAGACTGGTGACTACGAGAAAGCTCGCTTCTCACAATTTAAACGTGTGATAAGTAATGAAATACACTATTTCGATCATCCTAGAATGGGGATGATTGTACAAATACGACGCTACAACCATTAATGGAAATGACTATGAAAAAATATATGGTAATTGCTGCAACAGCGCTTGCATTAGCTGGCTGTTCAAAAGTAAGTTTAGAAAATTACGAAAAGATCAAAATCGGTATGGATAAGACAGAAGTAGAAGCCATTTTAGGCTCTGCTGATAAGTGTGAAGAAAAAACACTACACACTAACTGTATTTGGGGTAACAAAGATAAGAATATCGAAATAACTCTCGTTTCTGACAAAGTTTCGCTATATAGCAAAACAGGTTTAGACGCTAAATAACTTCCTCGTAGGGTGGCTCAAGCTACCCTACTCCTTTTCTTCAAGTTGGCTGTAAATTTGTTCTATATTCACTATTTTGCTGCGATTTAACGTGATTTTATAGCGTTGATACAACGTTTCTTGCCCACTTTCACTGAACACAAGCACCAAATTCAATTGATACCGCCTTTCAACAGACTGTTTTGATATTTTATTACTCTCTAAATGATACAGCTTTCCTTCACCACGTTTTAAGTAACGAGCAAACGGCGCTAAACTAAAGTTAATTGTTTGCTGTAAGCTATCATAACCAGGTAAGAATTTTTTCGCATTAACTTGCGTTTCACTGGCAAAATGTAACCACTGTGCAGCCTGCTTATTTTGGTGGCGACGTTTTGAAAAGATTTTCCTTACCTTAAGAGGAATACGCTTAAAAGAGGTATACTCAAGCCAAATATACTGACTGGCAATTTTATCCTTTGTAATACTATTTCTAAACTGAAAACGCCATTTTGGACGTCCTCTAACAATAGCGCGCCAAATAACCCGCGTGATATCTTCTTTAAATATCTCACGTAGGCCATAAATAGCCCCTAATATCAAAATCAGTGTGGCTGTGACTTCAGTAAAGTTAGAACGCGCATTAAGCACAACAAGCATCACAAAAGCCATGATAACTGCTGTGACTGTGCCTTTAACCATACGCTTAAGGTAACTATTCAAGTAACGCGTATGTCGGCTTAGAATGACGCCATGCTCAATTAAGCGCTGCAATAATCGCATTTTATTAGTAATGCGATTGGCATCTTCTATGGTTGATTGCGAATTATATTCTTGCTCTTCTCTGTAATTATTTTCCGCTTTACAAAATTGCAGTAAATCGCCTCGCTCTTTTGCATAGTCACTACTTCGCGGCCCCTCGTCTAATAGCTTTAAAAATGATTGTTCTACGTGCCAACTTAAATAATTATCCGCGTTCTTATAAAATGGTAAAAGCTTTTCATCATCTGGGGTATAGCGTCTTAACTTTTTCAGAAGACCTTGAGTTTGTTCACATAGCTCTATTGCTGCGGGGTAAAATAATTCTGCTTCTTTATATTGCAAGGTGTCTTTCACATCGGCATTCAATGCAAGCCTTACTTGGTAGCAATACAAGTTTAAGTTTTGGCGATAATCTTGCTGCTCACCTTTATTTTTACTGACAAAGCGACTGCGTACTAAAGGTAAGTGAATGTTGTTAGCGTTATAAGCTAAGTGCGATTTAAAATGGTTATTAAAATAGGATTCTTCACTGAGTGTTTGCGGGTTCACACTCATTTCATTGGGAATAGAGAAATACAGGTCGAGACGCTGCTCTGAACGTGGGTTAAGCTCAGGCTCAATAATAAAAGATAAGTTTTCGTCTTGTTTAAGCAATATCACCTCGTTTGTTAAAAATACCTTTATAGTTTACGCGTTGATAGACTTTCAGACAATAAAAAAGGCCCAGTAAAAACTGGGCCTTAGTATTCATTTCAAGCTAGATTAGAACTTAACGTTAATACCAGCGTGGAAACGACGACCTAGTACATCATATGTGTACGGGTCAGTGTTTGAGTCATTGTTACCTGAGTAGTAAGGTGGCTCTTTATCAAACATGTTGTTAACACCTGCAGATAAAGTCACACGGTCAGATACAATGTATGAACCGCTGATGTCATGATAAACTACAGATGGTGTTGTAGGCGCTAAACAGCTTGAATCATCGATACATAAGTAGCTATCCATACCAGCGATGTAGCGTGCTTTATATGTTGCATCCCAGCTTTCGCCGCGTGCTGATAACGTAAAGTTAGACTTAAGGTCAGCATAACCACCTGAACCAGAAGTGATAAGGCCAGCGTAATCAACTGTGTCATCAAGAACCGTAACAACGTACTCGTCTAGGTATGTTGTATCAAGTGCCGCTCTCCAGTTAAGACCCGCAGCTTCGAAGCTGTATGTTAGGTTAAGGTCAAAACCAGACGTTTCTTCAGAACCAATGTTTTGTAATTGGTTGTTGAATTTAACACGACCTGTGCTGTCCATGCTGATGTTAGCAGATTGACAAAGTGTCGTATTTGCGTTGTTTGACGTAGCTAAACATTGGTCAACAATGTATTGCTCGTTTACTGATGCAATCGCATTCTCGATTTCAATTTTGTAGTAATCAAGTGTCATGCTGAAACCGTCTAGCCACTCTGGGTCATATACGATACCAGCTGTTAGCGTGTCAGCTTCTTCTGGAGTAAGTAGAGAGTTACCACCTACAGTTACTTCAGCTTGGTCTTGAGCACCTGGGAATGTGATTTGCTCGAAAGATGGTGAGTTACCTGAGTAAAGCTCATCAACTGTCGGCGCACGGAATGCTGTTGAAACAACGCTACGTAGCATTAATTCATCGTTTGCTTTCCATGTTAAACCTAGTTTCCACGTTTCGTCAGAACCAAATGTGCTGTAATCAAACGCACGGATAGCAGCGCTTAGCTCAACATTTTGTGCAAATGGTGCATCTGCTAATAGTGGTAATGCAAACTCAACATATGCTTCATTTACGTCAAAGCCACCTGCTGTTGGTTCAACTGGAGGATCATTTGCCAAACCTTGTGCTGTTAGAGAATCTGGTGTGTACCATGCTTTCTCTTGACGACGCTCAATACCTGCAGCGAATGCAGCGTAACCAGCTGGCATTTCAAACATTTCGCCTGAAACAGATGCAGCTAGGATGAATAACTGGCTACCACCATTGTTTACTTCAGTGTAAACATTCTTACGGAAATCATCAGATACCCATGCAGATTGGTCTAATGGGTTGAAAGTACCTTCAAGAATTTGGTCTTGGATAGCACCCATGTTGTGAAGGTTGCTTAGCTTATCTACTGAGTCGTTACGACCGAAGTTAGCTGAAACGTCCCAAGAGTAATCACCGATGAAACCTTGTGCACCAACAACAGCACGTACAGTATCAACAGATTGTTCGAAGTAACGAGCACCTGTGTCAGACATACGACGACCGTAAGAAATCTTATCACCATATTGGTAATTTCTTTCTTGAGTCACGTAGCTGCCATCAGCATTTTTATCTAAGTAGCCGTCACCATCAAGATCAACACGCTCATCATAGCTTTGGCTAAGAAGTGCGTTACCCATGTTTTCAGTGTATTCGAAATCGAACCATACTGGTTGTGGAGCCATTTGTTGCTCTGACCAACGCTTAGTGTATGTGAATTCAGTGAATAACGACGTATCGTCAGATAATTCGTATGTCGCGATACCAGTAAGGTTTAAACGCTCCATTGGCGTGTAAAGGTAGCTAGCTGGTGAGTAGTTGTATGCATCAGCATTGCCATAGCGGTGATAATCACCACCACGACCTGTTACACCGCTGTCGTTGATAAGAGATACTGGCGTATCTTCACCTTTAGCGTTAACAGTTAGGCCTTTCTCGCCATTACCATTCCAAATGTGACCGCCTTCGTTGTATGAAGAACCAGTACAGTATAGGCCATTGCTACCTTCAGCTAGAGGACACTCAGAGAAGTCGCGGTCTGCTTGAGAAGCTTTACCACGGTCAGTGTACTGCATACCGATTACGATATTACCTTTATCGAAAGATGTACCTACAGTGAAGTCAATTGAGTTTTCTGTAGCATCGCCTTCGCCAGTGATCGCAGTATTTGCGTTCATGTCTAGGCCTTCGAAATCATCTTTAAGGATAATATTTACAACACCTGCTACTGCGTCAGTACCGTATACAGCTGATGCGCCATCTTTAAGTACTTCAACAGAACGGATCATTGAAACTGGGATAGTATTTAAGTCAACAGTCGATGCTGCGCCTGTACCAGAAGCGATCATACGACGACCGTTTACAAGTACTAATGTACGACTAGAACCTAGACCACGTAAATCGATACGTGCGTTACCGCCTGAACCATTATTGATACCAGGGTTAGTCATCGCGCCGCCAGTGGCAGTCATTTTTTGTAATACGCTATCGATGCTTGTCGCACCCATTGCTTTAATGTCATCAGCGCCAATAATTGTTACTGGGCTAGCGTTTTCCATATCAGAACGCTTGATGCGTGAACCAGTAACTTGAATCTTTTCGATTGACTCAGCTGCATCATCAGCAGCTAAAGCTTGCATGCTTGAGAGCATTGGGATAGCTGAAACAACAGCTAAACCAAGAATTGATTTTTTCATGTGAAAACCCTACTTGTTGGAAATTTACCTTTATTTAGGTAGCGCTCGTTATTATTAGAATCACGAGTCAGCGGGAGGCAACTTAGGGGGATTTAACTGAACGAAAACTGAATGAGAGGTCAAATAAAAAACACCGCGAATTTTAGGTACCCAATCAAGGTAATAAGGTTTCATAATGTATCAATGTTAACAACAAAAAACATAAACAATTCATAACAATAGAAAGCACTTGATACAAAAAAAATACTTATGAAACCATTTACATTCACTTTGTAATCAAATGTAATTGCTCAGCAAATATTCCTATATATGAAATTTTTACAAGTTGATCACACATCATTATAAAAACCGTAATAGGTCAATAAATCTGCTAACCATAGTTATTCACAAAAACTAACTAAATAGATAAAGTTAGCTTACAAATGCATTATTAGGGGATGAATATTGTAATAAGTTCCAACTTTTAACGTTTTTTGTTGAAAAAGACTGATGAAACTTTTAAGTGCGGCTATAGACAGTGGAAAGAAATTTCTAAGTGCTAGCTTTTAAAGGAGTTCTTATTAATAACGAGAGTCAAAGTAATATAATAAGCTGTGTGTTTGATCATCCGCCCCTGTATAAGATACAGTCATTTTCCAAGTCATTACTTTTTCTGAGCATAAACCAACCATGGTATCTGCATGCCAGTAATTGGCGCCCTTTTTAAATTGCAAAGGTATGTAACCCATGTACATAGTCACGCCTTCAAGTTTTGCTGAATTGATACTTGCCCCTTCAGGAAGCTTCAAATTAATTGTAAATGGGGTTTCAGGAGAAATGTTGGGTGCTGATAGCCAAATTTCAGTTTTATCAGCAAATAAGCAATGGTCATTATTTTTACAGGTTGCAGATACACTTGCCTCTTCTATACTTTCCCTATCACAAGCAGTTGCTAAAAGGCACAACGTTAAAAGAAGCGGGATGTTTTTCATTTTTATTAGCCTGTAAAAATAAAACGGATACTAGTCAGCTGTGCTGTAAAAAACAACTATGTTAAATCGAATGACTTAAAAAAACACAATGGCTGACAAAAAATAACCAACAAAACGTTAAAATTTGATTGATGTCATAATTTTATGCAATTGACCTATCTTTTTAAGGTCAAAAATTTTATCATTTCCATCGCAAAAATAAGGGTTTCTCGAGTTTGTTTTCTGAAGTTAACGTCTTTGGCTAGCTTTGGGTAACACGCTTGTGAAGTAATAGTAGGGCCCGCTTATTTTACAGTAGGTGGGTAATTCATTTCTAAACGCATTAATTGCAGCGGAAGCCAGAAAATGAGCCAAACAGTAGCATCACAAACTGAGTACAACTATAAAGTTGTACGCCAATTCGCTATTATGACAGTGATTTGGGGCATCGTTGGCATGAGTGTTGGGGTTCTGATTGCTGCCCAATTAGCTTGGCCAGCACTTAACTTTGATACACCATGGTTAACATACTCTCGACTACGTCCGTTACATACGAACGCAGTAATTTTCGCATTTGGTACGAGTGCACTTTTTGCGACGTCTTATTACGTCGTACAACGTACGTGTCAAACGCGACTTTTCTCAGATAAACTAGCAGCCTTTACCTTCTGGGGATGGCAACTCGTTATCGTACTAGCAGCGATTACCTTACCTTTAGGTATCACAAGCTCAAAAGAATACGCAGAACTAGAATGGCCAATCGATATTCTTATCGCGGTTGTTTGGGTTACCTATGCGGTTGTATTCTTTGGTACGCTAATCAAACGCAAAGTGTCACACATTTATGTTGCGAACTGGTTCTACGCTGGTTTCATTATTACTGTCGCTGTATTACACATTGTAAACAGCATGGCAATTCCAGTTTCACTCACTAAATCTTACTCTATCTACGCAGGTGCGGTAGATGCGATGGTTCAGTGGTGGTACGGTCATAACGCTGTTGGTTTCTTATTAACTGCAGGTTTCCTAGGTATGATGTACTACTTCGTACCAAAACAAGCAGGTCGCCCTGTTTATTCATACCGCCTATCGGTAGTTCACTTCTGGGCACTTATCTCTTTATATATTTGGGCTGGTCCTCACCACCTTCACTACACGGCTCTACCTGACTGGACACAAAGCTTAGGTATGGTTATGTCAGTTATCCTATTCGTTCCATCTTGGGGTGGTATGATCAACGGTATCATGACGTTATCAGGTGCTTGGCATAAACTACGCACTGACCCAGTATTACGTTTCTTAGTTGTTTCTCTATCTTTCTACGGTATGTCTACGTTTGAAGGCCCGATGATGGCTATCAAGTCAGTTAACGCGCTTTCTCACTACACTGACTGGACTGTAGGTCACGTACACTCAGGTGCGCTAGGTTGGGTTGCAATGATTTCTATTGGTGCTATCTATCACCTAATCCCTGCACTATTCTCACAAGGCCGTATGTACAGTGTTAAATTAGTTAACACGCACTTCTGGTTACACACTGTGGGTGTTGTTCTATACATCGTAGCAATGTGGATCTCAGGTGTTATGCAAGGCCTAATGTGGCGTGCAGTAAACTCAGACGGTACGTTAATGTACAGCTTCGTACAGTCTTTAGAAGCTTCATACCCGTTCTATATCATGCGTTTCCTAGGCGGTGTATTCATCGTAACAGGTATGCTAATTATGGCTTACAACGTTTATCGTACTGTTGCTGCGAAAAAAGACTCGCTGCAATTAGACGCTGACGCACAATTGGCATAACGGAGTAGAACGATGAGCAATAATAATTCACAAAACAAACACGAAATAGTCGAAAAAAATGTTGGCCTAATGGCTATCTTGACTGTCTTCGCAATCAGCTTTGGTGCACTTGTTGAAATTACTCCACTAATGTTCCAAGACGATACAACTAAACCTGTTGATGGCCTACGCCCTCTTACAGCTTTAGAAATGGAAGGTCGCGACATTTATGTACGTGAGGGTTGTTACAACTGTCACTCACAAATGATTCGTCCATTCCGTGACGAAGTTGAGCGTTACGGTCACTATTCTGTAGCTGGTGAATCAGTATGGGATCACCCATTCCAATGGGGTTCTAAGCGTACTGGTCCGGACCTAGCTCGTGTTGGTGAACGTTATTCAGACGATTGGCATCATGCCCACTTAATGGATCCACGTGCTGTGGTTCCAGAGTCAAATATGCCAGCGTTTCCTTGGTTAGACGAAAACAGAGTCGATACGACCCATACTCTTAAAAAGCTTCAAATATTCCGTGATAGTTTCGGGATCGACAAAGCGAGTAGCCGTTACGACGGTAAAGGTTATGGAAGCGACGAAGAGCTACAAGCTGACATTGCGAAAATCGAAGCCATGAACAATGGTGAAGGCGCAACTGAAATGCAAGCTCTAATTGCTTACTTACAACAGCTTGGCACACACTTGAAGTAATTATTATGGATTACGGAACATACAGAGGCATTTTGACTCTGGTAATTTTAGTACTGTTTATTGTGATTGTTGTATGGGCATACAGCAAGCGTAGCAAAAGTCGTTTTGATGACGCTGCCAATGCCATATTTGAAGATGAAAAAAAACACAACAACACAATCTCTAACGAGGAAAAGGAGTCTGAGAAATGACTAGCTTTTGGAGTATATGGGTTATCGTTTTAACCCTTGCGTGTCTTGCTATCATCTTCGGCCTACTTCTGTGGAACTTAAAAAACTACACAGGTGTTAAAGAAGGTGAGAGCTGTGGTCACGAGTTTGATGGCATTGAAGAGCTAAACAATCCACTACCAAAGTGGTGGACTTACATGTTCTTCGCGACATTTATTTGGTCTGTGTACTACCTTGCAGCTTACCCAGGTTTAGGTAACTGGGAAGGTTTAGGTAAGTGGACAAGTTCTAACCAAGGTATCACCTCTTTAGAAGAGTCTAAAAAGGCAACTGAACAAGCATTGGCTAATGGTGAAAACGTCCAATTAGACCAAGAGTTTATCGCAGCTGATGAGCGTTTCGGCCCAATCTTTGAAGCATTTGCTAAACAAGATATTGAGACACTTGTTAAAGATGAAAAAGCGCTTGAAATTGGTCAACGTTTATTCTCTCAAAACTGTGCGCAATGTCATGGTTCAGATGCACGTGGTGGTCAAGGCTTCCCTAACCTAACGGATAACGATTGGTTATATGGCGGCACACCAGATAAAATCAAAGAAACACTTCTTCATGGTCGTGTTGCTGCGATGCCACCTTGGGGTGATGCATTAGGTGAGCAAGGCATTAAAGAAATGACAGCTCACGTACTAAGCCTATCTGGCCGTACTGTTAACCAAAAAGACGCTGAAGCAGGTGCAGCTAAGTTTGCAATGTGTGCTGCGTGTCACGGTGCTGACGGTAAAGGTTCAGTAGCTCATAACTTACCATTTGGTGCACCTAACCTAACTGATAACATCTGGTTATATGGTGGTTCTAAACGTGCCGTGGAAGAAACACTTATCAATGGCCGTGCAGGTGTAATGCCAGCATGGAAAGACATTTTAGGTGAAGACAAAGTACACCTGTTAACAGCGTACGTTTACAGCTTATCGCAAGAAAAATAACCACGCGGTTAATAAAATGTATATTCAATTAATCTTTTAATTCAATAGATTAATTAAGATCAAAAAAGCCTCCATCTGGAGGCTTTTTTTTAGTCTTTTGCTTTTAGATCCGATAAAATGCGTACAACGTTTTTAAAGGTAGTAAGTACTATGAACCCCACTCCTTGGTATAAAAATTTTTGGCCTTGGTTTTTAATCTCTTTTCCACTTGCCGCTATTATTGGTTGTGCTGGCCTTATTTATATGGCTATAGGCAACGGACCCGACATGGTTGTTGATGACTATTATAAAAAAGGCAAAGCTATCAACCTTGAACTCAGTAAATTTAATAAAGCAAAGGCGCTCTATTTGCATGGTGACTTAAATGTGACCGGCGACAAAGTAACCTTCACTTTTACCAAAGGTGATGCGAGTAATGTGCATTCTTTAAAAATGTCATTTTATCACCGCACCATTAAAGCAAACGATTTTGATGTTAGCCTGATGAAAAACGCCCATGGCGATTTCACCGCCCTATTAGATGCGCATGTAAATGGTGCTTACACAGTGTTTATTGAACCTATTGATGGTAGTTGGAAACTAAAAGAAGATATTATTCTACCAACTGAAGAAACAATTTCGATTAGCCCTGAATATAAGTAGTAAACTCTGATGTCTGATAATTGCTTTCATTGTCTTGAAAGTGTGCCAAAAGGCTTTAATGCGACTGTCGAAATAGATGGTAAGGCACAACCTATGTGTTGTATTGGCTGCCAAACGGTTGCTGAGAATATCGTCGCCCAAGGCATGACCGATTACTATAAATTCAGAACGGTGCGCTCTGGCAAGGTAGAACAACTTGTGCCAGAGCAACTTGAATTAATTAAAAGCTACGATAACGAAGATATTCAAGACGAATTTATTTCAGCCGCCAACGACTTATCTGAAGTGCTTCTCACCGTTGAAGGTATAACGTGTGCGGCATGTGCTTGGTTAATTGAAAAACAGTTACTTAATTTAAAGGCGATTAAACGTGTTGACGTAAATACATCAACTAATCGTGCCATGATCCAATGGGATAAATCGGTTACTCCACTTAGCCAAATTATCACCTCATTACATGAAATCGGCTATAAAGCTTATCCATTTCAGGCTGACCTTGAAGCCAGTCAAAAACAACAAGCTGCCAAAGCGTATATTCGCCGTTTAGGTGTTGCGGGTCTAATGACCATGCAGGTTATGATGTTCGCTTTTGCCATGTATTTTGGCATGTTCTCGGGCATGGAAGAAGACTTTGAGCAATACTTTCGCTGGATAAGCCTAGTACTCGCATCACCTGTTATTCTGTACAGTGCCCTACCATTTTTAACCAATGCCATTAATGGGTTAAAAGCCAAACAGTTGAACATGGACTTACCCGTATCTTTAGCTATTTTTGGTGCTTACGGGGCAAGCTGTTATGCCACTTTAATGTCTGTTGGTGAAGTTTATTTTGAATCTATCTGTATGTTTACCTTCTTATTGTTACTGGGTAAATATTTAGAGTTTAGAGCTCGTTTAAAAGCCAGTGAGTTTACTGCTAATCTACAAAAACTACTGCCTCTTACCGCCCGCATTATCGATAAAAACAATCAAGAATCGATTATTGCCGCTAAAAAGCTAAAACTAGGTGATATTGTTTTGATCAAGGCGGGTGAAACCATCCCTGCCGATGGTGTCGTGGTCAAAGGTAAAACAACCGTAGATGAAGCCATGATGACAGGCGAGCACCAACCTGTTAATAAATTTGTCAGCCATCAAGTTTTCGCTGGCACAATTAACCATGATGGTGTGATCAGTATTGAAATTAACAAAATTGGTCAAAACACACTGCTTAATCAAATTATTAGGCTACAACACACAGCACTAACCAAGCGCCCAAGATTAGTTGAAATCACTGATAAAGTAGCACAGTGGTTTGTTGCTTGTTTATTACTGTTTGCCTCAATGACAGCAATTGGTTGGTATCAAATAGACCCTGAACATGCCTTTTGGGTTACTATTTCTGTACTTGTTGCAACCTGCCCTTGTGCGCTTAGTTTAGCTATTCCAACTGCGCTAACTTGTGCGGTTGCTAGTCTAACCAAACGCGGTATCTTGATTAAACAAGCCCATGTGTTAGAAACGCTACCACAATTAACAGATATCGCCTTTGATAAAACAGGCACCTTAACGCAAGGTCGTTTCACTATAGAGCGAGTTGAGCTAGTCAACACTCAGTACAGTGAAGCTGATGCATTACGATTGGCAGCCCAACTTGAGAGCTTCTCTGAGCACCCGATTGCCAATGCATTCGCTGGTTTTAACGACACAGTAAATCAAATCGAAAATGTTACCATCGAGCCTGGCAAAGGCATTACAGCTGCGCTTAATAGTCAACACCTTGCGATAGGTAAAAGTGGCTGGTTTGATACTGACAAAGCGGATGCACAAGCAACCTTATATATCAACAAACAAGTTATTGCTCGTTTTTATTTGGCTGACGGCTTACGTGATAACGCAGAAAAATTGATTTCCAACCTTCATTCACAACAGCTCAAGTGCCATATGTTAACGGGTGATGCGTCGAACAGTGGTGAGCGAATTGCAAAACAATTAAATTTAGATACCGTGCATGCAGCATGTAGCCCACGTGACAAACAAACCCATGTCGAAGCACTTGCCAGTGAAGGTGCCATTGTTGCTATGGTGGGTGATGGCGTGAATGACAGCCCAGTATTTGCCAGTGCCCATTTATCGATTGCGATGGAAACCGGCGCTGATATTTCCAAAAACAGTGCCGATGTGGTATTACTCAACAGTGACTTAAATGCAATCGAACACTTACTAACTGTATCGAAAAAAACACGTCGAATAGTGAAGCAAAACTTGGCATTGTCACTCATTTATAATGGTTCGATTTTACCACTAGCTGCACTTGGCCTCGTTGCGCCTTGGATGGCTGTAATTGGTATGTCTGCAAGCTCCATTCTGGTTATTACTAACTCATTAAGGTTATTAAAACTATGAGTATTATCTATATGCTAATCCCTATTGCTATATTATTTGTGATTATTGCAATTGGCGTTTTCTTTTGGGCTGTAAAAAGCGAACAATTTTCTGATTTAAACAAGCAAGGTCACAGCATCTTGTTTGAAGACGATAAAGAGCAACATAAAAATAGTAATGATTGACCCCCTATTCATCAGCGCTTTTGTTATGGGTTTGCTCGGCAGTGGGCATTGTCTTGCTATGTGCGGTGGCATAGCAAGCAGTTTACAGCTTGCTGCAAAAAAGCAACAAGCTGTAAGTTATTCTGTTGCTTACAATATTGGCAGAGCACTAAGTTATATGCTTGCTGGCGCACTGGTCGCTGGGATAAGTAGCAAATTTGCCGCTCAAAATTCTCAATTAGCCATTGTCTTATCCTTCCTCAGCGGCATATTCATGTTACTCGTTGGAATTTACATTATGCGCTTGGCTGCCACTTTACAATGGCTTGAGAAACTAGGAAAAACTTTTATATGGCAGCATTTAGTCAAACTTAATCGCCATCTTCTGCCGGTTGACTCCCTACCAAAAGCATTATTATATGGTGCATTATGGGGCTGGCTTCCTTGTGGCTTGGTTTATTCAGCGTTAACATGGGCATTAACAAGCCCATCAGCAGCACATGGCGCCGGTGTTATGCTCTTTTTTGCACTAGGTACCTTCCCTGCAATGGTCAGTGTTGGGCTTGTTAGCCATAAAATAAACACTTTTTTAAACCATGTTTGGACTAGGGTTATTCTAGGAAGTGTAATAATATGGTACGGTATATACTTATTAATTATAGCAACCGATAAACTCGTTCATTAGTATTCGTGTTGTTAACTTATTTGAATGGATTGGATGTATGGACTTTTCTCAAAACAAGTCAAAAAGCTTATGTACGATTAGCTGCAATAATTGCAGTATCAGTCAGCTATGTTTGCCATTTTCACTCAATGGTCAGGAGATGGATCGACTTGATGAAATTATTGAACGTAAAAAGCCACTCCATAAAGGCGATTACCTTTTCGAGTCTGGAGCAAGCCTTAATGCAATCTATGCGGTACGCTCAGGATCATTCAAATCCTATACACTCTCTGAGCAGGGTGACGAACAAATAACGGGCTTCCACTTAGCCGGTGATCTCGTTGGTTTTGATGCTATAAATAAAATGGCACATCAAAGCTTCTCACAAGCACTTGAAACTTCAATGGTATGTGAAATTCCATTTGATACTCTTGATGAGTTAGCAGGTAAGCTCCCTAAACTACGTCAGCAAATTATGCGCTTGATGAGTAACGAAATTAACTATGATCAAGAAATGCTGTTACTACTCAATAAAAAATCTGCCGAAGAACGTTTAGCCAGCTTTATTTTTAATCTTGCTGAACGTTTTGGCGAACGCGGCTTTTCACGCAAAGAATTTCGTTTAACCATGACACGCGGAGAAATCGGTAATTACTTAGGCTTAACCGTTGAAACGATTAGTCGCTTACTTAGTCGCTTCCAAAAAGCGGGGCTTATTAAGGTTGAAGGCAAGTTTATTACAATTTTAGATCAACAAGCGCTGGCTACAACTGCTGCTATCAAATGTAAATAGAGTTTGATTTAGCGCAACTTTATCTGGCTTGCCCCTTTAACTGTTCTAAATATAGGTTACACTCAACGTATACTTTTTGCGGAACAGTTAAGGAGCAGCACATGGACGCAATTAAACGAATCTTAGCAGTTATAGACCCAACTAAAGAACATCAACATGGCTTAAGCCGTTCAATTGATTTGGCCAAAAAATCTGGCGCCACCATCACCGCATTCCTCAGTATCTATGATTTTTCTTATGAAATGACCACAATGCTTTCTAGTGATGAGCGAGAAGCCATGCGCGAAGCTGTTATCAAAGATAGGCAAGTCTGGTTAGATGAGCAAATTGCACTCTACCCTGAACTTAGCATAGAGTCGTGTGTTGTTTGGCATAATCGCCCTTACGAAGCGATTATTAATACTGTTATTAATGATGGATTTGATCTTGTCGTCAAAGGCACACATGAACACGACACTCTAAAATCGGTTATTTTCACTCCCACTGATTGGCATCTTATTCGTAAGTGCCCTGCCCCTGTATTACTCGTTAAAGAAAAAGAGTGGCCGGCTCAGGGCAATATTTTAGCTGCCGTTAATGCCGTAACTGAAAATGAACAACATCTAGAGCTAAATAAACGTATTATAAATGACGCCCGCTTTATTTGTGACCTCGCAAATGCGCAGCTCAATCTTGTTAATGCTTACCCAGCAACGCCGGTAAACATTGCCATTGAAATCCCCGAGTTCAACCCAGGCGTTTATAACGAATCAGTAAAGAAACATCATTTTGAATCAACCTTAGCGCTTGCAAAGAGCTTTTCAATTAGTGAAGAACACTGTCATATTGAAGAAGGTTTACCTGAAGATGTTATTCCTGATGTTGCCGCTAAGCTAAACAGCGAATTAGTTGTTATTGGCACGGTAGGACGCACAGGTTTGAGCGCCGCCCTCGTTGGCAACACAGCTGAGCATGTAATTGATAGCCTTGATTGCGATGTATTAGCACTTAAACCTGATGGCTACATTAGTCCTCTTGCAAAATAATTAACCGTGCAAAGGGTAACTAACAATTGTTGTTTTCCCGCGCTTCCAATATAATACGCCCCTTTATTTTACCCATGTATTTTTAAGGGGGCGTAGTGTCTCACTCAGTAGAAGCTAAAGCGCAATATAACTTTAATAAGTTACAAAAACGCTTACGTCGATTAACCGGCCAAGCCGTGATGGACTTTAACATGATCGAAGAAGGCGATCGTATCATGGTATGTTTATCCGGTGGTAAAGACAGCTACACTCTATTGGATACGCTGCAACATTTGCAACGCGTTGCGCCAATTAAGTTTGACTTATTTGCAGTCAATCTTGATCAGAAGCAACCAGGCTTTCCTGAGCATGTGTTACCCGAATACCTAGACAAGCTTGGTATTGAATACAAAATAGTTGAAGAAGACACCTACAGTATTGTCACCGATATTATTCCTGAAGGTAAAACAACCTGCTCGCTTTGCTCGCGACTTCGTCGTGGTATTTTATATCGTACAGCAAAAGAGATGGGTGCAACCAAAATAGCCCTTGGGCATCATCGTGATGACATGATTGAAACGCTTTTCTTAAACATGTTCTATGGCGGTAAATTAAAGAGTATGCCTGCTAAGTTAATGAGTGATAATGGCGAGCACATGGTTATTCGCCCACTTGCTTATTGTAAAGAAACTGATATTGAAAAATATGCAGACCGTATGGCGTTTCCTATCATTCCTTGTAACCTGTGTGGTTCACAAGAAAATTTACAACGTAAACACACTAAAGCAATGCTTGCAGAGTGGAATAAACAACACCCAGGCCGCATTGAAAGTATTTTTACAGCAATGCAAAACGTTGTACCGTCACACCTAGCTGACAATGCGTTATTTAACTTTAAAGACCTTCAAACCGGTGAAGTAATTGATGGCGGTGATATCGCTCTAGATAAGCCTGATATCCCAAAACAGCCTGCACTTGAACAAGAACAGGAAAATAACGTAGTAACAATTAACTTAAGCTAAGCAACTCTATTCATTATGCTAAAAAGGAGAGCCATTCGCTCTCCTTTTTAATTTTAGAAAACACAAATCGTCTAATTCACTTTCGCTCCTAATTGAGCTGCTTTGTTAAGCCACGCTTTTCTTTTATCACTACTGGAGTTTATAACGGGCCCAAAGTATGTGGTGGCTTTATTTTTAATTCCTGAAAAGTCCAAAATACAATGTTTAAAGTTTTTATAGATGACATTCCCTTGTATGTATTTGTACCAAAAAACGGGGGTATCCAAGGTTACTAACAACTCTGATGTACGGCCTTTTAATAACTTTTGCGGTATTGATTTACCCTCAACATATTTAAACGAAAAGCCTGGTAAAAAAACTCGGTCAATCGCCCCTTTAAACTTAGCAGGCATGGTCCCCCACCAAACAGGGCTAACTATCACAATATGCTCGGCCCAAAGGATTTTCTTTTGCAGATCAGCTAAACAAGGCTCTAACTCAATCACTTCATCGTAGCCTTCTGCTAAATTTATTGCAAAATTCAAATCTCCGATATGAACTTGTTTCACATCGTGTTTTTTTATGGCAACAGCAGCATATTGCTCTGCTAAAGATTTACACAAGCTCGTTGATTTAGGGTTTGCATTAATTACTAATATTCTTTTCATACACTTATATATCCATTTACAGTAAGGATACAGTGTAAACTCTCACCTAAGGGTGAGAGTCAAGTTCTTGAATACACTTATCAATTGAAATTCGGTAATTTTTAATACGCTCTCTTTGGAGTTCAAGCTGCTTTATATTTTCTTCAACTAGAGCTTGCTTTTGAATGAGGTAATGGCTGACTGCCTGCCAATCAAAATCCTCATTTTCTCCCTTTAAAGCAACCATATCTGACAAAGCAACACCCAGAGTTTGAGCCTCTTTTATTAGTTTGATTAGATGAATATTCTCTTGGCTATAAACTCGATACTTCCCTCGGCGAGAAACAGTTAGTAGCCCGACTGATTCATAGAGTCTTATAGCTCTTTGTGTTGCCCCTGTGAGTTTTGACGCCTCATTGATATACATTCGAACTTCCTTATTCATCAAATCAATTTATATAACACGCTTTATTGTATTTATTTGAGCGTGTTAGCTATTAACAACTGCCATATTAAATACTTAAAGAGTGGTTTAAAATCAATAAAAAAGGATCTGTTAAGATCCTTTTTTGAAAAGTTAACTATGCTGGCAAATGTGCACTGCCAAATATTATTTCGCAATCCAAGGAGTTGCACTTAATAACGCTCCATTATTACTTAGACGAGTTTCATCCTCCTCCCAGTCGTCAGTAACATTAATAAAACAGCGGTTTTCTTTACAGCTTACTCCATCTGCCGACATTGCATCTGTGCTATCAAACTTCAACACAACGCCTTTTTGTTCAGGTAACAGGAACCACATTAGTTTGCTCACAAAAAAACCTGAAAGGTCGGAGAGTAGTTCATCAAATTCTTGGTCAAGAGCAAATAGGTTCGCTTTTGTTAATGCGAACTCATCCAGTTGTGTTGCCTCAATCTGTAACTTAAGCTGACAATCATGTTTAGGATTCATAGGCTGTACCACAATCACAGCTTTGTCAGTATCTAACTGTTTATCAAAAGGCAGTAAAAGCTGCGCTTGCTCAGTATAAGTTAGATCAAACTCCTGCTGTTCAGTTATGATTTTTCCTGATTTAATTGTACATACTTCATTGCTAGCAATATCAGTTAAATAGAAATTCACTTGTGCATATTGAAATTCACCTTTATTGACCACTTTTAAGCGGTCATAAAAGCCATCATAAGCTACAACAAACTCACTCGCCGCGACCTTGAAGCTTGAAAAGCTTAAAGCCGCAACAGTGCCAATTACTTTCAACCATGAAAACGTTTTATTCATCAAAGTATGCTCTGTTTTGATTAATCATTGTGTTTAATTCTTCTATGTACGCTTCACCACGCTCAGAGTATGACATCAACCCGTGTGTTAGCTTCGTCGCTTCAATAGGTTTTTGCTGACGTCGTAAGTCTTCGCGAATTGAGCGCAAATCTGAATATGCTGCGTGGGTATTAATATTTTTAAAATAAGAACTGACTGCTGCACGCACAGACTTAAATGCAGTAACTTCGTGTGCGGCTTCATTTGCACGGCGTCGAGGAACCATGCCACAGCCCTTTTTGTAGCACCACTGGCCAAAAAAGTTTAAGCCAATTCTTGCAAAGCGAGATGTTCCCCAAGCTGACTCATTTGCAGCCTGCATGAGTGCAAGTTCTTTTGGTATGATATCTACACGCCGTAATGCTCGTGTAAGTGATAAAACATCCAGTGAGTTAGATAACTTGTAGCTAGCTAAGATTTTTTTAATATCTTGTTTTTGCTTGTTAGATAAAGGCTCATTAAACTCAAGCATCATGCGGGCAATTTCTAACGTTGCACGTTGCTGTAAAATCTTTTTATTTTCAGCTTCAATGTGTGGACGAATAAAATCAAAAAATGCATGCTTTTTTTCTTTTACATCTGTAAAGCTCGAAAAGTCAGGCAGCTTTACATTATGTAAAGGTTTCTCTTTTTTTTGTACACGTTGTGTTCCTTTTTTTGTGCTGTCTGATTGTTCTACGCCTTCAACAACATGGTCTGTATTTATAAATGGATAAAGTAATGCCCAAGTAAAGAAAGCGGTAAGTAAGCCTCGAAAAAGGTATTTAAGCATGTATTCTCTCAAGTAAACAACAACTCTGTGCGGCAACGTCACGCACACATAAAAGCGAATTATATCAAAGGGTATTTTTTTTGGCGAATTTCACTAAAAAGGTTACTTAATAGCCTTACAATTTATTTAGAGCTTCAAGTAATTAGCTCGCATTTTTCAAGTGCTTGCGTATACTAAAAGGCACCTGAGCGAGTAATTACAAGGTTCTTTTTATGTGCCAATATTGGCAAGCCCGTATTATTGATCAACAAAAATATCGCCCAAATGATAACCGTTCTGCGTGGCAAGTAGACAGATCGCGTATCATACACGCAGCCGCATTTAGGCGTTTACAGGCAAAAACGCAAATAATGGGCATTGGCCTTAATGATTTTTACCGAACTCGCCTTACACATTCCCTTGAAGTTGCGCAAATTGGCAGTGGCCTACTTAGACATTTAAAAACGCAACACGCTAATTTTAAACATTTTCCCAGTGCAAGTTTACTTGAAACTCTGTGTTTAGCTCATGATATAGGCCATCCCCCTTTTGGACATGGTGGAGAAATAGCACTTAACTTTATGATGCGTGAAAATGGTGGATTTGAAGGCAATGCGCAAACATTAAGAATCGTCTCTAAACTGGAACCATATAGTAATGGTTTTGGTATGAACTTAACACGCCGCACTTTACTTGGGTTTATCAAATACCCAGCGTTTATTGATGATTTATGGCATACAGTTCCACCTTTAAGTGAAAAAAGAAGCTTTATAAAAGCAGATCATTGGCGCCCTGCTAAAGGGTTATATAAAGATGATCAAGATGTATTTAACTGGATAATCGCCCCTCTGTCAGGCGATGATAAAAAGCTTTTGTCTAGTCATTACCAAGCCGATGAATTTAGAGCTAGAACCCATTATAAATCACTCGACGCTGCAATTATGGAGTTGGCTGATGACATTGCCTATGCCGTGCACGATCTCGAAGATGCCATAGCGACAGAAGTGCTTACCCTTTCAGATTGGCTCAATCACGCTCAACTACAATTAGAAGCCCTTAATTCACCTTGGTTAAACGAGCACTTAAGTTCAATAACCAAACGGCTATTTTCAGAATACGAGTATGAGCGCAAAGATGCTATCGGAGAGCTGGTTAACACCTTTATTATTAATGCTCAGTTAGTAGTTCAAAACGCTGATTTTGAATCTGAAATATTGCAATACACAGTCAGCTTACCTGATGAATTTGCAGCCATTCTCAATGTTTTAAAGCATTTTGTGTTTAAACGCTTAATTCGGGAACCCAAAATGCAGCAAGTTGAATTTAAAGGACAAAATCTATTGATTGAGCTGTTCAGTGCTTTTGCCAGTGATCCTATGCGTTTGCTACCCGAAACAACACAAGAAATGTGGTTGAATGCTCATGATAAGCAAGAAAACTCAATGCGCATTATTTGTGATTATTTATCAGGAATGAGTGATGAATACGCATATAAGACCTATCAACGGTTATTTCTTCCTGTTAGTTAATCATTTTTTGTGTGTGCCTAAAAGTTGGTCTAGTCTTAAGTAATTAGAACTAAATAACAAATTTTTCACGCATTAAATGAACATGGATTGCAATAATGCTTCAACGATACTTACTACTTAGTGCAATACTAGCTCACTCCCCAATGAGCTATAGCACTGACACTCTTCCCGACCCATTACTTAAAGAACGCGAGATTATTATTAAAGATGCCTCAAAGTTTGATTGGATCCGCTTAAATTCAGGCGAGTGGCTCAAGGGTGAACTCATATCAATGTATGGCAAAGAACTTGAGTTTGACAGTGACATACTCGATACACAAATTATAGACCGCGAAGATGTCTACATGATTATATCTGAACGCCACCACACGGTACGTTTTAATGATGGTCATGAACTTAGCGGTAGTTTAAATATTTCAGGTGGTTATGTACGTGTTGGTGATTCTCCTGCCAAATACCGCTATAACGATCTTGTGTCGATTGCTCCATCGATTGACAGTGAGTTAAGTGCATGGACAGTTAAAATATCGCTCGGCGCTAATTTATCACGCGGTAATACTGACCAAACAGAATACTCTGCGCAAGCTGATATAAAACGCCGCACTGCTTCGAGTCGTTTCCTCGCTGAGTTTTTAGGTTATCGCACAACCAATGACAATGAAGTCACTAAAAACAACATCCGAGCCAATGGGACATTCGACTGGTTTTACACACAAAAAATGTATTTTCGCCCTATTTTCTTTGAGTATTACCGTGACCCATTTCAAAATATTGCCAATAAATACACTATAGGTGCGGGTGTTGGTTATTATGTCATGGATACAGATAAAACTGAGTGGGACTTTTCTACAGGTCCAGCATTTCAGAAAACTCAATTTGATACTGTGGCGGTTGATGAAGACGAAAGTAATTCATCCATGTCGTATTTTCTTGGCACTAATTTTGAGCATGAAATAACGAAAAAAATAGATTTTACATTTAACTATCGTTACTTATTCGCCGATGCCGATTCAGGCGGAGATTCTCAGTATGCTATGGCTAGCTTTGAAACTGAAATCACCGAAGATATCGATTTTGATGTGTCACTCGTATGGGACTATCTAGCTGAGCCAATTGCTGATGAAAACGGACTCGTGCCAGAAAAAGAAGATTATAAAATGATATTCGCGTTGGGTATCGATTTGTAAGTGTCTTAACTCAAACAATCACACCGAGCAATTGCTCGGTGTGATTGCTTAGCCACATTACCTGTTTACTAAAGGCTTTTTACACCCATATTATAAAGTGTAAAACCATAAATATCAGCGTACATATCAATAACCTTGCTAGTAGGAGTACCCGCTCCATGCCCTGCATTTGTCTCAATGCGAATCAGGTACGGGTTTTGTTTTGCACCTTTTTCTTGTAATTCAGCAGCAAACTTAAATGAATGCGCAGGCACCACACGGTCATCATGATCCCCTGTTGTCACTAAAGTCGCAGGATAACTTACACCCGCTTTAACATTGTGAACAGGCGAGTAGCCTTTTAAGTAATCGAACATTTCTTTACTTTGCTCACTAGTACCGTAGTCATACGCCCAACCAGCACCCGCTGTAAAGGTGTGGTAACGCAGCATATCTAAAACACCTACAGCAGGAAGCGCAACTTTAAATAGCTCAGGACGCTGTGTCATAACCGCACCGACTAATAAGCCACCATTAGAACCACCACGTACCGCTAAGTAATCAGGTGAGCTGTATTGCTTTTCGTTTAAGTACTCAGCAGCAGCAATAAAGTCATCAAATACATTTTGCTTTTTAAGCTGTGTACCATTCACATGCCACGCTTTACCGTACTCGCCACCACCACGAATATTAGCAACAGCATACACACCACCGTGCTCAAGCCATGCCGCAACCGTAGGGCTGTAGCTTGGTGTTAGGCTCACGTTAAAGCCACCATAACCATATAAAATAGTTGGATTTTTACCGTTAAGTTCCGTGCCTTTTTTGTATGAGATAATCATCGGCACTTTAGTGCCATCTTTTGATGTATAGAATACTTGTTCAGAAATATAGTCTTCGCTATTAAACTTAGCGCCCGACTTGCGATACACATCAGACTTGCCTGATTCAACATCAAACGAATAGGTATTACCTGGCGTGGTGTAATTTGTGAATGAGTAATACAGAGTTTCTGCATCGTGCTTACCACTAAAGCCATATGCAGTGCCCACACCTGGTAGGCTGATATCGCGCACCAGTTTACCTGATTTATCGTATTGTTTTACTTGCGAAATCGCATCAACCATATACTTAGCAAAGAAGTAGTCACCGCCTTTTGAAATACTAAGTACATTGTCAGTTTCAGGGATTAAATCTTGCCAATTTTCAGGGCTTGGATCAGCGGCATCGACTGTCACTACACGCATATTTGGTGCGTTTAAGTTAGTAACTAAATAGAGTTTCGAGCCGTCATTATCAATTATAGAAGTATCTGAGTCTGTGTTATCTAAAATCGTCACTAGCTTGCTGTCAGGCTGAGTTAAATCTTTGATAAACAATTTATTACCTGAAGTTGAAGTACTAGCAGCGATAATTAAATAACGATTATCACGAGTTACCTCTGCGCCAATATAACGGTGCTTTTGTGCCTCTGTGCCACCATAAATTAATTGGTCATCAGCTTGCGCTGTGCCTAATTTGTGATAATAAACTTTATGTTGATCTGTTTTCGCAGACAGCTCACTTCCTTTTGGCTTATCGTAGCTCGAGTAATAGAAACCTTCGTTACCAAGCCAAGCAATACCACTAAATTTCACATCGACTAATGCTTCTTCAATTGGCTGTTTTGTCGCTGTATCAATAATGATAATTTTACGCCAATCACTGCCGCCTTCAGAGATTTGATAAGCTGCTAACGTACCGTCTTCTGTGAAGGTTAAGCCCGACATTGAGGTTGTGCCGTCGCTACTAAAAGTATTTGGATCTAAAAACACTTCAGCTTCTGAGTCGCCTTTTTTACGATAAACCACATACTGATTTTGTAGACCATCGTTTTTATAAAAGTAGGTGTACTCACCCTCTTTAAACGGCGCTGTCACTTTTTCGTAGTTCATCAGCTTTTCGAGCGTGGTTTTAAGCTCATCGCGATAAGGAATATTTTTTAGATAAGAAAACGTAACGTCATTTTCGGCTTTCACCCATTGTGCGGTTTCGTCGCTCATATCGTCTTCTAACCAACGATATGGGTCTGCTACTTGCTCACCGAAATATTCGTCAACAACATTGCCTTTTTTAGTTTCTGGATAATTCACAGCAGCTTTAACCTCTGCAGTTTTTACAGTTTGTTCTGTGTTTGTTGGGGTTGATTCACCACACCCCGCCAGTGCAACAACTATCGCACATGCAAGCGTTTTCTTGATCATAATAGGTTTACTTGTTGGTCATTATTAACAAAATGAAAATAAAGTTAATACCCATTAATGTCTAGTAATTTGCGCCTAAACACGGGTAGAGCTGTAAACCAATGTAAAAACAAAAAAGCCACGCAATTTACGTGGCTTTCCATATTTACTGCTCAATTATACTTTTGTTAACCAGCCGTGTTTATCCGCTGATTTACCCCATTGAATATCATTCAATGCCTGGCGTAATTTTGCGACTTTTTCGCCAGGTTCGCCCGAACCCACTTTAAACTCTTGGTCATTATGAATAAGCGTGCCAACCGACGTCAGTACCGCAGCGGTACCCGATAATGCAGCTTCAGTGCCTGGTTTAGCGGCTCTTTCAAGCAACTCAGACACAGTAAAATTACGTTCAGATACGGTCATACCTAAATCTTTCGCAATCGTTAAAATACTATTACGCGTTACACCGTGTAAGAATGTGCTATCAAGTGCTTTTGTGATGATTTCATCCCCATCAATTAGAATGAAGTTTGCAGCACCGGTTTCTTGTACATCGCCACCTGGGCAGAATAAAATTTGGTCTGCTTGGTGCTCAGAGCGAGCCTGTAAGATTGGACCTAATGCACTTGCGTAGTTACCACCACTTTTCACCATACCCATATGTGGCGCACAGCGCATGCCATCTTCTTCAAGTAATACACGTAGTGCCGTTGCGCCACCAGCAAAGTAATCACCCACTGGCGAAAGTAATACATAAAGCAATGAACTCATTGACGGCGCAGCCGCTTTACCAATCGCCGCTTCTGTCCCAATGTGCGTAGGGCGAATATACATAGACCCCGGAGGGGTCGGTGTTTCGTCTGCATACTCTTTTACAATGTCTTTAATCATTTGCTCAAGCATGCTTTCGTCAAAGTCAGGTAAGTTTAGTAACTTAGAGCTTTGTTTCATACGCGCGATGTTAGCATCCATACGAAAGATATAGACCGTGCCATCTTCATGACGAAATGCTTTTAATCCTTCAAAACAGGTGCTTGAGTAATGTAATACGTGAGCACCCGCATGTAATTCGATTTTATCAGATGGGACCAGCGCGCTTTCACTCCATGAGTTATCAGCAAAACGTGCTTGGATCATTTGTGGCATAAATACAGTACCAAATGCGGCCATTGTTGTTCTCTCTTGTTTGGACTACTTTTACCCCATTGTATGCTAATCCATCCCTGTTTAACCATAGCAAACTAGTGCCTTTTATCGATTAAAGTGATAATAATTCGACCGTTTAGTACAAAAAATGCGCAACCTAAGCTGCGCATTGTTTACTAAGAATTATTCACTGGCAAATGACAATGGATTACCGATAATTCATTTTTGCTGTGAGGCGATTAAAAAAGCTTGGGAAAAAACGCTTAATGGTCGGTGCTAAACCACTTATTCCTTCACCAATCACAACCTCATCTTTCTCGGCTTCAATGGCTTTAATCATTTTTGCAGCGGCTTTTGCGACATCCATGCCATTTTCGATTGATTGCTCTGGCTTATTTTGCGGCTTACCTTGGCCATCTAACGAATTATGCGCAATGGCTGTTTTAATTGAGCCTGGGCAAATAGTCAGGCAATTCACATTTTTATCGGCTAATTCTGCTCTTAAGCAATCCATAAAACCCACGACCGCATATTTGGAACCCGAATAACCGGTTCTGAACTTTGAACCGACTTTACCCGCCACACTGCTAATTGATACCACCATGCCCATACCTTGTTTCACCATCTGTGGTACAACGGCTTTCGTTAAGGCAATTAAACCAAAGTAATTCACTTCCATTAGTTGGCGATAAACTGTAAATTCATTTTCTAAAAATAAACTACGCTGCGACACCCCACCGTTATTGATAAGCACATCAATGCGGCCAATTTGCTCAATCACCGCAGGCATATCCTCAAGTAAGGCTTCAGGCTTTGCCAAATCAAGGGCGACCACATGGTGATTACCGCCAAGTCTTGTATTAAGAGCGTTGAGTTTTTCCTCATTACGGGCAGACAGTATTAGCGTTGCACCTTTTGCCGCCAGTTGCTCACAAAGTGCCTCACCAATTCCAGAAGATGCCCCTGTTACCCAAACTGTTTTACCATTTAATTGCATGTGTGTTCCTTACTATTGTTGTTATGCTTTGTTAGGCCCTGCATGTTGTTCGATATGATCAGCAATATCTTTATAAAAACCAAGCATAATCAAGAACTCTGCTAATACAAATAAAGGCCCTATTACCAAACCAATTAAATCATCAACAAAGGCTGGCTTTTTACCTTCAAAATAGTGACCAATAAACTGAAATACCCAACCAACAACGAAACTACCAATACTCACAGCTAGCCATAACTCTGTTGAAAGCGACACCACAGGATCAGCAGCAATGCTCAACAAACTCAAGCATACAGCCATAATTAACCCCATAGATAAGCTAAGTAATAAGTAATAAAGACAAGTGAGTGCAATCACCACGGTTGCCAAGGAGATAACAGCAGGTTCAGAGGTAAGCGTGACGCGTTGCAATAAACAAATAATTGCAAACACAATTAATGGGATACCAATAAAGTGAGTGTAAATATTGCGTTTTGAGCGGTGGTAGAGGGCGTAATTTGTTAATTGTTGTTTTAATGTTTTCATTATTTTTCCTGCCAAAACTGTGTTCAAAGTTCAGATTAGCAGATAATTCACCGCAAAGAATGTCAACTAGCCGACATTTGACGAACCGGCATTAACTTACACATCAAACCAGTGCATCGATAACCTTGCCCTTTTCAGCGTCTGGTTGCATGTCCATTCGATCGCGTCCTTTTTGATACTCTTCTTCTAGCATAGATTGTAACTCTTCCATTTTTTCTTGCAGGGCTTTCATATCTGCGCCTTGTTGTTGCATTTGTTCAGCAAGTTTTTCTATTTGCGCTTTAATTTCATCAATTTTCTCTTTGTCCACACCTAAACGCTGATAAACAAGCGCTTCCTTTGCTGTGTCCAAAAATGAGCTTGGCTCTGTATGTTTTCTTAACAACTGTTGTGCATCTGAAGAAGATTGAGCCATGGGTTTTGCTTGTGATGAAGTGAGCGACGTCTCACTATTTTTAGTGCCAGAGTAATGATAAGGGTTGTACTGATTATGAAATGTAATTGCCACAAGTTGTCTTCCATTTAAGCTTGATTGCTGCTTTGTAGCAATTTTAGTTCCAAATCAGCACTGTGATTGCAATTTATCTATATTAATTATTTCAATCGATTGATATTTAAGATTAATAATTGAATCAGCTTGCAGAGATTTTAAAATTTGATTAATGGTTTGCCGTGTTAAATAGGTCATATCGGCAAGTTGTTGCTGGGTCAGCGGCAAAGAGTTTTGCATTGATGACTGATAAAGCATATACAACCGCTTACTCACCTTTTGCTTTGCCGTGAGGAGTGCGTGATCTTCTAATGAGTCAAACAAGTTGCGCACTTTATTGGTAAGCAGCAGCCCAAAATCATGCCAATAAGCGGGATGCTCTTGCAATAACTGGCTTAATGCCCGCTCAGGAACGTGTAAAAGCCGTACCGCAGTTTGCGCATACACATCGTGAGTGCGTCTACCCCCATCAAACAAAGCAACCTCACCAAACCACATAGCACTGCTTACAAAACTGAGCACCGCTTCTTTGCCTTGGCTATTAACCCCAGAAACTCTAAGCACGCCATTAATAACACAATACAGACCGGTATTTTCATCGCCACGCAAAAACAATGCATCACCTGCATTTAAGGTGATTAATTTAGCATTTTTAAGTAGGCTATCTTTAAAGTTCTGTGTGCGCTGCCCAAACCAATTATCTTGATTTATTAGCGCCTGTTCCTGTTCATTCAAAGCTTTATACTTTACATTGGTTTAATAAATTAATAATAAAAGGATACGGGATGTTAAACAAATTACTTTCGACCAGCCTACTACTCAGTGCGATTTCGACCCCTGCATTAGCTAGTGATATTAATACTGAGCTTAAATCTGCAAATAAAAGCGTCAGTGAAAAAGTCATTAAATGGCGCCGTCATTTACACCAATATCCAGAGCTTAGTAACCGTGAGTTTGAAACAGCCAAATATGTAGCGAAGCATTTACGTTCTTTAGGCCTTGAGGTTCAAACAGGTGTGGCTCATACCGGTGTGGTTGCCAAACTGAAAGGGGGCAAAAAAGGTCCGCTTATTGCGCTGCGCGCTGATATGGATGCATTGCCCGTTAAAGAGCAAGTAGACTTACCCTTCGCGTCAACCCAAACAACTGAGTACAAAGGCAATACCGTTGGCGTAATGCATGCCTGTGGTCATGATAATCATGTGGCTATTTTAATGGCGGCCGCTGAGTCTTTAGTCAAAATAAAAGAAGAGCTCGCGGGAGATATTCTGTTTATTTTCCAACCTGCTGAAGAAGGTGCACCAGATGGTGAAGAAGGCGGTGCGGAGCTTATGCTTAAAGAAGGCTTATTCAAAGAAAAGCCAGAAGCCGTATTTGGTTTACACGTAACCAGCTCGCTAAATACCGGACAAATTGGTTTTCGTGAAGGGCCGCTAATGGCCAGCGCCGATAAATTTACTATCACAGTAAAAGGTCGCCAAACTCACGGCTCTCGCCCTTGGAATGGGGTTGACCCAATTGTGGCGTCATCACAAATTATTATGGCAACACAAACCATCGCTTCTCGCCAAGTTGATGTAACCAAAGCACCTTCGGTGGTTTCATTTGGTGCCATTAATGGCGGTGTGCGTAACAACATCATCCCAGATCAAGTTGAAATGGTCGGCACAATTCGTACCTTTGACCAAGAAATGCGTGCTGACATTAAAAAACGTTTAGCTAAAACCGCTGAGATGGTAGCTGAATCAGGTGGCGCACAAGCGCATGTTCACATTGATCATGGTTACCCAGTAACCGTAAACGATGTTGAATTAACCAAGAAAATGACACCAACACTTGCTGGTGTGGTTGGTAAAGAAAACCTGATCACAACGCCACTTATCACAGGCGCAGAAGACTTTAGTTACTACGCTTTAGAAACACCAGGCATGTTCTTTTTCTTAGGTGTCACACCAAAAGGTCAAGATGCAGTTACAGCACCAAGTAACCATTCACCACACTTTTTTGCAGACGAAAAAGCATTACAGCTTGGCGTAAATGCAATGACGCAATTAGTGGTTGATTACCTTAAATAATAAACATTTCCATATCGGCGGGTGACATCATTACCCGCCCTACTTTCTTATCTGTTCAGCGCCAATAAAGTTCATTTTGCTAGGGTTAACTTATTAACAGGTAAGGAGGCCGCATGACATCAGAATACTTTCACTTTTTAAGCATTATTGGGGTGGCATTTTTTGCTATTTCTGGCACCTTGCTAGGTCATGAAAAAAGTGTCGGTGGTTTTGGTGTGGTGGTCGTTGCCACGGTAACAGCCATAGGTGGTGGGACACTTCGAGACATATTGCTAAACAAACCGGTATTTTGGATAGCCCAACCAGATTATTTATACGCAACTTACATAGCCATATTCGCGTCTATTTTATCAATTCGTCACCTCCCCGATTTAAGTAACACCACCATGCTATTAATGGATGCTGTAGGAATGGCAATTTTCAATATTATCGGTATTGAAAAAGCACTTATTGAAGGGGCTGATATGGTTGTTGCCATCACCATGGGTATGACAACAGGTATTTTTGGTGGATTGATGCGCGATGTAATCTGTCGAGAAGTCCCACTGGTAATGGGGGAAGAGCTTTATTCAACCGCTTGCCTATCTGGCGGGCTTACTTATGCTGCATTATTTACTTTAGAGGTGGACTATATCTGGTGTATTGTTGGTGGTTTAGTTGTCACCGTTTTTTTAAGATTAGGCGCTCTTCATTTTGGCTGGCAACCTAATCTATTTCGTAAAAGCAGCTTTAAACGCTCTTAGCAGGCCATATAAATACAGCCATCGAGGGGCATGTCAGCTGGGTACTGAGTTTGAATAAACTCCAGTTTCTCATAGGCCGTTTTAGCGAGGGTATTGTGGGTGTATACAAACAACGACAAGCTATCGCAGTTCAATTGCTGTTTGCCCTGCTCTCCTAATAGATTTATCAACAGCTTTGCAAAACCTTTACCACGCTCGCTTGGCGCGATAACTAGCCGCCCTAAATGACAACGACCTTCACGTAAATAGTATTGACCAAACCCTAACATGCAGTCTTCGTCATTAACCAACGCGTAGGAATTCAACTCATCTAGGTTTAAATCTTTTTTAAAGCTTTGCGTATCAAATGGGTAATTAAAAAATGGCCCTGACCAAATACGCAGTTCTGCCTCTGTGTTAAACCAACCCATTAACTCGTTGAGTTGGTCATTCGTTACTTTAACGAGCCTCATGTTTTAACCTATCGTATAAACCTGATGCACGAGTAACAGATTTATTCATTGCCATGAGCAATACATTTTTATCGGCCACCAGCTCAAATGTGGTTTTCGCGCGGGTGATCCCCGTGTAAACCAATTGTCTGTTAATGCCCTGATTAGCCTGTTTTATTGGTGGTAAAATCATTGCAGTGTAAGCAAATTCAGAGCCTTGCGACTTATGAATGGTCATGGCATACACTTTGTCGTGAGCAGGTAAACGTGCGGGCGAAAAGGCACTAATATTTTCTTGTTCATCAACAAACATGGCTTTTAACTGACCTTGCTCATCGTGCATTAAAATACCGATGTCGCCATTAAACAGTTTTAGCTGGTAGTCGTTTTGGCTGATCATAATTGGCATACCCACGTAGTGCCTTTGATATGGCGAAATTAAACCTTGTTGAGCCAGTGCTTTTTCAATACGCTGATTAAGGCTATTTACACCATAATCTCCCTCTCTGACGGCAGCCAGTAACTGATAATGCGCAAATGCTTTATGCACACTGGTAACACTTGCCCCTTGGTGGATAAGCTGCAAATAATCGTGATATTGCAACGCCGCTTGTTGCACAAATTGCTCAATCGGTTTACTAATTACGCTGTAATTAAGTTTAAGGTCTTTAAAGCCACCTTGATTAATCGTTTGCTCAACATAGCCCAGTAAGCCACTGTTATTGGTATTTACAGCTTGTGCTAATTGACCAATGCCGCTGCTACCATCAAAACGATAACTTTGCTGTAAAAACGCAATACAATCGTTAAGTACAAAATGACTGCTGGCCGCGGGTATCTCGCTCTGATTATTAAAACAAACGCGATTAAGCTGCGCTGCTCTCTCACTGCTGTAATCAGGCGTTTTGTCAAGCTCTAACCCTTGGCATAGGTCGCTAAGAATACTGCCCGTATCAACCGAGGCTAATTGGTCTTTATCACCCAGTAAAATAAGCCTTGCATGGCTCGGTAGTGCCTCAATGAGTTTTGCCATAAGCGATAAATCAACCATCGATGCTTCATCAATGATCAGTACATCTAAATGCAGCGGGTTACGCTTGTTATGGCGAAACTTATTGGTATGCGGAATAACGCCCAGTAAACGGTGAATCGTTTGCGCACTGTCAGGTATAAGTGGCGCGATATTATCAGGGATCATACTGAGCTTTTGCTTTGCCCCTAAAATCGACTCGGTTAAACGAGCTGCTGCTTTGCCTGTCGGTGCAACCAGTTTTATTGTTAGCGGTGCACTGGCATATAAAGATTGTAATATGGCTAGTAGCTTAGTTACCGTGGTGGTTTTACCGGTACCCGGGCCGCCAGTGATCACACTAAAGCCTTTTGTTGCAGCAATTGCACAGGCTACTTTTTGCCAGTTTAATGTTTTAATAGGATCGCTTGGGTTGGGTGTATGTTCACTGCTAGGAAAATACACCTCAAGTAGTGCTGTTAATGCGGCTTCATCAAGGGTGAGTTCTTTCGTTGCCAAATGATGTAAACGCGAAGCCAGTGTGGTTTCGTACTCTGCCAATCGAGCAAAATAAAGTTTATTCGCAAACAATAGCAGTGGCTTATCGTTCCCTACACACTCAGCATTCATTAGTTTCTTAACGGCATCAGAAAGGCCAAATTCTGTCGTAAACGGGGTTAAAACCGCAGGGGCTGCGATGCTGGCATCAGCTAAGCTTTGCTGTTTAATTTCAAACGGATTTTGCCAGTTTATATTCACGAGCTCCAAGCAGCTGTGCTGACTTTGCTGCGCTGCCGCAAGCAATAAAATCAGGTAAAAAACCTCACTGTGCGCTGCTTTGTTATTCTCTATCAGTGTTTGTGAACCGGTTATTGTTTCTGTACCAGTCAATAGCTCGGCGAGTTTCACATCAACTAAGCGAATACGTTTTGCCTCAAGTAAATAACTCAGTAATGGCTGCGTTTTAATCTCTGTGGCAGGCAACACTGAATCACTTTGGGCATGTTGTGCTGGTTGTTCTGGCTGCTTATTCATTGGCTCGATTGGCTCATGGTCATCAAAGCCGAATGTCAGTTGACTCATAGCATGGCTCCTTGTGCGAATAAGCTATCAAGCTCAGTTATTTGCTGTTTTGTTAGCTGATTGAAATACACCCCTTGCCCTTCGCTCATACCACGTAAGAAGGTGTAGTAAACACCGCCTAAATGCGTATCGCTATCGTAATCTTGAATACGTTGTTTTAATAAGCGGTGCAATGCCACGGTATATATCAAATACTGCAAATGATACTGGTGACTGGTCATGGCTTGCTCTAGTTGCTCATGTTGGTAGTCAGCCGCACTATTGCCTAAAAAGTTCGATTTATAATCAAGAATATAATACTTACCCTGCCAGCAAAATATTAAATCTATAAAGCCTTTTAGTAAGCCTTGCACCTCACTAAAATCAAGCTGCCCGGGTAAGTTAAAATGTTTAACTAAAACCTGGTTAAGCTTATCGCTTGAGAGTGATAACAACGGTAAGTTAAATTCCATTTCGACCAAACAGGTATCAGGCTCAAGTACTGATAAACTAAGCCCTTTATCGTTTAATGGGCAATTCAGTGCAGCAAGGATCCACTGCTCGGTCATTTCCTGCCAGCTTTCGTCAATATGGTATTTTTCGAATAACGTTTTGATCACTTTATCAAGTGCGTGGTCGTCTTGCTCAGTGGCTGGACGCTTTAACGCATAAGGGTCAGTAAAGTCTAATTGCTCAAATATTTCATGCAAACAACTACCCGGCTTTGCGCCTTTAGGGAAGCTGTAAGGTGTTAAAGCATTGGCATTTTGGGCTAAAAACTCATCTTTTTCGTGGTCTTCATCACTGCGACCAAGCTCAATATGATCAGTATGCTTTTTCAGCGTTAAGCTACTAAAGCTGGTTGAGCGCCAATCACGCTGAATGTCTGCTTTAACAGTATTAACTTGATAGGCTTGCTCACTGTCAGCACCAGCAAATGTTAACTTTTCAAGCTCATCCGCTTCGCTAAACGCCTCATAGTGCATGTGCGCAGAGCCTTCACAAAATGTTTGTAACAATGCGCGCCATTCATCGCCCGATTTAATCTCTAACCCTGCAAATAATACGTGCCCAATGCTGGTACTTTGAATTCCAGGGCGAGCACTGCGACCTTGCCCAATGTTATACATCCCCACAGAACAAAAATGCACAGCACGAGTCAGCGCCACATAAAGTAAACGTAAATCTTCAGCCAAGCGCTCTTGCTCTGCTTTTTGCATTGCGTCGTCACTTTTAGCAAGGTCATAAATCAGCTTACCGTCTTTATGGTAAAGGGCTTCTTTGCTTTCGCGATAACCGCAGGCAAACGGCATGAATACAATCGGGTACTCTAAGCCTTTTGAGGCGTGCATGGTGACAATTTTCACCAAATTAGCATCGCTTTCTAGGCGAACTTGCACCGCTTCACCATCTTGTTGACTAACTTTTTGCGCAAACCAACGCAGCAATCGATGGGTTCCCTCAAGCTCAATTTGCTTTTGCTGTAAGATCTCCCCTAAATGACGGAAATCGGTGAGCCAGCGCTCAACGTTGTAACCTAAGCCTTGCCAACGTGCTGCGAGCTGATTATGGCTTAATAAACGCTCGAGCATCGCCATAGCGCCTTGTTTATGCCAAATGTGAGCAAGCTGAGCAAAAAAGTTTAAATGCTCTTGCCATGCACTTTCATTTTCGTGAAGCTCATAAATGCGGTTGTAGCTTAAGCAAAACAATGGCCCAGCAAGCACACCTCGCAGTAATGATTCATCATACTGTCCATGCAAGGCCGTTAAAAAGTTCAGTAAATGATGACTAAGCTCTTGGTTAAAAACACTATCTCGCGATAAATACACACTGGCAATGGCGGCTTCTGCCAGTGCTGTTTTCATCAACTGTGCTTCGTTTCTGTCGCGCACTAACACACAGATATCGGCGGCAGTAAGTGGTTTTCCTGCGATAGTTGCAGCGCCTGCACCGGCTTGCTTGAGTAGTTCAGTAATTTTTTTTGTATACTGCAAAGCCAATGCCTGTTGAGCCACCCCTTTGCTGGTTGGCTTGTTATTGGCTTCGGCGTATTCATCAACAAAAACCGAAAATTCAAACGCACTGGGCATTTCACCGTTTATTAAAAACGCTTTTTCTTGTGATTTTCCCTTAGCATTAACCTTTTGAAATGGGATTGCATCGTTGTAAATAAAGCTATTGTCATTTTTAGCAAATAAACGGTTTACGCTATCAACAACCCCTTCACTTGAGCGGTAGTTGGTATCTAGGGTGTATTGTTTGTCATCTGAAACGGCTTTTTTTGCGCCAATATAAGTAAAAATATCTGCACCACGGAAACCATAAATAGCCTGTTTTGGGTCACCTATCATGGCAAGCGTGGTGTTTTTAATGCCATAAATGCGGCTAAAAATGCCATATTGAACTGGGTCGGTATCTTGGAATTCGTCAATCATGGCAACTGGAAACAAAGCGGCAATTTTTTCACTTAATGCGTGGCCTTGCTCACTTAAAAGTGCATGATGCAAGTTACTCAGTAAATCATCTGGAGTAATAACGCCTTGTTCTTGCTTACGTTTAACTAATGCATTTGCCACCCATTTAGCTGCGTATTGCACTATCGCAATTTTCAATCCATTGTTGATAAGGCTACTGAGTGTGGCCATTTCATCAAACTGAGCCAGCATTTCGTGACTGAGTAAGCTACCGTTTTTCTTATAATTTGCAGGGTCGCTTAAATTCTCTGTGCTCCACACTTCAAACGAGTATTTACTGGTACCAAATACAAAAAACAATTCGTCATTGTTTAAGTATTCCTCAAGCGCTGCAAGGCTGTTTTTTCGACCTGGGGTTTTTGAACCACTTAAATCAGATGCTTTTACAGCATTAATAAACTCACTCTCACGGCACGCTTTTTTAAATGCCGGTACTTTTGCCACAAAGTTATCGCGCGCTTGCCATATTACATCAAGGTCGTACTCTGGGGTAATTGTTGCCCCTTGTTTATTAAGTAAACTCACCACCTGTGAATACAGTGACGCCGGCACTGGGAAAATATCGGTAATTGCTTGCGTGCGCTCTTTTGATTGTGGATAAACAAAGGCACGCCAAAAGTCATTAAGGGTTTCTTGAATAAGCTCTCGCTCATCTAAAATAAACTCTAAGTTAAACGCCACGCCGGATTCAAAAGCATGTTGTTTCAGCATTCGCTGACAAAAGCCATGAATGGTGAATATAGCGGCTTCATCCATCGACTTTGCTGCAGCGTCTAGCAAATCAAATGCGGCGTGTTTGTCAGTCACCTCGTTAATCACTTGCTCAATCAGCTCATCATCAGGCTTTTTACCAAGCAGTGCATCTCTGGCATTGATTATACGCGCCCGTACACGGTCTTTAATTTCTTGAGTTGCAGCCTCAGTGAAAGTCACCACCAGTATTTGCTCAACACTCAGCGGTGTATTTAATGGTTCATCTTCACCGGTCGCTTTTTGTAAGCCCAACAAATACCGTAAATACAAACCTGTGATGGTGTAGGTTTTACCTGTACCGGCACTGGCTTCAATAAGGCTTTGCCCACACAGCGCCATACTCATTGGATTAAGTGTTTGCATGATCGGCCTCCTGTGCTAATTCAACAATTGGCGATAACAGCAGCTCGCTCCATTTTATAAACTCTTCTTCACAGTCTTTAAGGCTCTTTATGGTTAAGCGAATGTATGGGTTCTCACCTTCACCTATGCCTATATATTGCGGCGCGAATTTATTGTTTGCTTTAACCATGTCTTTATCTGTTTTTATGTACTCGTAACCACTGACCGGAAAAAACGCCACTGGACGAGTTAAAAGCGTTTCATAAAGCGAGAACCAATCGTTTAAATACTTGCGGGCATCGTCTTCCGACAAGGGTGAAAAACTAATTTGCTTGTCTAAACCAAGAATGAGGGTTTCAACAGGTTGCCCCATTATTTGCGCCGCTAAATGATGCACAAAGCCACGAATTACATCTTTTGCTTTAATACTGGCGGTGCGATAAAACACCTGTTTTTGACCATAAATATGATTTAACCAACCTTCTAGTGTGGTATTGGCTATTTTAATATTTACCTCAACGGGTAATGCTTCATCACCTTGAATATGCGCTTTCACTTGCCCTGCAAGCGCATCAACTCGGTGCTGCATACTTTCAAACACAAGGTCGCCAACATGGGCTTGTGGTAACTCACCGCGCTGCATAATTTGCGCTTTGTTAAGCGGTAGCTCTTGAATGCTAGCTTCGAGAATTTCGTCAAGGTAAAAGTAGCGGCGTAATGCATCTAAACTAAATGGCTCTTCATCTTTAGCGATATCGTTAAATTGCGGTAGGCGTAAACCCAAACTTTGTTGATAAAAGCTCTCGTGCGGTTGGCAAATACTGCGAATAAACTGAGTTAACTCAACACTGCTTTCTGGCTGTACACTAAGCGCTTGCTGTGGCTCAGGATTAACAGCTTGAGCTGGCATCCACACGGGGTTATAGCTGTGTAATTGTGTGGCTAACTGTTTGTTTGCTTTTTGCTCGTCATCAGTTTGGCTTTTATTACCTTCTTTGTTAGTGGTCAGATAATAAGCTGGGTTAAATGGCTGTAAATGCTGATAATTAATTAGCGCCTCTGGTAGCTTTAAGTGAGTTTCTTTATCAGCAAACTCAAAACTACGGGCTATGTATTCCAAAAGCTCGCTCACTAAAGTTGAGGGCATTCTTGGTTGGTTATCAAAGCAAGAACGGCCAATATAACTGATGTATAGATTCTCACGGGCACTTAAAATCGCTTCTAAAAACAGGTAACGGTCATCAAGTTTGCGAGAGCGGTCACCTTTTTGGCGTTTTGAGTAAGGGACTAAGTCAAAACCAATTGGCTGAACGGTACGTGGGTAATCTGCATCATTTAAACCTAGCATGCACACCACTTTAAATGGCACCGCACGCATTGGCATCAACGTACAAAAGTTAACTTGCCCCACTAAAAAGCGCTGCCCTACGCCTTTTTCTTGAATACCTTGTTTTACAAGGTAACTCACAATACGCTGCGAAACGGCTTGTTGGTAATCGCCATTATCATAATGCTTAATCAGTGTATCGAGCACTTTTTGCAGTACTAATAAATCCCAGCTTTGTTCACCTTCATCACTGTACACAGCGCTTAATAACTCTTTTAGAATTTCTGCTTTTTCGTTAAGCGGTGCATCAACTTGCAGCTTGGCTTTATATCGGGCCAGTACATCAATAAATTCAATGAGTTTATTTAAGGTATTCAGTGCCATACCTTCAACTTCATCGGCACTGTAAATCCCCGCAAACGGCAATTGTTCATCCCGTTGCGCTACACCTAATAACAAACGGTTTAAGCCATGTTGCCAGGTATTTAAATCTATTGCGGGTAAGCCAAAACTGTCTTTGTGAGCGGCATCTAAGCCCCATTTAACGCCAACGCGTTCAAGCCAAAAACCTATTTGCTCATACTCATGAGCTTCGAGATTAAATTTTTCGGCAATTTGCGTGACTTGCAGTAAATCAAGAATGTCAGATACACCAAAGCGTGAGTATGGTAAATCAGCTAAACTGGCAAACGAGCTAAGCACAGGTTTTTCTTGCTCTATGGCTAAATCGGCTAACGCATAAGGGATAAAGCGTCGCCCCCCTGCACCACCAAACACTGCCTCAATATACGGGCTATATGTGCCAACATCCGGCATCATTACAATAATATCTTTCGGTGTTAGTGCTTTATTTTCATTGAATAAATTAAGCAAGTAATCGTGTAGTCGTTCGACTTCACGAAGTGGCGTGTGACAATCGCTCAGCACAATACTGGTGTCATCAGTCTGAATCGGCAATTTGCCTTCGTCATTAATAAACCATTCTTTATCAGGCGTTAGTGATTCACCCTTAAATGCTAATTGGTAAATTTCAGACTGAATTTGCGATAGCAAGCTTTGATCAAACTCATTATCGAATCCGTCAAGCCACTGTGCATCTAGTTGCAGTAGCTGCTCAAAATAGTCTCGGCCTAATTTGCCCCACGACGAGAGTAACGGGTTACCAATAAAAAAGTACTCGTGATCAGGGTTTTTAGCATTGTCTTCAAATGCTTGTAACTGCGGGCGTTTGGCATATTTAGCAGCAATCTTGGCTGCTGTTTTTTCATCGAGTATGTCGCCCCAGTAATGCTCACTGGGGTTGAAGAAAAACAAAAACACCTGCGTTTTTTTTGCAATGGCTTGAAACACTTCAAGCTGGCTGCTCGCAATTGCAGAAATACCAAATAAGCTAATACGCTCAGGTAATTGGCTTGCGTCCATTTTTTCAAGGGCTGCAAGCAGTTTGTCTTGCATGTTAGCTCGGTGATATTGGCTTTGCCCAAGTTCTTTACTGTGCGCCACCAGCTTGCGCCAAAGATCCGGTTGCCATGGCGCAATGCCTACATCAACATCATCAAGTTCATCGATGCCCTGCTCCCAAGTGGCAATCCAATTAGGGCGATACATTAAGTATTGGTCATAAACGTCGGCAATTTTCTCGCACAAGGCAAAGGTTTTTTGCCCTTCACTGTCACCATCTAAATAGGTTTTGAGTGGTAAATACAGCGGCTCATCAATGCAGTTTGGTAAAATCGCAAACAGCTTCCAAGCAAGGTTAGCTTTGTTATACGGAGATTCACTGGGTACATCAGGCAATAATTGTTGGTAAAGCTGCCAAATAAAACTCGAAGGCAGCGGAAAATCGACCTGAGCGGCAATCCCTAAGTGTTCACTTAAACCTATTTTTAGCCACTGCGACATACCCGGTGACTGCACGAGCACAATTTCTTTTTTAAAGGGACTTGTTAACGGATTAACTTTAAGAAGAGCGTGAAACCGCGCTTGCAGTGCTTCCATGCGATTTGATTGAATTATATTCAGCACTTTACACTGTCCTTGCCTGAAACTAACTAATTGACACAGTGTAAGATATTTTAATTAGATGGGATAGGTATAAGCGTCACCTAAGCGAATACTTAGGTGACAATTTAAGCTGCCTATGAAATTAAATTAGTTCTGCCAGCATTTCGTCGCTGTATGGTGTTAACGCTTCACCATTTTTAACTTTACTAATGTAATCTGGGTTCGCAATGAATGGGCGGCCAATCGCAATTAAATCAAATTGATCATTCTCAATTGACTCTTTTGCTGATTCAAACGTGTAACTACCCACTCCCACTAAGGTGCCTTTATACGCACTACGTAAGTATTCAGACGTCGTTTTGTCTTCTAAGCTTGCAAAACGCATGCTGTCGTCAAAAATACCGCCATGAAGATAAGCTAGATGGCGACTTTCAAGAGCCGCTAATAAATAATCGAACACGGCTTTATCACGGTTGTCTTCATCCATATTAAAGTATGCACCAGGTGATAAGCGTAACGCTGTTTTATCTGCACCAATTGCAGCAATGACAGCATCGACGACTTCAAGAGCAAAACGTGACATATTTTCTGGTGTTTGACCGTACTGGTCTTCACGTTGGTTGGCAGCAAAATGTAAAAATTGATCAATCAAGTAACCATTAGCACCATGAATTTCCACCCCATCAAAACCTGCTTCAATAGCGTTTTCGGCCGCTTTTGCGTAATCAGTAATTAAACCTTGGATATCTTCAATGGTTGCAGCCTTTGGCGTAACATAAGTAAGTTCACGCATACGAGGAACAGTCCCTTCAACACCGATTGCTGATGGTGCCAGTACATCCCCACCAAAAAAGTGTGGATGGGCAACACGGCCTACATGCCAAAGCTGAGCAAACATCTTGCCGCCTTTCGCGTGCACCGCATCGGTGACTTTTTTCCAGCCCTGAATCTGTTCACTGGTAAACAGACCTGGTGTATTTGGGTAACCTTGCGCATCTGGGCGAATAATGGTTGCTTCGCTAATAATTAAGCCCGCATCGGCACGGCGGGCATAATAATCAACCATCGCTTGGGTAGGTACTAGGTTATCGTCACTCATACAACGTGTAAGTGGTGCCATTAGTACGCGGTTTTGCAGCTCAATGCTGTCATTTAGTTTAAATGGAGAAAGTAAATCGGTTGTCATGGTTTTATCCTTATCTTGAACATACATTCAAGATAAGGGCGAAGCAAGCATACTTCAAGGTTTATTTTGAATAATCGTTCAAGATTACGTAAACTTCACCCAATAAGCACCGAGGAACCCAAATGAGAACTGCTGAATTTGATACTGAATTTGTACTACGCCAAGCCATGCATGCCTTTATGCAACATGGTTATGCCAAGACGAGTATGCAAAAGTTAAAGGAAGTGACTCATCTTCATCCGGGTTCTATTTACGCGGCTTATGGCAATAAAAAAGGCCTATTTTTAGCAGCCACCGAGCAATATCAAAAAGACAGAAACCAACAATTTACAGCGCTTTTCAATGACCAACAACCTATTTTATCGACCCTCAAACATTACTTAACTGTGATTGTCGATGAATGTATTGAAGGTGAAGTTGCTAAAGTGTGTTTGCTTACCAAGAGTATTTCTGAAGTTGAAGGCAACGATCCACAAATTTGCAGTGTACTGCGTGGTAACTTAAATGCTTACGAAAATACTCTTGCCGAGCAACTGCAAAAGGCGCTGGATAATAACGAATTTACAACGAGTAAAACGCCACAGCAACTAGCGCGCTTTTTAGTAATGGGCATATACGGCATTCGTACCTATGCGCTAACAAATCAAGATTCTAAGGCTCTGCAGCAACTTGCTGATGATCTATTCGTTGCATTAATAAATTAATTTACCTAATAACTTTACTTGTCATATTTATTTATCACCTTATGATTAAGGTGTAGCTGTGTATAACTAAAAGAGTGAGCCTGTCATGAATAATGCAACTGCTAAACGTGTTGAAACTGAGTTTGATACTATTCTCGCTTTAGGCGCTAAAAAACGACTCGCTTATATGTTTGAAACGGTTCAAGAGTTCAAACAAGTGTGGATCCTCAATGATGAACATGGCTGCGTCATGCTCTCAAATGAAGACGACGACTGCGTACCTGTATGGCCTAGCCGCGAATTTGCACAAAGCTGGGCAACCGGTGAATGGCAAGATTGCACGCCAAAAGCCATACCAATAAAAGACTGGTTAAGCCGCTGGACACCTGGCCTTGAACAAGACGACTTACTCATTGCCGTGTTTCCAACTGATGAAGATGACGGCACAATTTTATTCCCCGATGAGTTTGACTCACAACTGAGAATGCCAAAAAGACGATTTTAAATTATGGGAGCTTTAAGCTCCCTTATTTATGCAGTTTGCTGTAAACGCAGTGCCGAAATATCTTTTATGGGTGGTTTGCCAAAAAAGCGTGTGTACTCGCGACTAAATTGCGATGCGCTTTCATAACCTACTTTAAGCGCCGCAGAACCTACATCAATGCGTTCATTGAGCATAATTTGCCTTGCCGCCTGCAGTCGTAAGTTTTTTACATACTGTAACGGGCTCATTTTAACAACATCCCGAAAGTGCAGCCTAAATGTTGAAGGACTCATGTGCGCATCACGGGCTAAATCATCAATCGAAAATTGGCTACTGAAGTTTTCTTTCAACCAACATAAGGTCTTGGCTATTTTTTGATGAGCTGAACCAGACATCACAATTTGCCTTAAATAAGGGCTATGCGGGCTATTTAACAAGCGCAATATAATTTCTTTTTTGATCAGTGGCGCTAAATTAGCTTTTAGCAATGGCTCATTGTCGAGTTTGATAAGTCTCAGCAAAGCATCAAGCAAACCGTTATCAGTATCAACTACCGACATGGCTTGGTGTTTAGGGAACTTGTCTTGCCCTGCGAATTCCATTTCAGCGACAATGTGACTTATTTCATGTGCATCTAAGCGTAGATACAAGCCATAAAATGGCTGCTCTTTACTGGCACGCGTTATTTGTGAAGCTACGGGCACATCGACCGATGTCACCAATGATTGGCCATCCGTATAATCATAACTGTGCTCGCTAAGCACAACACGTTTTGAGCCTTGTAAGCTAATGCCCAAACCTAATTGATATACGCAGGCCATGGGTAACGACACTTCACTACGTCTGTAAACGAGTAACTCAGGAATCGTTGTTTCAAAATTACCATCTTCAAGTGCAATCGCTTTTACTGCTTCAATTAATGCCTGACGCATCTAGCCTACCTCTTTTAATTACTCATTTAAGTGTATCACCGTAATTTAAGCTTAGGAGTATTTATGATGATGGTTCGTTATTTTAGGCAAAAATTAAATCATTTATAGCAAGCATAAACATCTGTTATCGATCATAATATATTTTCACATTTTCGATTGCATAGTCTTTGCAATCAACCACTGCTACAAAACCTCAATATATTCAATATCTAAAAATCAAAAGAGAAATTATGAGCCTAAACAACACGAATTTATTTGTGTTTGTCGCGATCGCTGCTTTGGTCACCGTTCATGACAAGCCTTTGTTAAAACGAGCATGTCAGCACGCATTGAATGATGGTGTATCAATGCAAGAGTTATGTGATATTTTACCGCATATTAGTGTGTATTCTGGGGTGCCAAAATCACTGATGGCGCTAGAGATTTTAAAGTCGCTTGATGATATTCAAGGTTCAAATACGTTACTTATCAAGCGCACAGAGCAGCAACTAAAAACCGCACTCACATTTGGTCAGCTACCTTTTGGCATCTAGCAGCAAAACAACACCGTATTTGAGCTTGCTTCTTTAGGCGCACTATTTGCGCTAGAGGATGCCAGCAGTTTAGTAAGCGAGCAACTTAAGCGCTGTGTATTACTTGGTTATAACCGTGAACAACTTGAATTGTTAGTGATAGAACTTGCTAGAAAGGTCAGTAGCAATATTGCCATGCGTGCTAAATGTAATCTCGAAAAGCACTTTGCTATGCTGGGGTAAATTTAAGAAATGGCGGTGACGGAGAGATCTTCCGCCACAAGCAAAATAGCAACTATCCTTTTGAGTGTCGTAATTAACTTAAAATTTTTTAAAAGTTAGTGACTGAGCTTTATGAACAAGTTGAATACTATGCTTTCATACTCTTTATTAACTTAGTAATTTGCTCTAAACCATCATAAGAAGAAGGAAGCTTTCCTTCTTCTTAAACTATTCCAGAAAAAATAATATTCTCAAATTTAGATAATGACTCAGAGTCTTGTTTCTTTAAACCTGCTGAATAACCAGAGTAGCTTTGAATAAACCTGCACAATGTTTTTCTTAAATCAATTTGTAATAATTGAGATTTAACAGACTTATAATTTACGAGTAATATTCTAAAATAATACGTGCAAATTGCGACAAATGATATTGTTGGAACTAATGAAACTAAAAGACCATCTTTAATTGCTGCTATATCTTCAATATTTTTTAAAATTACAAATAACTCAGACAAAATAGGCAAAATTATTACGATTGAAAGGATTCTCAACCAACAGAGAATTGAGTCTTTTTCTTTTGTTTTCTCTACCGCCAAGTCATCAAAACCCTGATATAGCCCGACAAAATTAAAAGCATTTTCGTATTCATCCAAAGAATTTTTTAGCTGATTAACTCGCTTTTCTTTTTCTGAAATTTCTCTTTCCCACTCTACTTTTAACTTCTCAGCCTTTTCTTGGTTTAGATTAAAATCTTTAATACTAGTAATTGAGTCAGAATTTAAAAGGCTTTTGATTATACTAATGGGCATTTCCTTAAGTGCAAAATCAATCTCCAATCGTGCATCTTCTTCGAATTTGTCTAGGTTTGTTAAGATAAAACGCTTTACACGCTCAAAATTCCTAGACAAATCATTTCTTATAGAGAGATCCATCTCAAATAAAAAGCGAAAACAGTCAGAGCAAATCAAATCTAGTTTTCTTTTATCAAGCTGCTCATTACTATCTGATAAACTTTTTATAAAGTAACCACCGATCCACCCTATATTAATTTGACAACACAAATCCCATTGTTCAGGGGTGCTTTCCATTGACCTTAGCACTACTAAAATACAATGGTTTCTCCCTTTCTCATATTCATCTTCTGTTTGAATTGCCTCAACTCTTATCCTAAAAGATTGCAGGGCTTCTTTTGCTTCGGGCTTAACAAATAAATTTTCCATTTTATACCTTTACTAAAATTTTTTTGCGTGGTTCATATTTTTTAAGATATCTTTTTTCTAATAGGATGAACAACCTAAACTTACAGGGAAAATTAACTAATCTTGTAGACTCTATAGACTGGATATTGATTAAACTTTGTTAACATAAATTGCTAATCAACATAGAAATAAGCTACCCACAAAAATAATCTTTTTATAGTTTTTATATAGTTCATTCAAAACTATAAAATTACTTAAGGCCTTACAGGTAGCAAACCTTACTTTTTTAAATCTAATACGTTAAGATAAGTTCAATAAAAACAAGTTCTTTTAAGTTGAAAAAGATGAAAATTGAAGCTAACGACAAGGATTTAAGGGACGTATTTAAACTTGGTTATTTCAAAATACCTCGGTTCCAAAGGCCTTATTCTTGGGAAAAAGATGAAGTTGAAAATTTCTGGGACGATATTACCAAAAATACTTCCCCTGAGTATTTTATTGGTTCAATGGTTGTGTACCAAGACAACAAGCCCTATTTTGGTATTGTGGATGGGCAGCAACGTTTAACAACTATAACGCTTATTCTATCAGCTATAAGAGATGCATTCATAAAGCTAGGAGAGCAAGACCTTGCTCTTGGTGTTCACCAATATGTCGAACAGCCAAACATAGATAATATTAATGAGTTTGTCCTACACTCTGAAACTTCTTTCCCTTATTTGCAAAACCACATTCAAAGTTACTCAGAGCAAAAAATTGATCTTGATGTTGGAACCGAGGAAACAAAGCTTAAAAATGCTTATCAGATAATAACTACCAATCTAGAAAAGTATTCTGGATGCGGTTTTCTTCAATCAGGTCAGTTAGAACTAGTTCCATCAGGAAGTTCGCCAATAACAAGACTCAAAACTCTTAGGGATAAAGTGCTATCTCTTAAGTTAGTGTTTATACAACTAGACAATGAAGACGATGCATACCTTATTTTCGAAACTCTAAACGCAAGAGGTAGAGACCTAAAATCATCTGATCTAGTTAAAAATTTATTATTAAAAACAATAAAAAATACAAATGTTAACATAGATACTCCAAAAGAAGCTTGGGTAAACCTTGTTAATAAATTTGACGACATCGGTGAGATTGATGCCGTAGACAACTTTATACTTCACTACTGGATATCTAAGCATTCATACTGTTCTGAAAAAGAACTTTTTTCAAAAGTTAAAGAGTATGTTCAATGCAAAGATACCGCTCAAAACCTTTTAGCCGACTTTAATTTCTATGGTCTGCTGTACTGTAAAATGCTAAACCCTGATTTCTTTACTTGGGATAAAAATAGAGGAACTAAAATAGTTAAATCGAGTTTACTCACTCTTAACCGATTTAAAGTAAAACAACAATCATCATTTGTACTAGCTTTGTTAGCTAGTTTTGAGAAATAAATCATAACCTTAAATAACCTGCAAAATGCTTTGCAAAAAATAGAACATTTCCACTTTATTTTTAACGCAATAACCTCACAGCGTTCATCTGGGCATATAGTTACGACGTATTCAAAAAATGCAGTGTTGTTATCAAATGCAAAAGATGCAAATGTTGCAAATAAAGTAATAAAAGAACTTTTAGAATCATTAGCTAAAAAACTACCACATTATGAAGAGTTTGAAGTTAAGTTTATGGAACTTATGTTTACTAAGAGCAGATCAAAAGATCGAAATGTTATTAAGTACTGCTTGAGTAGACTTATGCCAGACACTAGTGCATGTCTAGACATAAACTATGATTCTCTCACAATTGAACACCTAATTTCTCAAAGCGACAACAACAGAGATATAGAAGAAATTGGGAGTATTGGAAATTTATTGCTTGTTGACCAAATAACAAACTCAGAAATTTTAAAAAATAAAGCGATTACAGAAAAACTAAACCACTTAAAGGCAGAGAATTATCCTCTTGAGCAATCTTTTATACCTGAAAGCTTTTCTGGCACTTCAGAAGATATTGAACAAAGAGCAAAAAATATAGCTCGTCACTTGTTTCAAAAGAGTCAAATTTAGTTTTTTTGAAGCTTTGCTTGTAGACTGCGAGCACTTCTAATTTCCTTAAGTTCCAGCCTACTCTGAGGTTTACCATTACCTCAGAGTAGAATTCACAAATATGTTGAGCGCCTTTGTAATTGCGAGGCCAATCAAAAAATAGTAAAGAAGCAAAATAACTGCCTAAAGTCATATTACCTATGACACTCAATATTCTCTGACTATTTAATTGAATTAAGCTTAATTTATAACTCTCTAAATTTTTATAACTCCTTTTTCAAAAAACCTAGATATGCACCTGCTACATTCAATGTATGGCTTTCAGCACTTACATGCTTGAGAGAATCTTTCCATAACTATGGAAAATCAAGCTTAAACTTTTAAGTCAATTCAATTTCAAACTGTAACGATTTTTACCCTATAGCAGCTTATATAGGCTTGATAACAAGTAAATAAGTACTAATTGTATGCCCCTCAGGATAAAACCCTACGTCATCTTAATTATGATGAAGGTATAAGAGAAACTTTTTAAATCTATTTTTATAGAATATTTTTGAGATCTTTTAAGAAATGGCGGTGACGGAGAGATTCGAACTCTCGATACGTTGCCGTATACACACTTTCCAGGCGTGCTCCTTCAGCCACTCGGACACGTCACCTTATGCACTAAGTATTTAGCGCCGCGTTATAGTATGAAAACAACCCTACAGACGCAAGGGCTTTTTAAAATACTGTGATTAAGCGATTAGTAATTAAACAAAAAAGGCAAAGTAAATAAAATACCTTGCCTTTCATATTCACTACACGTGTTATTAACGTTGTAATGATGCAGAGAAGTCCAACATACGGTTAAGCGACTTTAATGCGCCTTCGCGTAAATCCATATCAACAAATACTTCTTTACCCTCTGGGTCTGTCAGTGCTTCTTCAATTGCTTTTAAACCATTCATTGCCATCCACGGACAATGTGCACAGCTTTTACATGTTGCGCCTTCACCGGCTGTTGGTGCTTCAAAGAACTCTTTCTCTGGGCATAACTGCTGCATTTTGTAGAAAATGCCACGGTCAGTCGCTACGATAAACTTTTTATTGTCCATGGTTTGCGCAGCTTTGATTAGTTGGCTTGTTGAGCCAACCGCATCAGCAAGGTCAACAATCTCAGCAGGAGACTCTGGGTGAACCAATACAGCCGCATCTGGGTGTAAGGCTTTCATATCCTTAAGTGCTTTGGTTTTAAACTCATCATGAACGATACAGGCGCCATTCCACATGATCATATCGGCACCTGTGTTCTTTTGAATGTAAGAACCTAGGTGTTTATCAGGGCCCCAAATGATTTTTTCGCCTTGCTCATCAAGGTGCTCAACAATTTCAAGAGCACATGATGAGGTAACAATCCAATCGGCACGCGCTTTAACTGCTGTTGACGTATTCGCGTATACAACAACTTTACGATCGGGGTGCTGATCACAAAACGCTGAGAACTCATCAATTGGGCAGCCTACGTCTAACGAACAGGTTGCAGCCAATGTAGGCATCACTACTGTTTTATTGGGCGTTAGGATTTTAGCCGTTTCACCCATGAAACGAACACCTGCCACCACAATAACATCAGCGTCATGCTTTGCACCAAAACGTGCCATCTCTAATGAGTCAGCAACACAACCACCGGTTTCTTCAGCAAGCGCTTGAATTTCAGGATCAGTGTAATAATGGGCAACAAGAACGGCGTTCTTATCTTTTAATAATTGTTTGATACGTGCCTTATACTCAGCTTGCTCGTCTTTTGATAACGGCGCAGGCTTTGGAGGGAAGATATAATCTTCAGGCATAATTTGTTCAGCTAGACTCATTTCTCGACCACTTAGTCCACAGTGCATTCATGGCGCGAATTATACGAGAATCTTACGCTAAAGAACAGTATTGCTGTAAGCTGTTAAGATAAATAAAGGATAACTTAGATAGAAAAGATAAATAAAGAATGGTGGGTCATGATGGACTTGAACCATCGACCAATGGATTAAAAGTCCACTGCTCTACCAACTGAGCTAATGACCCGCTCTGGATATTAAGATGCGTAAATCCGCCGATATAACCATTCAAAGAATGGTGGGTCATGATGGACTTGAACCATCGACCAATGGATTAAAAGTCCACTGCTCTACCAACTGAGCTAATGACCCGCTCTGGATATTAAGATGCGTCAATCCGCCGATATAACCATTCAAGAGAATGGTGGGTCATGATGGACTTGAACCATCGACCAATGGATTAAAAGTCCACTGCTCTACCAACTGAGCTAATGACCCGCTCTGGTGCTTGTTAAGCTGCGTAAATCCGCCGATATAACCATTCAAAAGAATGGTGGGTCATGATGGACTTGAACCATCGACCAATGGATTAAAAGTCCACTGCTCTACCAACTGAGCTAATGACCCGCTCTGGTGCTTGTTAAGCTGCGTAAATCCGCCGATATAACCATTCAAAAGAATGGTGGGTCATGATGGACTTGAACCATCGACCAATGGATTAAAAGTCCACTGCTCTACCAACTGAGCTAATGACCCGCTCTGGTGCTTGTTAAGCTGCGTAAATCCGCCGATATAACCATTCAAAAGAATGGTGGGTCATGATGGACTTGAACCATCGACCAATGGATTAAAAGTCCACTGCTCTACCAACTGAGCTAATGACCCGCTCTGCTGCTTTATAAAAGCAATACGTAAATCCGCCGATTAAAGATTACCATTTAAAAAATGGTGGGTCATGATGGACTTGAACCATCGACCAATGGATTAAAAGTCCACTGCTCTACCAACTGAGCTAATGACCCGCTCTTTTTGCCGCACTTTGACTGTTGTTACCAATCGCCTGCTGCGGGCGCTTATAATACTTATTTAAATGCTGAGTGCAACAGAAAATATCTCTTTTTTTAAGTTTTCATGTCTAGTTGCCTAATTTTAGACCGCTTATATCAAAAAGCAGTCTAATCAGGTCAAATCTACATTTGCGACAAACGTTCTGTGGCTAATTTTGCAGCAGTCGTACTTGGGTACTGGTTAATTAAATCATTAAAGGTTTTTAGTGCTTGTTCAGCTAAACCTTGATCTGCTAACAGATTTCCTAATTTTAACATTGCATCAGGACGCTTGTTAGAATTTGGGTATTCATTGACAACCACTTTAAAGTGCTCAGTTGCACCTGTTGGGTTATTTTGAATAGTTAAAAGCTGACCTAACCAGTAGTGTGCGTTTGAAGCATAGACTGAATTAGGGTATGTCGTTAAGAAGTTTTGAAATTCAGGGATCGCTTGTTCATAACGCTTATCTTTCATTATTAGCGCTACAGCACGCTCATAAGCTTCGTTTTCAGATAAATCTGAACTGATTGCTTGAGAAGCATTAACATCAGTAGATGGAGCTTGAGTCACAGCCGGTTGAGAGTATGCCTGACTGACACGGTTTTCAATTTCCTGATACAACTCACGCTGACGCTGTAAAACTTTCTCGAGCTTATAGCTTTGCTCTTCTGTAATACCACGTACCTGACTTACTTCGTCTTGCAAAATATTAAGCTGTTGTTGAAGTTCAGCTTGTAATAAATTGCGAGACTTCATCATATTCTCTAATGCAGATAAACGTTTCTCTATACTCGATTGCGAGCTTGCAGCTTCTGAAACAGGAGCGGGAGCAGCCCATAACTGAGTGCTCCCGCTTAAGATCATTGCTGCCAAAATAATTTTCGGCTTCATAATGTCTCTTTCTTAGTAAACTAATACTGCACGACGGTTCTTAGCGAACGCTTCTTCAGTGCGAGATTTAACCATAGGCTTCTCTTCACCGTAGCTCACTACCGACATTTGGCTAGCAGATACACCTAGGCTTTGTAGGTATTTTTCAACTGCTTGGCCACGGTGCTCACCTAGAGCAATATTATATTCTGGTGTACCACGCTCATCCGCGTGACCTTCGATTAATACTTTAACAGAAGGGTTTTGTACTAAGAATTCAGCGTGTGCTTGTAAAAGCTCAGCGTATTTGCTTTGGATTTTTGCGTTATCAAAACCAAAGTAAATGATTTGCTCTTGACGTAAAGCTTCATACTTCTCACGAAGTGCTTCTTCAGCTTGTTGCTCAGGAGTAAGCGTTGCAACTTCAACTGTATCATTGTTGGTTGTTTGCTCAACCGCACCTTGGTTAGATTGGTTTGCAGCACCTTCGTCAAGATCAGAAGAAGAGCTACACGCTGCTAATGTCATCACTGGCACAGCAATTAGCAGGCCTTTTAGTGTTTTATTAAGTTGCATTGAATTGATTCCTATATTGAGTAAACCAGTAAAATTACTGTAAGTAAGGCGACCAAGCTGGTGCCTTCACTTGTCCGTCAAGCACAGGTAAACGTGCCTTAAAGCGACCATCCATAGAGACTAAAGCCAGAACCTGCTTATTGTTATGTAGCGTACTATAAATAATCATCGAGCCGTTTGGTGCGATACTCGGTGATTCATCCAGACGTGTTCTTGTTAGTACCTGGAACGCACCTGTAGCTAGCTCTTTCTTAGCAAGATGGTATTGTCCATTAGTACGATTTACCATCACCAGTTCTTTTCCGTCAGGTGAAATCGAACCTGCTAAATTCATATCACCATCAAACGTCATTCGTTTAGCCCTGCCTGTTTTTAAATTTAACTTATAAATCTGAGCATTACCACCCCTTTCAGACGTAAAGACAATATCTTGTCCATTTGGGAACCAAGATGGCTCAGTATCTATACTACGATGGTTTGTTAAACGTCTTTCTTGGCGAGTTGCTAAGTCAAGTAAATAGACTTCTGTGGCACCTGTGCGGTCTTTAGAAAGCACTAATAATAGCTTTTTACCGTCAGGCGAAAATTGAGGTGCACCGTTAATACCTTGGTGGCTTGTAACTAACTCTCGCTTACCTGAATATAAGTCTTGAATATAAATTTGGCTTTGGCGGTTTTCAAATGTTACATAAGCAAGCTTAGTTCCATCTGGTGACCATGCTGGCGACATTAATGGTTCTTTAGAACGTAGTAATACTTGTTCATTAAAACCGTCGTAGTCTGCAACAACTAATTGATATGGTTTTGCATCATCCTCGCGAACGATAACATAGGCAATTTTAGTTAAAAACGCACCTTTTTCGCCTGTGAGTGCTTCATAAACGACATCACTGATACGATGTGCATAACGGCGAAAACCACTTTCAGAAATAACACTCTCACGGGCATCTAAAACATGATCTTGGCTTTGCATTAACTTGCCGTTAGCCATCATTTTTGTTTGACCGCCAGTAATTTGGCCGCGAATTACATCAATTAATTCATACTTTACTAAGTAACGTCCACCCGGTTGCTGCTCTACTTGACCAACCAGTACGGCTTCAACGCCTTTATTTACCCATGCGCCATAATCTACATCAGCATCTTTACCAGGTAACTGTGGCATGGTTGATACATCAATAGGTTTAAATTTGCCGCTGCGCATTAAATCCGCAGAAATAACAGCGCTTAATTTTTCAGGGATAGGACCTACACCTTGATATTTGAATGGTACGACTGCAATTGGACGCGCGCCGTCAATACCTTCAGTAATCACTATTTCAAGTGCAGCACTGGCAATGCCATGAAAGCCCAGTAATACAATAAAACATACAGTTTTTATCTGGTTAAACATATCATTCCTTTAGAATTCAGGCTTAATTGTTAAGTTAATATTTTTCAGTTGCTCAAACACATCTTTATCTGGTGAAACTGGTAATGTATCAGCCATACGTACAGCACGTAACGCGGCCTCACATACCAACTTATCGCCACCAAGAGACGTAACTTGTGTTACAAGCCCATTAAAGCCAAGTCGAATATTAACGCGACATTGCTTATTCTTCATCTTTTCATCGATAAGTAAAGTTTGCTGAATACGCGCCATAATCAACGCTTTGTATTTATCAACTTCACTAACAACTTGTTGCTGACGAATTTTATTTCGTGCAGCTTGCTCTGCGGCTAACTGCTCTTGAAGCATTTGCTCTTGCAGTGCTTGCTGACGTTTACGCTCGGCTTCAGCTTCTTTACGTTTACGCTCAGCTTCTGCTTCTGCCGCTTTACGTTTACGCTCTTCTTCCGCTTTTTTCAGCGCTTCTTCTTCAGCTTTACGCTTGTCTGCAGCTGCTTTTGCTGCGGCTTCGGCTTCTTGCTTTTGCTTTTCAGCTTGCTTAGCTTTCGCTCGCTCTTTTTCTTGAATTTCGCGCGCTTTTTTAGCTTGTGCTTCGGCCTCTGCTTTTTCCTTTTCTTTCGCACGGCGTTGCTGTTCTAGCTTTTTAAGACGACGGTCTTCAGCCTCTCGTTGTTTTCGAGCATCATTAGCACGACGCTCAAGATCGCGAAGTCGTTTTGCTTCCGCTTGCTTTTTGGCTTCTTCTTGCTTTTTAAGCTCGGCAATCTTTTGTTCAACCTTTTGTTGATCAACAGTCACCGCCGACACTGCTTTTTCTGGTTCAGGCAAAGCTGTGTTCAGTGTCACTTCCATCACCTTAGGTGCTGGCATGTGGAAATTAGCTGACGCAACTAAAAAAACGATAATAGCAAGGTGCAAAAGAAGTGATTTAATTACTGATGCACGCATACTAACCCTCAAACGATTCAGTCATTAAACCCACTGACGGCACACCGGCGTTTTTCAAAAAGTCCATAAGCAGCAATACTTCTTGGTAAGAAACACGGCCTGAACCTTTTATCATCACTGGCGTATCAGGATTTTTTTGCAGTTGTAATTTAATTACTGCTGCAACATCCAACGCTTCCATAGGAGCTTCTGGATCTGTGCCGATACTTACATAATACTTACCTTCAGCGTCAATTGACGCAATGATAGGCGGAGTGTCTTTTGTATCAACAAGATCAGACTCTTCCATTTTCGGCAAATCAACTTTCACGCCATGAGTAATAAGCGGCGCAGTTGCCATGAATATAATAAGCAGTACTAACATCACGTCAATGTAAGGTACTACGTTTATCTCACCTACTGGGCGACGTTTTTTACGCTGATACATTCGCTTTAGCCTCTATTTGCGCAGCTGCTTGGCGGTGTAAAATATTGGCAAACTCTTCCATGAAGTTAATGTAATTACCCTCAAGCTTTTCAACTTTATTTGCAAAACGGTTATAAGCGATAACCGCTGGGATTGCCGCAAATAAACCCATTGCCGTTGCAATCAGTGCTTCTGCGATACCAGGTGCAACCATTTGTAACGTAGCTTGCTTAACTTCGCCTAATGCAATAAATGCATTCATAATACCCCATACAGTACCAAACAGACCAATGTATGGACTAATAGAACCCACCGTTGCTAAAAACGATAGGCTTGATTCTAATTTTTCTATTTCACGAGATAAAGCGACACGCATAGAACGATGCGTACCTTCCATAACGATGCCAGCACTTTGGAATGTTGTTTTTTTATGGCGTGCAAATTCTTTAAAGCCAGCAACAAATAATGATTCAACGCCGGTTGTGCCGCCTGGTCTTGCTGAAACTTCGTTATATAGTTTACTTAAGTCAACGCCAGACCAAAATTTTTGCTCAAAACGCTTAGCACCATTTTGTGCATCAGAAATCGCTTTTTTACGTTGAAAAATAATTGCCCATGACATGACCGACATACCGACTAATGCCAACATAACTAATTGGACAAGTACACTGGCTTCTAGAATAAGATCTAAAAAATTAAGCCCTGATCCCACGTTAAACTCCTAAAATAGATTTCTATATAATTTGTTATACTTATTACACTTGTGTTAGTTGACCATCATAATGGTCAAAAGTTACATCTAGTGTATCTAGTCAGTTATGAACTGACAACGCCCTTGCTGTGAAATAGCTACAAATAACGGTGAAAAGCAAATGCTTTAGTTATTTTTTAACCATTTTGTTCACGACTCCAAAAGCAGGGCTTCCCTTTTAAAACTAAAATGCATCTACACGGTGCTTAAAAATATAGCTAAACTTGGTAAAACACGGCGTTTATTCACATAATGCGCATAAACACCCAAAACACTATTCACCAAGCTAGCACAGAATACTTAAACTAATCCTGAACAAAATGAGCGTTAATTATAAAAATCTTTTTATTCATAAACTTACAAAACCAACAATGAACAAGCGAACAAAAAGAAAACAATAGAAAATAATGCTGCTATTAGTTTTTTTTATCTGAAAATAAAATTTTTCTAGTTTGAAGAAAAACTCACTGTTACGTATTATACCCACATACCGAGCTAACAACCTTTGAAAGCTTCTTTCATTAAGCTCCGTTTTTTGCAATATGATTATTTCGTATTGCCTAGTTAGCTTAACTTGGATAAAACCTTTTTAAGCTGGCTGTAGTTCCCTGAATTACTTCCTTCAACTTGTTGTTTGCCCGCATCATTATGCGGGCTTTTTTTTGCCTACACAAAACGAAAAGACATTACCGAAAATTAGCTTAACTGTATGTGAATTAAATAGCAGGAAGGTATGATGCTTGTTAGATTCTCCATCTAAAATAATTTGCGTTAGCAATATAGAGGGCTAATACCAATTCGCTTAATTAAGTGGTCTATTTTGAGGCAATAAAACCTCGTTGATCGCAAGGCAAAAATTTCGTTCTTTAGTTGTTCTAAATTAGAAATTTTTAACGCCGGTAGCGACAGGTTTAATCCCTCAAAATGATTAAGTATTATTGCGGATTGGTATAATGTTCACTGCCCCTTTTAGATTTGTTTCAAGATTAAAAAACCCCGCATATGCGAGGCTGAGTTTTTATTTGTCTGGGGTCAGTCCAAAATGAAGATAGGCTATATCGGACACCAATCTTCCACGAGGAGTACGTTGTATAAAACCTTGCTGAATTAGAAACGGCTCAATCACATCTTCTATGGTTTCTTTTTCTTCGCCAATGGCCGCCGCTAAATTATCAAGCCCAACTGGGCCACCCATAAATTTTTCGATAATAGCAAGCAAGTATTTACGGTCCATATAATCAAACCCGCTTTTATCTACATCAATCATATCGAGCGCTTGTTCTGCCACATTGGCGTTAACCTTGCCGTCAGATTTCACTTGAGTGTAATCTCGTACACGACGTAACAACCTATTTGCAATACGTGGTGTACCACGTGAACGTTTAGCGATTTCAGCTGCGCCTTCATCGCACATGGTTAAATCTAAAAATTGTGCTGAACGCGCTACAATTTTTGATAAATCTTCAACTGAATAAAACTCTAAACGCTGCACAATACCGAAACGGTCTCGAAGTGGTGACGTTAAAGACCCTGCACGTGTTGTTGCACCAATTAAAGTAAATGGCGGCAAGTCGAGTTTGATTGAACGTGCTGCTGGACCTTCCCCAATCATAATATCGAGTTGATAATCTTCCATCGCAGGATAAAGGATTTCTTCGACTTGTGGGCTTAAACGATGTATTTCGTCAATAAAGAGTACGTCACCTTCTTCAAGGTTCGTTAACAATGCAGCTAAATCACCTGCTTTTTCAAGCACAGGACCAGAAGTCGTTTTAATATTAACGTTCAATTCGTTGGCAACAATATTTGCAAGTGTGGTTTTACCAAGACCTGGCGGGCCAAAAATCAATAAATGATCGAGCGCTTCACCACGATGACGAGCAGCTTCGATGAAAATTTCCATTTGTTGCTTAACATGTGGCTGACCTGTGTAATCGTTTAATAGTTTTGGTCGTATGGCTCGATCAACACTGTCTTCATTACTTTGCTCACTGGCATCTATTAAGCGATCTGCTTCAATCATGGTTTACTCACAACATCGATTTTAGAGCTTCTTTTATAAGAACCTCAGTCGTCATATCTGGTTTATTTACCGCTTTTACTGCTTTTTGCGCTTGTGGCAGTTTATAACCAAGGGCAATAAGTGCTGACACAGCATCATCTGCTGCGTTGTTGGCTACAAGCGTATCATTACTTGTAGGCTCAATAATGGCATTATCGCTAAATGGCGTGAATAAGTCATTACCCCAATCTTTTAGCCTATCTTTCATTTCAAGCACTAAACGCTCTGCTGTTTTTTTACCCACACCAGGGAGTTTAACAAGCGTTGTTGCATCTTCGTTATTTACACATGTCACAAACTGCTGTGCAGACATACCCGACAAAATAGCAAGACCCAACTTTGGACCCACACCATTGGCTTTTAGAAGCTCTCGAAATAACGCACGCTCTGTTTTGTTATTGAAACCAAATAACAACTGCGCATCTTCACGCACCACAAAGTGAGTGTATATAATAGCTTGCTCACCAACCGCAGGGAGGTCATAAAAGCAGGTCATCGGCATCTGTACTTCGTAACCTACGCCGCTTACTTCAATTAAAATTTCAGGCGGCTGCTTTTCAACTAGCAAACCATTCAATCGGCCTATCATATTACTTCCTTAATCGTCCTCTTACGGTCTTGCTCGCACTGCCCGCAAGTTTTATTAAATTTTGTTCTGAGTGAGCATGACAAATAGCAATAGCCAATGCATCAGCCGCATCGGCTTGTGGTGTGCCTGGTAATTTTAAAATATTTTTAACCATGTGCTGTACTTGTGATTTGTCGGCACCACCATTGCCAACCACCGCTTGCTTTATTTGTCGTGCCGAATATTCAAATACAGGAAGTTCAGCCATAGATGCACCAACAATAGCCGCACCACGAGCTTGGCCTAATTTAAGAGCTGAATCTGGATTGTGAGCCATAAATACTTTTTCGATAGCAAAACTATCGGGCGAAAATTGCTCAACTAACTGACTGATCCCTTGATAAATCATTTTTAATCGCACAGGAAAATCATGTTCAGCTAGCTTAATACAACCACTCCCTAAATAAGTAAATTTAGCGCCTTGGTGTGCTATTACGCCATAACCTGTTAAACGTGAACCAGGATCAATTCCTAAAATAATTGCCAACTAACTGACCCATTTATTTTCTTTATTCAATAGCCTTAATAATGCCAGAGCACTGTATAAATTACCAGTAACCAATTGCAAAACATAAAAAAGCCCGTATACACGGGCATTTTATAAACATTATTGGGCT